>JAZSGA010000273.1:0-9178 GCA_045532495.1 Eubacteriales bacterium | reverse complement strand
CGCAGGCTCTTTCAAAAAGCGGCTATATTCCTTATTACATGTATCGGCAGAAGAATACCGAAGGTAATCTTGAAAACGTGGGTTATACAAAAAATACCGATGTTATGTGCCGTTACAACATATATATGATGGAAGGTCTGCACAGTGTTTTTGCGGCAGGTGCGGGAGCATCCACCAAGCTTGTCGGCAAAAATTCTTCCGACAGTGTTAAAATTTACAATCCAAAATATCCCTACGAATATTTAAGCAGTTTTGACGATATTCTTAATAAAGAGCAACGTATAAAACGTTTTTACAACGATATTTAAAAGAGGTGTGTTTTTTGTCTTCAAAAGCAGCATCCCGCAAGGGCGGGCAGACATTTATGTTTGGTGCAGTTATACTTATGGTATCCAACATACTTGTCAAAGCAATAGGTGCGCTGTTCAAAATTCCTTTGCAAAACCTTATTATGGAAGAGGGAATGGCTTATTTTCAGGCGGCGTACAATATTTATGTTTCCTTCTACATGATCTCAACAGCAGGCATACCCGTTGCCATATCCCGCATGATAGCCACAAGCAACTCGCAGGGCAACAAGCGCGAGGTTGACAGAATATTCAAAATAGCCTTTTGGGTATTTTTTGTTGTAGGTCTTCTTGCCACGGTTATAATGATGGTGTTTTCCGGCACATTTGCAAAAACCGCAAGGCTTGAAGGCTCCCAGATTGCCATGCTTGCCATTGCCCCCACACTGTTTTTTATATGTATCTCCTCCGCATACAGAGGTTATTTTCAGGGGCTTCAGAACATGGTGCCCACGGCTGTTTCGCAGGTTATAGAATCCCTTGGCAAGCTTTCCATCGGTCTTATTGCCGGTTGGTATTTTATGTCAAAGGGATATCCTATACATATAGTTGCGGCATACGTTATTTCGGGCGTAACCATCGGTGTTGTTGGTGCAACCGTATACATTATGATCTTCAAGCGCATGTTTGCCGATGCCGCAGAGCAATCCGAACTGCATGAGGCTCCTGTACGCCCCGTCAAAAGCCTGTTTTTTGAGCTTGTTATAATTTCCATTCCCATATCGCTGGCATCTTCAATAATGGGGCTTACAAATGTGGTGGATACCATGCTTGTTGTTCGCAGGCTTACGGAAACCTCCTTAATAGGCATAACCGATCCAGCACTAAAAGAAGCCGCAGAGCTTATTGCTGTCAAGAGCTACGGCACATATGCCATGCCGCAGACTCTTTTCAATATGCCCACCACATTGATATATCCTTTTGCCATAAGCGCTTTGCCTGCACTTTCAAGACACCGCAGCAGCGGCGAACACAAAAGGGCGCACGAGCTTATGGAATCCACTTTCCGTGTTTCGGCGATCGTTGCTTTGCCATGTGCGCTGGGAATGTCTGCCATGGCAAGACCGATACTTTCTCTTATTTATAACGAAAACATCATTTCCGAAGGCATCACCAATATAGATCTTGCAACTCCGTGCCTTTCGGTACTTGGGCTTTCTGTGTTCTTTATGGGAATGATAGCTGTTACAAACTCTGTTCTTCAGGCATACTGTCTGCAAAACCTTACCATTATTTCAACGGTATGCGGAATATTGGTAAAAATTGTGGCAACTTATATTCTTTTGGGCATACCTTCTGTGGGGCTTACGGGTTCTGCTATTGGTACATCCCTTTGCTATTTTGTTATAATGCTGTTGAATGTTGTTTTTATTGCAGTAAAAATAAAATATTTCCCCGGCATACGCAGAACATTTTTAAAGCCTTTTATGGCTGCGGTGATATGCATTATTCCGTGCCTGGGTGTATATGCTCTTACAGACGGAATGGTTGGCTCAAAGCTTGCCACGCTGGTTTCTGTGGCGGTGGCGGCGATTGTATATGTTGTTGCACTTTTGCTGCTTAAGGGCGTTTCTAAATCCGATATCGAAATGATGCCAAAATCCGGAAAGATAATTAAAATTCTTACAAAGGCAAGGTTGTTGAGTGATTGATATGAATAATAACAGCACCGTGAGGGAATTATTACAAAAAGAAAGCTATAATTTTGATGATTTGCGCCTTATAATGGAAATTCTCCGTTCCGAAAACGGCTGCCCGTGGGATAAAGAGCAAACTCATCAGTCTATCCGCAACGATTTTCTCGAAGAGGCGTATGAAGCCATCGAGGGTATTGATAAGGGCGATGACGATATTCTAAAAGAGGAGCTGGGCGATGTTTTGCTGCAGGTGGTGTTCCATTCAAGGATCGCCGAAGAGCAGGGAGTTTTTGATGTGGATGACGTTGCAGACGGCATTTGCAAAAAGCTTATTTTGCGCCATCCCCACATTTTTGCCGATGTTACCGCCGAAACCTCTGCTGAAGTGCTTAAAAACTGGGATGAGATCAAAAAGACCGAAAAGCATCAGAACAGTGTTACCGATACTTTAAAGAGCGTATCTGCTGCAATGCCGTCGCTTACCCGTGCAAAAAAGCTTCAGGGCAAAGCGGCAAAGGTTGGATTTACCTATGCCAACGAGCACGAAGCCATGGAAAAGGTAAAGGAAGAGTATTCCGAATTCTGCGAAACTCTTTCTGCTCAAGATGTGTCACGCAGGGAAGAGGAATTCGGCGATTTGCTGTTTGCCCTGGTCAATACCGCAAGGCTTTGCGGCATTGATGCTGAGCAGGCACTTTATAAAACAAACGAAAAGTTTATAAAAAGATTTGGTTGTATGGAGCAGCTTGTGGAAGCGGACGGACGCAAATTTTGTGAACTAAATGTAAAATACTTGACAGATTATTGGAAAAAGACCAAAAACTGACCGATTTATATGCATTTTTTGGTTGAAAAACACAGTTTTTTTAAAATATTATATTGCTTTTTCGTCAAAAAATGATTATAATATAAACATACCAAATAAAAATCAACAAGGAGATTATTACCTATGAACAAGACAGAAATGATTGCTAAGGTTGCAAAGGACGCAGGCCTTACAAAGGATCAGGCTTCCAAGGCTGTAAACGCTGTATTCGAATCCATGACATCCGCTCTCGCAGCTGGTGATAAGGTTCAGCTTATCGGCTTCGGTACTTTCAGCGTTAAGCATTGCGCAGAAAAGGTTGCAAGAATCCCCAGAACAGGCGAAAAGAAGGTTGTTCCCGCAACAGACCGTCCTAAGTTTACTGCAGGACAGGCTCTCAAGGATGCAGTCGCTAAGAAATAAGTCTTAAAGTATATGCCACATACCTTGAGTATGTGGCATATTTTTTTCTTGTTGTTTTTTTCGAAAGGATCACTTATGCGACTTGATAAATATCTCAAAGTTTCACGTATTATAAAGCGACGCACTGTGGCAAACGATGCGTGCGATAACGCCCTTGTTACCGTTAACGATAAACCGGCAAAAGCATCTTACGATGTAAAGGTGGGCGATATTATTTCCATCACCTTCGGCGAGCGTACCGTAAAGGTGCGTGTTCTTGAGGTCAACGAACATGCTCTTAAAAAGGATGCGGCGCTTATGTACGAGGCGGTTGAATAACGACATGTTATAAAATGTGCGGCTTTTGCATATATATTTTCCGAAAGGGGAGTATTATATGGATCAGCCGATAAATTCTGTTTGCCACAATGTGGTGCTTAAGGACAGAAAAAATATCACTTTGACCGGGGTATGCGAAATACTCGGTTTTGACGAAAACAGCGTCACAGTTGATATTTCCGATTACACTCTTACTGTGGATGGAAGCGGACTTAAAATCGAAACGTTCAGCAACACCACGGGCGAAACCGTTATAAGCGGTAATATTGATGCGCTTATCTATAGCACCAAAAAGAATACGGTTTGTAAAAAGGGTTTCTTTTCGGGATTGTTTAAAAACTATGCCGAATGATATAATCTTTGGCGGAGTTTTTGAACGCCACAACGCTCTGCCCATGCTTTTGTGTGCATTGGCGGCAGGTGTTGTTTGCGGTTTATTTACGGATATATTTGGTGTTGGCGAAAAGTTTTTTGGCAAGAATCCGGTATTGTCTTTTTTTAGCGATTTTTTGGCGGTTTTGAGTGCATATATTGCGATTTTTGTTTGTGCATTGAATTTTAATGACGGTGTGGTCAGATGGTACCATGTGGTTGTTGTTTTTATTGGATATAAAGCATATCTACACATGTTTTCAGCATTGGTAAAACGTGTGCTGGATATTATATGCAGCGTTGTACAAAAATTGTTGAAGCTTGCAGTGTTGCTGTTTATTATACCGCTTAAATTTTTGTACGGTATAGCAAAAGTGCTGCTTTTAAAACCGCTTGAAAAGCTTTTGCGCTTTATTAGCTATAAGGCACAAAAAACTGTCAAAAATTATAAATTCACAAAAGAACACAAAAAGTACTCACGGCTGGCATTTTCGGGGTTTGGACTTACGGGAAATGTCTGCTTTAATGAGGAGGATAACATAAAAAATGGAAAACAAAAAGATAGGAAAAGTGGGGGGCACCGCCATATTGCTGGTGCTGGTGTTTCTTATAATAGCTTGCTTTAAGCTTCAGATGGACCTTAACGAACTCCGTGAGGAACACGATGCTCTTGAGCAGGAGGTAAACGATGCCCGTATAGAGCTCGACAGACGCATTGAGGCAAAGGAAAAGCTGGAATCGGATCCTGACTCCTATTACGAGGATCAGGCATACGAGCAGGGATACAGAAAAACAGAGGACAGCGTTTATATCAACGATATGCCCAAAAGCTGACGGAGTATGGCATGAGAACAATAGATACAAGTGAGATAAAAAATAAAGTTTGTGAGCTTTTTATAAAGGCAAATTACAACCTGCCCGGGGACATTTATAAAAAAATAAAACAAAGCATAAATAACGAAGATCAGCCCCTTGCAAAGAGTATTCTGCAGAAGCTTATAGATAACTGTCACGCCGCAACCAAAATAAACGTGCCCATATGCCAGGATACAGGCATGGCGGTGGTTTTTGTTGAAGTGGGGCAGGAGGTGGCCTTAACGGGAGCACCGCTTGAAGAAGCTGTAAACGAGGGTGTTCGCTTGGCGTACGATGTGGGTTATATGCGCAAATCCGTGGTAAAGGATCCTTTTTTTGATCGCAAAAATACTGACGATAACACTCCTGCAATTATTTACACACGCATAGTATCCGGTGATAAAATTAAAATCACAGCCGCCCCAAAAGGTTTTGGCAGTGAAAACATGAGCGCAGTGAAAATGTTCACTCCGTCAGCCACAAGGGAAGATATTATAGCTTTTGTAACAAAAACCCTTACCGAGGCAGGCAGCAATCCGTGTCCGCCCTCTGTGGTGGGTGTGGGGCTTGGCGGAGATTTTGAGTATGCCGCATATCTTGCAAAAAAAGCCCTTATCCGTGATACATCTGTGCGCAACGAAAATCCCGATTATGCAAATCTTGAACAGGATATGCTTGAAAGCATAAATTCCAGCGGAATAGGCCCCCAGGGTTTTGGCGGAAAAACCACTTGCCTTGCGGTAAATATTGAATATTTTCCCACACATATAGCAGGACTTCCTTGCGCGGTTAACGTGGGATGCCATGTTACGCGGCACGCAAGTGATGTTATATAATTGTTAAAAAATGTTAAAAATAATAATTATATAGTAAAATTGCATAAAAACTATTTACTTTTTCATATTTTTGTGTTATAATAATAACAGAATAAGCAATGTCTTATTCAAATCCCCGATTGCGTGGCGCGCATCGCCGCCTTTGATTTGGGTTGGCATGTGATGTCATGCAGGTTTTTCAAGGAGGCATGACTATGAAGACTGTTATTACCAATCGCAAATTCGAAACATCCGAAAAGCTTAAGGGTATTATCGAACGCAAAATATCCAGGCTTGACCGCTTTTTCCCCGTTGAAGAAACCGCAAATATCACTCTTTCTACCAGGGGTAAGCTTGCAAGGGTTGAAATAACAATCTTTTACAAGGGCACCATCTTCCGTGCCGAGGAAGAAAACCTTGATGTTGTAATTGCTCTTTATGATGCCGTTGATACGCTTGAACGTCAGATACGCAAAAACAAAACCAAGCTTTCCAAAAAGCTGCGTGAAAACGCATTTGAGCCTGCAGCTGATTATGAGCCGCTGGACGATCTTAACGAAGACGTTATCGGCATTACAAAAGTCAAAAAATTCGTTCTCACCGATATGACACCCGAGGATGCGGCGTTGCAGATGAAACTGCTTGGACACGGTTTTTACATGTTCCGTGATGTTTCAAACGGCAAGGTTTGCGTGGTTTATTCCCGCGAAAACGGAGAATACGGACTTATTGTTCCTGAAGATGAATAAAATTACCGGGATGCAAAGCATCCCGGTTTCTTTATAAAACAAAGCAGTAAGATGAAAGTCTTACTGCTTTTGATTATGTGAATGTCGTTGTATTCAATGTGCGTTGCGATTCATTTTTGAGCGGGGATTAACCAGCTCGCGCCAATCGAGGTTGCCCTGATCAAGAGCAAGTATTAAAGCTTCTGCGGTGGCGATGTTTGTGGCAACGGGCACGTTGTGAACGTCGCAAAGTCGAAGGATGTTTACTTCGTTTTCGGAAATGCCGTTGGCGTTGCGTGTATCACGGAAGTACAGCAGGATGTCTATTTCGTTGAAGGAAATACGGGACGCAATCTGCTCGGAACCGCCTTGTGAGCCTGCCAGCAAACGCTCGATATTAAGCCCTGTGGCTTCGGAAATGTATTTGCCGGTAATATCTGTGGCACAAAGGTTGTGTTTGCTTAATATACCGCAATATGCTATACAGAATTGGGTCATAAGTTCCTTTTTTGTGTCGTGTGCGATTATTGCTATTTCCATGGTACGGACATCCTTTCTTTGTATATTTGTATTGTGTGTGAAATGCTTATGTAAGTCTTGATTTTGAAACATCCAGTTTAATGCCTGAAAGCAGGGGTACCTGAGTTTCGGTACAGCGCTTGGCAATGTTGTTCATGGCACGGTTAAAGTTGTTTTTGCCGTGCTTTACCTGATAGGCAAGCAAACCGTTTTCCTGACCGCGTGCCATATCTTCGTCGTATGGCAAAACGCCTATAAGGCGCACGGAGGTTTTGTTGATGATATCATATATGGACGGGCGAACACCGTTTACGGTATCCTTTGCCATGAAGCTGTTTATAATAAGCCTTGTTTTAAGGTTTTTGGTGAGGTATTCGGAATCCGAATCTCCGCAGCCAAGCTCCTCAAGAGCCATGGCGGTTTTTTCGGCGGCGCGGATAGATGCTGCGGTATGCAAAGATATTACAAGAGCGTAATTGCAATATTTTACCAGGGATTTGTATAATTTATCCGGTCGGGCGGGGAGGTCGAATATTACAAAGTCGTATTCAAGCTTGAGCTTTAGAACAAGATCCTGCACCTGTTCATCGGTAAAAGAAAAGGAGTCGATTTCCGAAAGGGAAAAATACGCAGGAGCCGCAATGAAGGATAAATTAGGGCACCGCGAATCCGTTACAACTGCGTTGGCAATGGTGCATTTTCCTGTCAGTACCTCGCAGATGTTGTAAAGAGATGAATTTTCGAGCCCAAGGGCTATATCAAGACAACGGGATTCAAGATCGCAATCAATAGCCGCAACTTTAAAACCCATTCGGGCAAGCGTCATGGCAAGATTTGCCGAAACGGTGGTTTTACCCACGCCGCCCTTGAAGGAAGTAACCATTACAGCACGTCCCAAAAAGCCCCACTCCTTTGCAAAATTAATTTGGTGTTCAAATTATTATACCAAAAAAAATGCATTTTGTCAATTGGATATGAAAATAAACAGACTGTATTTTACATATAAATTTATGTTGTAAAATTTGCTTATTTTGTATGCGATAGTACTTGAAAAAAAGCCGCATAAATGGTATACTTAATATAGTATGTGCAATTTTGCAATTTTTCAATAATTAAAGATTCTACAGCGGAGGATAAAAATATATGAAACTCAACAACATCAAAGCCCACATTCTTTCCGGCGGATATGACAACGCTTTTAAAAACCTTTACGGTGCTGACTGTGAACTGGATGCTGTGCGTGTGCGTTATGCGGGCGCAGTAGATGGCTTTTTTACACAGTATAAGGACATTGTAAACGAAAACGACGAAGCTTATCTGTTTTCAGTTCCCGGCAGAAGTGAGATCTGCGGTAACCACACAGACCACAATCACGGCAAGGTTATTGCCGCATCCATAAGCCTTGATATTATTGCTGTTGCCGTTAATAACACAAATGGAGAAATCCGTGTTAAATCCGAAGGTTTCCCCGAAGATACAGTTTCGCTTGCGGATGTTGAAACCGTAAAGGACAGCGAGTTTTTCAAGGCGTCCGCTATTATACGCGGTGTATGTGACGGATTCCGCAAAAACGGTTACAGTGACGGCGGCTTTTACGCCTACACCACTTCCAGCGTGCTTAAGGGTTCGGGACTTTCATCTTCTGCCGCTTTTGAAGATATGATAGGCAATATCCTCAACCATTTCTACAACAACGGCGACATAAGCTATGTTGAAATTGCAAAGATATCCCAGTATGCCGAAAACGTTCATTTCGGAAAGCCCTGCGGACTTATGGATCAGGTTGCATGTGCCGCAGGCGGCTTTGTTGCCATTGATTTTTATGATCCAAAAGAGCCTGTTGTTGAAAAGCCCGATTTTGACCTTTCATCCCACGGCTATTCGCTTTGCATAGTAAACACCGGCGGAAACCATGCGGATCTCAATGCCGATTATGCTTCCATTCCCGCAGAAATGAAAAGTGTTGCTTCGCATTTCGGCAAAAACTTCCTGCGCGAAATAAGCAAATCCGAGCTTATGAACGACATTCCCGAGCTGAGAGAAAAATGTGGTGACAGAGCTGTTATGCGTGCAATGCACTTTGTGAATGAAAATGAACGTGTTGCCTCCGCAACAGAGGCGCTCAAGGCCGATGACATTAAAGAATTTTTGCGCCATATAAAGGCATCGGGTCTTTCTTCCGCAACTCTTTTGCAGAACACATACACCACACAGAATGTGCACGAGCAGGGAATATCCCTTGCACTTGCAGTTGCAGGAGAAGTACTTGATTCCAAACCCGGCACTGTTTACCGTGTACACGGTGGCGGTTTTGCAGGTACCATTCAGGCTTTTGTGCCCAACGAAGTCGGATCGTAGC
>JAZSGA010000166.1:0-10121 GCA_045532495.1 Eubacteriales bacterium | reverse complement strand
GGTTGTAAGTTTGCTTGTGCTGAATAAAACGAAAATTAATGATTGATATTATTCATGTAAAAGAATTAAATTCATATGCTATGATTTGAAAATGTAATGAGTATAGGGAGAATACATAATGAACAAGGTTAAAATAACAGTGTTGAAAACAATGCTTTTGGATGATGTTGTAAAGTAATACGGCAAAGAGGATCTTGGTCCTTGCTCTGCCATGAAGGAAGGGGCGGTTTATTACGCAGACATCAAATGCCCCGAAGGATTTTGCCACACGGCGTGGAATTGTATTTATCAATATGTATTTGCACTTGCAAACGGCGGTGGCAAAGACGGTTTTTTCTATAATGACTGGACAAAAGAGTCCGGTGTTGCAATAAGCAGCTGCAACGACGGTTTTCGACCTGTTATATTTAAACTGGAAGCCACGGATATACCTTCCGAAAAATAGTCGGTTTGCATGTTTGGCGGCACTTTAAAAATAACAGCAACAGACAGTTGCTTGCATATGTTATAATAATGCTCTATAATTAATGAAAGGAGTGATTTTATGGAAACAAAAGATATCATATTGCAACTGAGAACAAAAAGCGGATTATCCCAGGACGAGCTTGCCGCAAAGGTATTTGTAACCCGTCAGGCTGTATCCCGTTGGGAAAACGGGGAAACCGTGCCAAATACCGAAACACTTAAACTGCTGTCAAAGCTGTTTGACGTTTCTATCAACACGCTTCTCGGTTCCCCAAGACAGCTTATTTGCCAATGTTGTGGAATGCCGCTGGAGGATTCCAACATCAGCAAAGAGCAGAACGGTCTTTTTAATGAAGAATATTGCAAATGGTGCTATGCAGACGGAGAATACATGTATCATGATATGGACGATCTTATTGATGTATGCGTAAACCATATGGCAAACGATAATTTCACGCCCCAACAAGTGCGTGATTATATGAAGGATATGCTTCCCAAACTGAACTACTGGAAACAGTATGCCAATTTGGCAGGTGCGGAAAAGTTTGATGAATTTAAAAGGCAGCTTATGGACGAAATAAATGCTTTGCATGTTGAAGGTATGCCAAAGGTCGAAAAGCTCAATGCCCTTGTGGGAGGATATATAAACCTTGAATACAGACTCCCCAACGGAAAATGTGAAAAGTTTTTGGATGACGGTGCAACTTATCTGGGCACCCAGCTGGAATGTGAGTTTGGCGGAAACAGGTGCTTTGGAGTTGCAGCCAACATGGATTTTATTCTGATATCCACATATGAAGAAAACGGAGAAAATCCTGAACTTGTAATTTATAAAAAAAGATAAGCAACAAAGGCTGCCCCCGAAAACGCCTTGGTTTTCGGGGGCATATTTCATATATTATTCACCCGGTTTTTCGTATTCGTTTTTGCGTATGCCGGGGTAGGTTTTATCAAGATATTCTTCGCGGTATGGGTTAACGCCTTTGGATGGGTTTTCGGGCTTGTTGGAAAGCAACCACGATGGTTTTTTGTAGAACGGGTTGTGGAATTTGTTCTGAATTTTGTCTGCCTTTTCAAGAACATTCATGCAGGCTCTTATACAACCGCGAGCTCCGCATATGGCAAAATATCCCGTGTGGTTTATTATGTAGTTGTAATAATCCATAACGGCGTTTGTGTTGGGCTTTCTGCCCCATTTTGCCGATGCCAATGAGTAGGTGAGAATATATGCCTCCTCCTCGGTCATATCGGAATTCCTTACATCAAAAGCCATGTTGGGGAATTCTTTTTTATGGAATGGCGAACATTCGTTGTTAAAACCGTGGTGCGAAAGGGTACATCTGCCCATTTGCACATCGCCGTACCATATGCTCTTTTCTCCGCCAAAATTAACAGTCAGGCGTTTGTTGGGATCTCTTACCGAGGGAACGGCGTTGCCGGGACATTCACGCTGACATGCACCGCAATGCAGGCATATGGTGCCTGTATCAAGAATAGGATCGGGTTCAAGCTTGCAGTCGGTGAAGATAAGGCCTATACGCACTCTGGGACCGAATTTTTCGGTAAGAAATACCTTTGAAAATCCAATTTCACCCAAACCGCAGCCTGCCGCAATTATACGCACACTGCAAACAACATCGGGCGGAAGCTTGCCTTGGGCAACGGGCTTGCGTGTTGTGCCGTTGCCTTCGGGAACAGCCGGATAATGAGCCACGGCTTCCCAACCGTGATCTTCGATAAAGCAGCAAAGATCATAGGTTTTTTTAGGTCTGAAAAGCGAGTTCAGCTTGCTGTATGAGTAAAAAGTGTAGTTGTGCCAGTGTGTTCCCTCCTCAATACCTCGATAGGTGCCGCGGGGGATACGCATGGCAATGGCTATAACCGATTTTGCTTCGGGAAAATATGTCAACGGCGACATAAGTGGGGGAGCATCTTTAAAGCGCTCGATATTGCCAATGGCAATACAGTCAATACCCAGCTCCGCAGCTTTGTCCTTTATCATTTGAGAAGTAAGCTTCATTATTTTGCACTCCTGTCTCCGTTTTTGCTGAAATTTCCGCCCAGCACATTTGCCGATTCGGTATCTCTTTCGGAATAGTTGCCCTTGCTGTCAAGAGCCCAGGCGTCACGCTTGCGGAAAGTTTCTTCAAAAAGGTTGCCCACAAGTTTTTGTTCTTCAAGATGTGCAAGGCATGTGCGGTTGCAAAGAGCGGCTATTCTGTCGGGACGGGCTTCGGAAGTAAAGCGGTTGGCACACGCACCGTTTTTGCACACTTTGCATTTGTCGTAATCAATATCTGCCACAGTCATTTTTTTGCCGCAGATCTCAATTTCGTGCGTTTTGTCGGCAGAAATGGCACCGAGCGGGCAAATAGCGGCGCATTTTCCGCATCTGTCACAAATGCTCTTTTCCATAATGGGTGTGGGTTCAAGCTCCGCATCGGTAATTATCATATGGAAGCGCTGACGTGAACCGTATTTTTCGGAAAGGGGAATGCCTGCAAATGAGATTTCGCAAAGTCCGCAGGCCACAGCCGCATATTCAAAATCGGGGAAAACATTGGGCTCGGGGCGTCCTTCTGCCACGGATACGCCTGAGGGAGCGGCTTCTGCTGGATTGGGGAACACGGGAACAGCTTCCCAGCCCATATCTTCGATTGCATTTACTACACCGTAGCAAGCTATGGCAAGGAACTCATCCTCCAGCCAGTTTTTGCCGAAAAGATTGTAATCGCCGAAGTTTGTTCCTTCTTCAACTCCGCGCAAAGCTCCGCGGCAAATCCTTTTGCCCACAAGAATAACGGTTTTTCCTTCGGGGAAAATTGAAAAAGGATTATTGCGAGGGGGAAGGGCATCAAAACGGGATTTATCGGCAAAGCCTATAAGGTCAATGCCTTCTTTTTTCGCTGCCTGTTCAATATGTTTTTTGAGTTCTGTCATTTTTATGTTCCTTTCAGAATAGGTGTTGTTTTCATTATAATGCCACATATTTTATAATACAATAACAAATCGTTATAAATTATAAAAAAACGAAACTTGATTTTTTGAAAAAGTAATGGTATAATTTTATTGAAAAACTTGAAAAGGTCGATGTTTCAATGTTTCTTGAACAAAAATCAACAGTAACCTCCGTTTCTGTGCTAAGTTATGAATTTGAGAAAAAGAAAAGCGTTTTTGTCCCCGGAAGGTCATATCATTCCCTGACTTACCGTATAAGCGGCAGGGTTTCCATAGAGTGCCCCGAAAAAAGCTTTGTTTCGTATCCGGGAACGCTTACATATGTGCCTGAAGGGCTTTCGTATAACACCGAGATCTGTGAAAGCGGATCGGCAATCACAGTGCATTTTACCCTGGCAGAGAAATATGACAGCCTTTTGCCGGAACTTGTAGTCCTTTCAAAACCCGTGATCTTTAACAATCATTTTTCCGAGCTTGCGGCACGGTTTGAATCGGGACAATTAAACGATTTCAGATGCATGTCGATATTTTACAGAATTCTTGCCGAAGCTCGCGACGAATATTTAAAGAACCATGGCAAAATAATGAGCCCCAGGATCAGAAAAGCCAAGGAACGCATTGACCGTGATTTTTACGATACAAGCCTTTCGGTGGCATCACTTGCTGCCGATGCAAATATAAGCGAGGTATATTTCCGGAAGGAATTCGGCGAAGCTGTTGGTACAACTCCTGCGGCATATATAAAAAATGTGCGTATTGAAAATGCCAGAATGTACCTGCGTACAGGGCTTTTTACCGTGACGGAAGTGGCGTTGAAATGTGGATTTGACAGTATAAGCTATTTTTCCCACGAGTTCCGCCGCATGACGGGTATTACCCCAAGGGAATATATTTCACAGTTCAGTTGAATTTGTGTTATATCAATTACAGAAAAGGATATAGAATGGTATGGTAATAATTATAACAGGCGCATCCCACACGGGCAAAACGGCACTTGCACAAAAATTGCTGGAAAAATACGGCTATCCGTATTTTTCCATAGACCATCTTAAAATGGGGCTTATACGCAGCGGAAACACTGCACTTACCCCTTTGAGTGATGATGCCGAGCTTACCGATTATCTGTGGCCCATTGTGAGTGAAATTATAAAAACCGCCATCGAAAACAAACAGAACCTTATTGTTGAAGGTTGTTATGTTCCGCCTACCTGGAAAAACAGTTTTGAAAAAGAATACCTTGAAAATATAAAATATCTTTGCCTTGTAATGACATCGGAATATATTTCAAAACACTTTGATGACATAAAAAAATATGCAAATGTTATAGAGAATCGTGTTGATGATGATATAACGGTTGAAAGTGTTGCGCAAGATAATGCAAAAGTGCTTGAAATGTGCCGTGAGTATGACCTTGATCACATACTTATAAATGAAAAATACGATTTTGATATAGAATTATTATAACAAATTTCGGCGGAGTCTGCGGAAGCAAGCTCCGCTTTTTCGTTTGGGCGCATTTATTTTGAAACATGTCCTCAAATGGAATTGAAAATCCGCACAATATGTGGTAGACTAACGTTGTGAACATTTTTCGGAGGTGTAGAGTGTGGGAAACGGCTATATTGTAAACAGCATACCCGTTTTTGTGGGTGATACCCGTTTTATGCTGTATCACATGGCGCACACAAGTGCACAAAAATCTGACAACATCGCAGAGATCCTGCATTGTCATCTGTTTTACGAAATACGTGTGGCGATAAACGGCAGCCATGAATATGTTTTTGATGACAAACGTATCATGCTGAGCAAAGGTGAACTTTTGGTTATACCGCCGGGAAAATATCACTACTCACTGGTGAATGACGGCAGCTTTAAAGAAATGGTATGCTCGCTTCTGCCCGAAAAAACCGAGGGTACGCCTAAAATATATACCGAATACTGTGATATGCTGGATAAATGTTTTGGAGTGCCTGTTAAATTTTCGCCGCAACTTGAAAAAGCGGTGGCAGAACTTCTTGAGCTTCAGCAAAGTATTGCCAACGACCGCATATCAGGCGTAGCTGTCGAAAAAAGCTTTGAAATGGCTTTCCGTGAACAGCTGCTTGCAGCTTCCGTGGTATATGAGCTTGGTAAATGCCTGGGCGTGGGTATGGGCAAGCCTTTGGAAAAAACAAGTGCGCCTGAGCTTAACACCAAACGTGTGGATATGAAAACCGCATTGCTGCTTGAGCTTATGAGCAGCGTTAACGATATTACCATATCCGAAATTGCGCAGCAGCTTAACTACTCCGAAAAGCACACTGCACGCCTTATAAAAGAGGTTTACGGTACAAATTTTAGCGAATATCAGCGCAACAAAAAACTGGCAACCATAAAAAAGCTGCTTGAAAACCCCGAAATATCCATAGGTATGGCGGCAAGCAGGGCAGGGTATAAGTCTTCTGCTTCGCTGTACAGGGATTTTCGCCGATTTGAAAATATGACACCGCTGGAATACCGAGAAAAGCTTAAAAAGGAAAAGGATAACTATAATGAATAAACCAGCTTTTTTGTCAAAAATCAATCTGCCGGCATGGCGCCTTGTAATGATGGCGGTAACGGCGGTGCTTATAACAATTTCGTGGATGGTTTTTCCGCCTGAAAACCCCATTCATAAATTCCAGGTCATACCGCTGTATGTTTCGCTTGTGGTAATGCTGCTTCAATCCATGGCAAACCGATACGGTCAGCTTATGGGTGCACTTAATTCCATTCTTTATGCCGCAGTATACTTTTTTGTATTCAAAACCTACGGTCAGGCGGCATATGCATTGTTTGCATCGTTCCCTTTTCAGCTTGCCGCATTTATAAACTGGAGCCGTAATACCAAGGATGGAGAGACCAGGTTCAAAAGGCTTTCTGCAAAGGCACTTGCTCTTATAGTTTTGGGTTTTGGTGTACTGTGGCTGGCGCTTTACATAATACTTGGCTTGTTGGGATCGGAATATGTGGTGTTTGATAACACACTTACACTTTTGGGCGCGCTTTGCTCGGTGCTTGTGGTTTTTGCGTATATAGAGTACACATATTTCAGCCTTATATCATCATTTTTCGGATTGTGGCAATATATAACCATGATATTTATCGACGGTGAATACAGCCGCATGCCTCATTTTGTATATTCCATATATGCCATCGTATGTGTGGTTTTGGCGCTTATTAAAATGAACGAGATATATAAAAAGCAAAAAGGAGAAACAGTATGAATCTTAAAAACAACCGACGGGTAATGTGGGATATGTCTCTGTGCGAAAATTTAAGCGGAGTGGAGCTTACAATGCACCGTCCCATCAAAAGAAACATTGCTTTTTCCTGCGATGCCCCATGGGAAGGTGATGTGTGCGGATACGGCTCCACGGTAAAAGTGGGCAATACGGTCCGTTTGTATTACCGTGCCGGCAGATCACGCCTTGCAGGCGGCGACACCGAGGGGCAAGGTATTATATGTGTTGCTGAAAGCTATGATGGCGGTATAACATTTACAAAACCCAACATTGGCAGATACGAATACAAAGGCTCGTACGACAACAATATTGTATATTCCGACGGTTATTATATTGATAATTTCTCGGTTTATTACGATCCCAACCCCGATTGCCCCGAGGATGCAAAATTCAAGGCGCTGGCAAGCCATGGCCTGCGTGACGGAAAAGCTCAGCTTGAATATTACAAAAGCTCCGATGGTTACAGCTTTACCTTCAGCCACATTATAGATGTTTACGGCGCTTATGATACGCTGAACATTTTGCTGTGGGACGATTCGAAAAAGGTTTACCGTGTTTATGTCCGCTCGTTCCATGCCGAGGACGGCTCGGATATAGATGTAACAAACGATTATCTGCGCGGTCATTCGTTAAGAGATATCCGCACGGCGGAATCCACCGATATGAACCATTGGACAAAACCCGAGCATCTGGTTTACGAAGACGGCGATACAAACCTGCAGCTTTACACCAACGGTATTACAAAGTATCACCGGGCGGATATATTTTACGGTACGCCTTCGCGCTATTATGACAGAGTGGGTGAGTATCACAACATAAAATATCTGCCCACACTTTACGGCCGCCGCGAGGAGCTTATGAAGAAAGAAAAACGCGAGGGTACCGCCATGACAGATTGCATTATAATGACATCATATGACGGTAAACACTTTGCACGCTCGGCTGAGGCTTTCCTTACCCCCGGTCCGCAGGATGAAGAAAACTGGATATACGGCGACTGTTACCCTGCACGCGGACTTGTGGAAACTCCCTCGGAGTATAAGGGGTGCGCCAACGAGCTTTCGCTTTACTGCGGCAAGGGATACCGTGCAAGGCCGCTGGATTTTGAGCGTTACACCCTGCGCCTTGACGGCCTTTATTCCTGGTATGCAAAGGCAAAGGGCGGCAATGTGCTTACAAAGCCTGTGGTAATGGGTGGCAATAAGCTTTCGGTAAATTTTGCCACATCTGCACTGGGCAGCCTGCGTATAAAGATATGCGATGAAAACGGAACACCCATTGAGGGGTATGACAGCCTTAATCTTTTCGGCGATACAGTGGACAGAAACGTGGATTTTGAAAAACCCCTTGGTGAGCTTTCGGGCAAAACCGTGCGCCTGAGCTTTGAGCTTTCCGACTGTCATTTATACTCATTTATATTTGAATAATAGAATTCTCCGGAGCCTTATACCTCCGGAGAATTGTTTTTTATATATGTGGCAGGCGGCATTCCCGTCATGCGTTTGAAAAAAGTGCTGAAGTAGTTGGGGGATGAAAAGTTAAGCTCATACGCCGCCTGATATGCCGAATATCCTCTTTCGAGCAGACGTATGGCTTCGCCGCAGCGCAGTTTTGCATAATAAAGCTTGGGGCTTATTCCGCAGTATTTACGGAACAGAATCTTCATATTGCTTACACTTGTGTTGTTTAGTTTTGCAAAATCCTCAAGGGTGCAGTTGTCGCGGATGTGCTCGGTCATGCAGGTGACGATGTCGTTGTATTCCCGTGCCCCCCGTGAGCGTATAAGATTTGCCCGGGCAGAATGGTTGTGGCTTAAACGTATGGCAAAGGACGAAAAGGCATCGGTACATTCCTGCGCTTCAAATCCGCCGTTGCCTGTGCCGTAAAAAAGTGTATAAATGCGTGCAAAAAGGCTTCGGTACTCTGCTCTTTCACTTTCGGAAAGCGCAAAAACACCTTCGGTAAGGTTATCGGGCAGGTTGCCGTCAACCTCGGCGGTGAATATGTAAACATTCGGCGATGTGCCGTCGGCGCTGCGTATGGTGTGGAATTCCATGGGAGCGTGGAATATCATATCTCCCTCATTCAATGTATAAATGTTTGCATCCTCTGTTACTCTAACCGTGCCCGATGCCACATAAACAAATTCCCATGAACGGTGTGTTTCACCATCAAAAATAAAGCCGTTGTCCCAAAAATAGTTCCATACAGAGCGGATAGATTTTATCCTGAATCTTTCGGTTATAAAAACAGCCATAGATATATACCCAAAAACATAAGTTTTATGCCTTTTTTTGAATTGTATTATGATAAATAAGTGCTATAATAGTTATAACACAAAAAGTTTTTATTGTCAATTATATGTTTTTTAATGTTTCCGAAAGGACGTGAATATATGAAAAAAGGCATAAGCATGTGGTCGCTGCCCGAAAGGAATCCCGATGTTTGCTTCCCTTATGCAAAAAAGCTTGGATATGATGGCATAGAAATTGCCATCGGCAACGAAGGTCCTGTGAGATTTGATTCCACAAAGCAGGAACTGCAGGATCTGTGTCAAAAGGCAAAAGATTACGGAATAGCCTTTTACAGCCTGGTTTGCGATACCTGCTGGGACAGCTCGATTTCGTCATCTGTCCCCGAGATTTGCAAAAGGGCAGAACAGACAATAATAAAACAGCTTGAGACTGCGTCTGTGTTGGGGTGTGATACCATCCTTGTCATTGCAGGTATGGTAAAAGGTTTAAAACCCGCCTACAACACCGAGGTTGTAAGATATGATGTGGCATATGACCGTGCGCTTGAATCGGTAACTAAACTTTCGGAATATGCAAAAAAATACGGTGTTGCCATCGGCATAGAAAACGTGGGAAACAAGCTTTTGCTTTCTCCGCTTGAAATGCGTGATTTTATCGACAAATGCGGCAGCCCATGGGTAAAGGCGTATCTTGATGTGGGCAATACCATAAGAAACGGATACCCTGAACATTGGATAGATATTTTGGGTAGCCGTATTGCCAAGGTGCACTTTAAGGATCTTGCATGGGTGGAGGGCACAAACGCTTTGCGTGAGGTTAATATACTTGATGGACTCGTGGATTATCCCGAAGTAATGGCGGCACTCTGTCGTGTGGGTTATGATGACTGGGTTACAGCGGAAATATTCCCCAAGCATGCAAACGATAAGAATTTTCTTTACGAAAATTCGGTGGCAATGGATAAAATTTTAAACAGAATATAACGGAGGATAAAACCATGGTAAAAATAGCAATGGTGGGTTTTGGCGGCATAGCGCAGTCGGCTCATTTAAAACCTCATCTTGAGCTTCAGGAAAAGGGCGAAGTAAAGCTTGTGGCAGTATGTGATATATGCCCCGAGCGTTTTGATCAGAAAATGGAAATAAACATTGGCGGTTCCGATGTAACTATCGGCGATGAC
>JAZSGA010000022.1:0-13273 GCA_045532495.1 Eubacteriales bacterium | reverse complement strand
AGCTGTAAGAGTGTTTTCGTTTACGCTGTAAACGATGGTCTTGAGATCGTTGCCTGCGGGAGCAGAGATAACAACCTTCTTAGCGCCTGCGTTGATGTGAGCCATGGACTTTTCCTTAGAGCAGTAGAAGCCTGTGCACTCAAGAACAACGTCAACACCGAGTTCGCCCCAGGGGCATTCTGCAGCGTCTTTGCAAGCGTAGATCTTGATTTCCTTGCCGTCAACGATGATAGAATCATCTGTTGCTTCAACAGTGTGCTTGTTTTCGCCGATATAGCCGAGGTAGGAACCCTGAGCTGTATCATACTTAAGAAGGTGAGCGAGCATTGCGGGGTTTGTGAGGTCGTTGATAGCAACAACTTCGTAGCCTTCTGCACCAAACATCTGTCTGAATGCAAGACGACCGATACGGCCGAAACCGTTAATGGCAACTTTAACTGACATTTTTATGTCCTCCTAAATAAATAATTTACTATTGCATATTGGTTATTTTTAACCATTCCTCATAATTATAATACATTTTTTTGGTTTTTGCAATAGCAATTATCAAAATTTTCACAATGTTAAAAAAATTGTTAAATACGGCAAATTCTATTGAAAAGCAGCAGCTTTTGTGGTACAATTCAATAAAATTGCTGTTATTTTATTATAAATCAGCGTGAAAAGGAGAAGATTTCCATGAAATTCCTTCCACAATCGTTAAAATCTTCCTCGGTAACCGATTGCCTTCTTGAAAAAATATATATACGCCCCACAAGGATAGTGTGGCACAACGACAAAGCCACCGGCTGCGAAAATATTATTAAAAACAATGACCATCAGATGCTTGCGGGCGAATCAAGAATGGTGCGCGAGCATTGCCGCATTGCCCCCGGCGGTGCGGTGCTTATTGATTTCGGCAAGGAGATATGCGGCGGTGTAAAGCTTTTTGTCAAGGTTATGAAGGATGATGAGGGAAAGGATAAAATGGATGTATCTCTCCGTCTGCGTTTTGGCGAATCGGCAAACGAAGCCATGGCAGAGCTTCATGAGAGCGGCACCACCAACGATCATAACCCCCGTGATTTTACCGTACAGTCGGGCGTTATGAGCATGGCGGAATTTGGCTACACGGGTTTTAGGTTTGTCAGAATAGACAACGTTGATAAAGAAAACACAATGCTTCTGCAGACAGTAAACGCCTGCGCATATTTCAGAGATATAGAATACAAGGGCACGTTCAGCTGTAATGACGAATTGATCAACCGCATTTTTGACACGGCGGCATACACACTTCATCTTTGTATGCAGGATTACATATGGGACGGCATAAAGCGTGACCGCCTTGTGTGGGTGGGTGATATGTACCCCGAGGTTTCCACACTTTGCTCGGTGTTTGGTGACGATGTTACTGTCAGAAAAAGCCTTGACCTTGTGCGTGATGCCACGGCGCCCGATAAATTCATGAACACCATCATAACCTACAATGCATGGTGGTTGCTTTGCCATCATCGCTATTACATGCAGAACGGCGATATAAATTATCTTTCGCAGCAGCACACAAGGATATGCGAAGTGGCTCATCAGCTTGCCGGATTTATAAAAGAGGACGGCAGCTTTGATGCAAAATATTCCTGGGCGCTTTTTGACTGGCCCAGCAATCACAGCCGTGAAATGAGCGATTCGGGAGTGCATGCAATTTTCAAGCTGATGTATGAAGCAGCGGTTTTTCTTCTGCATGAGCTTAACGATGCCGAAAATGCGGATTTTTGCGCAGATATGGCAAAAAAACTTGCATCTTTCGATTATCCCGATTACGATTACAAGCAGATTTCGGCAATGCGTGTACTTGCAGGGCTTCGTGATGCAAATGCAGAAAACAAAAGGCTTTTGTCTAAAAACGGCGACAGCGGAATATCCACATTCCTTGGTATGTTTACTTTTGCTGCACGCTCGCTGGCGGGAGATACAAAAGGAGCACTTGCAAACATCCGGGGCATGTACGGCAAAATGCTCGATATCGGAGCCACAAGCTTTTTTGAGGATTTTGATCCTGCCTGGTGCGAAAATGCAGGCCGCATAGATGAACTTACTCCCCAAGGACTTGATGATGTCCATGGCGACAGAGGGGCATATTGCTACGTTGGTTTCCGTCACAGCTTGTGTCACGGATGGTCTTCGGGTGTGTGCTCGTATCTTACAGAGTATGTTCTGGGTATAAAAGTAAAAGCACCCGGCTGCCGCATCATCGAAATATCACCCTGCAACAGCGGTCTTGAGTATATTTCGGGAACTTATCCCACACCCTATGGGGTAATATCCGTAAGTCACAAGCTTATGCCGGACGGCACATATAAAACAGAATTCACCGCCCCTGATGAAGTTCAGGTGACGGTGAAATAAACCGATTTGTATTCGTATAATTTGTGCAATAGGTCTGAATTATTCGCAAACCGTAATTCCCCGGGAAGCAAAATACTCCCGTACTTTTTTCATGGTGTTATCATCGGGAAGCCCGAATGTGGGCAAGGTGTTTTCCATATCCACGGCCTCATATTTTGAGCCCGCAAAGTTGTGATACGGCAGAACACGCATTTTTACAAGATTTTTAATGGTTACAAGCAGGTCCGCTATTTTTTCGTATTCGCCATCATTCATACCGGGTACGTAGGGATAGCGGACTTCTATTTTGCATCCGAGGGAATCCAGATACTTTAAATTATCGATAATTATGTCATTTGGCTGACCTGTGCATTTTATATGCACATCACGGTCAATGGCCTTTATATCGTAAAGAAAAACATCGGTGTAAGGGATTACGGCATCAAGTGCCTTTTGGTTTACAAAGCCGCAGGTATCCACCGCAGTGGAAATCCCTTCGGATTTCATGCGCTTTAAAAGCTCTGCACAGAATTCGGGCTGCATAAGACATTCTCCGCCCGAAAGCGTTATACCTCCGCCGGAGCTTTCGTAAAAGCTTTTGTCTTCCAACAGGACAGAAACAGCCTCATCCACCGTCATTTTTTTGCCGTAAAGCTTAAGTGCCTCACCAAGGCAGGCTTCCTCACAATTTCCGCAGAAAGTACAAAGCGAGCGGTCGACGGAATGACCGTTTTCATTTATGCTGTGTGCGCCCGATGGGCAAACATCGACACATTCGCCGCAGCCGATGCATTTTTTGGGAATATATGAAAGCTGCATTTCAAAGTGGATGCTTTCAGGATTGTGGCACCACACGCATTTAAGCGGGCAGCCTTTTAAAAACAGGGTGGTCCTTATGCCATCACCGTCATGCACGGCAAAGCGTTTTATATCTACAACTGTACCTGTCATTTGTGTACCTCCGGCTCTTGTTGAGGGTTTTATGTTTTTATAAGTATACAATATATAATTTCAAAATGCAATGAACAAAACAAGCTTTTTGCACTTTTCAAACATTTTTATTGTGTTTTCGCAAGGAGTTTGCTATAATATTTTCATGGAGGTGTTGAAATGACAGGGAAAATCGTAACAGTAACGGTGGATAGACCCAAGGGCAGCACCCATCCAAAGCATAAAAACATTGTTTATCCCATCAATTACGGATATATAAGCGGAATTATTGCAGGCGACGGCGAAGAACAGGATGCATATATAATCGGCATCGGTCACGCAGTTGATAAGTTTACGGGCAGGGTGGTGGCTGTTATACACCGCATCGATGATAACGAAGATAAATGGGTGGTGGCACCCGATGGCAAAAGTTTTACGGCGGAACAGATAAAAGCAGCCACGGATTTTCAGGAAAAGTATTTTAAAACGGAAATTATTCTTTTATAAAATAAAAAAATCCCGTAAGGGCAAAAAAATAACGAAGACTTTCGCCTTCGTCTATTTTTTTATTTGCGTAATGTTAAAAGGTACTTGTCCGGATTAAACGGCACGAGTGACCTTGTTGGAACGCAGGCAGTGAGAGCAGACGTAGATTGTCTTGTGAGCACCGCCAACTATTGCCTTTACTCTTCTGATGTTAGGCTTCCATGTTCTGTTGGTCTTTCTGTTAGAGTGGGAAACATTGTGACCGAATGTAACGCCCTTGCCGCAGATTTCGCACTTTGCCATGTGGACACCTCCTGTTTTTGCAAAATTGGCATGATATAGTCATAAATTTTTTGGTGCAAAAGCACCGAAAATATGATTACCATTAAACAACGCTACTTATTATAGCACAAGTTTTCAGAGAATTCAAGGGTTTTGCGAAAAAAACTGAAATATTTTTTCAAAAAAATAAAAATCGCAGATAATTGGCGCATATTTTTAAAGAAAAATCCGCAATCGCTTGAAAAAGACGGATGTATAATATATAATAGAATTAAGTTGGCGGAACGCATTATGCAACAAATATCCGCCACCGAAAGGAATAACGGCATGAACGATATGAATGACATGAACGAACAAAAATACACGGTTCCGCTCAGATCAATAATTAAAGAATTTTCGCTGGAAGAAATATACGTTCCCGAAAACATCGAAGAAATACAGGTAACCACCAACGAGCTTAACCGCCCCGGACTTCAGCTGGCAGGCTTTTTTGATCACTTTGAAGAATCACGTGTTCAGATAATAGGCAAGGCCGAATATCACTATCTGCTGGATATGACCAGCGAACAGCGCACCAAAAGCTTTTCGGACTTTTTTGCCCACAATGTTGTTTGCGTGATCTTTTCTTCACAGCTTGATATATTCCCCGAAGCTGTAGAAAGTGCAAAAAAATATGGCACACCTGTGCTCAGATCTGCGTCCGGCACATCCCACCTTATTGCAGCGCTCATTGCATCGCTCAATCTAAGCCTTGCTCCCCGCATTACACGTCACGGTGTGCTTGTGGAAGTATACGGCGAAGGTATTCTTATCCTTGGCGACAGCGGTATAGGCAAAAGTGAAATCGCCATTGAGCTTGTAAAACGCGGTCACCGACTCATTGCCGACGATGCGGTGGAAATAAAGCGTGTTTCCGACAAAACACTTGTTGGCCAGGCGCCTGAGCTTATCCGCCACTATATAGAGTTGCGCGGAATTGGTATTGTGGATGTCCGCCGCCTGTTCGGTATGGGCTCCATAAAAATAACCGAAAAGATTGACCTTGTTGTTAATCTTGAACCCTGGCAGCAGGGAAAGTTTTACGAGCGTGTTGGGCTTGATACCGAATATACCGATATTATGGGCATAAAGGTGCCGTCCATAACCATTCCCGTAAACCCCGGGCGCAACCTTGCCGTGGTGCTTGAAATTGCCGCCATGAACAACCGCCAGAAGAAAATGGGCTACGATACAGCCGTTGAATTCAACAAAAGGCTTATGGCTCAGATGGAAAGTGAAGCAAACCGCTGAAAAAACAGCAAAATCCGGTTGACAAACCATAATTAATTATATATAATATAAATCGTAGAAATTTAAAATTTTTTCCAGAAAAGGAGTAAAAATTATGTACTATATCGGCGTGGATCTCGGCGGTACCAATATTGCCATCGGTATCGTTGACGAAAACGGAACAATACTTAAAAAGGGCAGCGTTCCCACAAAGGCTGACCGTGAAGCAGATGCTATTATCCGCGATATGGCTGATCTTGCAAAAAAGCTTTGCGATGAATACGGTATAAGCGTTGATCAGGTAGAATATGCAGGTATTGCAACTCCCGGCACGGCAGATAGCTCCACCGGCGAAGTTGTTTATGCAAACAACCTTCCTTTCCTCCATTATCCTCTTGCTGCAAAGCTTCAGGAATTCCTCGGAGTTAAAAAGGTTCTTATCGAAAATGACGCAAATGCGGCTGCAAAGGGCGAAGTTGCCTGCGGCGCATCCAAGGGACACAAAAATTCCGTAATGATTACTCTCGGAACAGGTCTTGGCGGCGGTATCGTTATTGATAACAAAATTTATTCCGGCTTTAATTTCTCCGGTGCAGAACTCGGTCATACCGTTGTTCAGTACAAGGGACGCCCCTGCTCTTGCGGCAGATGCGGCTGCTGGGAAGCTTACAGCTCTGCCACAGGTCTTATCAACATGACAAAGGAAAAGATGCAGGAATGTAAGGATTCCATCATGTGGGAAATGTGCGACGGCAAGATCGAAAACGCCGGCGGCAGAACAGCTTTTGATGCCATGAGAAAAGGCGATAAGGCTGCAACCGAAGTTGTTGATATGTACATTGGCTATCTGGGACTCGGTATTGTTAACATGATCAACATTTTCCAGCCCGAAGTTCTTGTTATCGGCGGCGGTGTGTGCAACGAAAAGGAATACCTCACAAAGCCCCTTCAGGCAATTATCGACCGTGAGCAGTACTCCAGAAACAACCCCGAACACCTTAAAACAAAGGTAAGAATAGCCGAGCTCGGCAACGATGCAGGTATCATCGGTGCAGCTATGCTGGGTGTTTAATAAGCGTTTTTTGACAAAATCAACAGTTTCAAAAGGGACATGCTGTCCCTTTTGATTTGTTTTTACAGAAATTGCAAAAATGAATAATTTGCTATTGAAATTTGCAAAAAAATAGTGTATAATCAATTTATCCTGCAGAAAATTGGTGTTTTTTGAATTTTATAATCAAAATATATTCATTTACCCCACCGATTCATGCAGAAACAGGAGTGAAATTATGGAAAGAACATTCATAAAAGAAATATACCAGGATCCCGAAAAATTCGGCGGCAAAACCATAACCGTGGCAGGCTGGGTAAAAAATATCCGCAGCAGCAACGTTTTTGGTTTTATCGAACTGGGCGACGGCAGCTGCTTCAAACCCGTACAGGTTGTTTTTGAAGAAGCAAAGCTTGGCGCATCCTATAAAGAAATTGCAAAGCAGAACATAAGCGCAGCACTTTCTGTTACAGGTACACTGGAGCTTACTCCCGATGCCCCCCAGCCTTTCGAAATCAAGGCAGACAGCATCGTTGTTGAGGGTACCTCCACACCCGATTATCCTTTGCAGAAAAAGCGTCATACAATGGAATATCTGCGCACCATTGCACATCTGCGTCCCCGCGCAAACACATTCCATGCTGTTTTCCGTGTGCGCTCGGCTGCAGCTCAGGCAATCCACGAATTCTTTGCAAAGCGTGGCTTTGTTTATGTTAACACACCTATTATAACAGCCAGTGATGCCGAGGGTGCGGGCGAAATGTTCCGTGTTACCACCCTTGATCCCGATAATCTTCCCAAAACCGAGGATGGGGCTGTGGATTATTCCAAGGATTTCTTCGGCAAATCCACCAACCTTACTGTTTCCGGTCAGCTTGAGGCAGAATGTTTTGCTATGGCTTTTGGCAAGGTTTACACCTTTGGTCCCACATTCCGTGCGGAAAATTCCAACACACAGCGCCATGCTGCGGAATTCTGGATGATAGAGCCCGAAATTGCTTTTGCTGATCTTAAAGACGATATGCAGCTTTCAACCGACATGGTAAAATATGTTATAAGCTACGTTCTGCGTGAATGTGCTCAGGAAATGGAATTTTTCAACAAGTTTGTTGATAACACACTTATCGAGCGCCTTACCGCATTGGTTGATGCAGATTTCGGCCACGTAACTTATACCGAAGCAATAGACCTTCTTATAAAGAGCGGCAACAAGTTTGATTACCCTGTATCCTGGGGTATTGACCTTCAGACCGAACACGAAAGATACCTTACCGAAAAGATCTTTGGTAAGCCCGTATTTGTTACCGATTATCCCAAGGAAATCAAAGCTTTCTATATGCGTATGAACGATGATAACAAAACCGTTGCTGCCATGGATATGCTTGTTCCCGGTGTTGGCGAACTTATCGGCGGCTCACAGAGAGAAGAACGTCTTGATTTGCTCGAAAAGCGCATGAGCGAGCTTTCCATGAATCCCGAAGATTACTACTGGTATCTTGAACTCCGCAAATACGGCGGAGCAAAGCATGCAGGCTTTGGCCTTGGCTTTGAAAGACTTATAATGTACCTCACAGGTATTTCCAACATCCGTGATGTTGAAGCTTTCCCCAGAACAGTGGGAAGCGCAGAATTCTGATTTTTCCCGCACCAAAAGGAGTTATTTACCGATGAATTACACCCAGATGTCCCACAGCGAGCTTGCCGCGCAGCAGCTTGAACTTAAAAAGCAATACAACGAAGTGTTAAATGCAAAGCTTTCGTTGGATATGTCCCGTGGGAAACCCGAAAAACTTCAGCTTGACCTTTCAAAGGAGCTGCTTAACGTTATAAGCGAAAACGACGATTGTTTCAGCGAAAACGGCACAGATTGCCGCAATTACGGCATAGTTGACGGCCTTGAGGAAGCAAAAAAGCTTTTTGGCGATATTCTGGGCGTTAGTACCGATAAAGTTATCGTTGGCGGAAATTCCAGCCTTAACCTTATGTTTGACCACCTTACCCGCTGTATGCTTTTTGGAGTACCCGGCGGCAACGGTCCCTGGTGCAAAAACAAGACAAATAAATTCCTTTGTCCCGTTCCCGGCTATGACAGACATTTTGCCGTTTGCCAGACTCTTGGCATTGAAATGATAAACGTACCCATGACACCCGACGGTCCTGACATGGACGTGGTTGAAGAATACGTTAAGGATCCCGATGTGCGCGGCATATGGTGCGTACCCAAGTTTTCAAATCCCGATGGAACGGTTTATTCCGACGAAACCGTAAAGCGTTTTGCAAGCCTTAAACCTGCATCGCCCGATTTTATCATAATGTGGGATAACGCATATTGCATACACGAAATTTACGATGAGCAGTACACCCTTCTCAATATCATCGATGAGTGCGAAAAAGCAGGTAACCCCGACAGAGCATATGTTTTCACATCCACATCAAAAGTTACTTTCCCGGGAGCAGGTGTTTCGGCTGTGGCTTCTTCTGCTTCCAACATCAAAAATATTCTTGGTGTTATGAAGTTCCAGACCATCGGACATGACAAGCTCAATATGCTTCGCCATGTAAAGTACTTTGGCAATGCCGACGGTGTGCGTGAGTATATGAAAAAGCATGCAGAAATTCTTCGCCCCAAGTTTGATATGGTGCTTGATACTTTGCAGGCACAGCTTGGAGATTGCGGTGTTGCAACCTGGTCAAATCCCCGTGGCGGATATTTTGTAAGCCTTGATGTGCTCGACGGATGTGCAAAACGTACCGTTCAGCTTTGTGCTGAGGCAGGCGTTGTTCTTACGGGAGCAGGTGCTACATTCCCTTATGGTGTGGACCCCGATGATAAAAACATCCGCATAGCCCCCTCGTTCCCATCCATCGGTGAGCTTGAAACGGCAATGAAGGTACTTTGCATTTGTGCAAAGCTTGCGGCTGTGGAAAAGCTTCTTAAATAATGAATATATAAAAAATTCGGACGCAGTTTTTACTGCGTCCGTTTTTGTTTAATCGTCAAAATATAAAAGCTTGTAGGCGGGAATTTCCAGAGCCTTTGCTATTTTGAAAAGCGTATCCAGCGATATAGCTTTGTAAATGTTTGGCGCTTCTATCTGTCCTATAAAAGAAACGCCGCAATTCAGTATTTCTGCCAGCTGCTCTTGTGTAAGAGATTTTAGTTTTCGGTAATATGATATTTTTAAACCGATTTTTATATAATCGTCCTTGAATTCAATGTTCATAAAATCACCCAAATATATTTTACTATATTGACAAATAAATAAAAATATGATAAACTTAATATAATTATTACCGTACAAGTAATAATTATATCATTTATTTTTTGGAGGAAGTCAAAATGAAAAAAGCACAAATCTTTATGTTGGTGGCTTTAACTGCCATATTGCTATCTTCTTGCGGAAATCAAAGTAAAACAAATGCAGTGGAATTTGATAACTCTGTTCCCGAGATGACAGAGTCAGTAAACAGCTCCATTGCGGCTGAAACACCTGCTGTCACAAAAGAAGATGAGCAGGTAGTCGATTCGAAAGTTGAAAGTGTTTCTGAAAATACAAGTAGCCAATCTGTTATTGTTGAACATGGTGAAGAAAAATGGCGCGTGTTTATAAAAGAATACGAGGCTTTTGTTGATGAATATATTGAGTTGGTTAAGAAATACAAGGAAAATCCTGCCGATCTGTCTATTTTATCGGAATATACGGCTACAGCTACAAAGATGGCAGAATGGACGCAAAAATCAAACGAAGTCCAAGATGAGTTAAAAGATACAGAAGAAGCGTTGAAGTTTTCGGCTGAATTATTAAGAATCGCCGGGAAGCTCGCTGAAGCTGCCTATTAATTGTTGGAGGTATAGAATAATGAAATTATTAATTAAAAATAATGCATTGTTGCCGTTGCTTGTAACACTGTTCGGTACAATTCTAATGGCGGTAACGGTTTTTTTGCCATATTCTACAGCCATTGATGAACGTGCAGAATTTATTAAAAATATGCCCGATGCTGTTATTTATGAAGATCTTGATATGACTGCATCTGATTTGTATAATGTATCGATGATTGAATATGCAAAGGTTTACAGCGGTTTGAGCGAACAACTTTTGGGAAATTCTTTATATGGCGTTATATATGTGATCTTTGTATCATTGATAGGGGGATTATCATTAATTTCGTTGCTGTTTGCTTTAGTAAGGAAACCTATTGCCGTGGTTGTTTTTAATCTTATGGCATTTGCTGTTTTTTTAATGCAGAACTGGGATTACACAGATAGAGGAGTTATACCCAGCAGCTCATATGGTTGGGGAATAGGGTATTATATTTTCTTTTTTGGGACTGTTATTGCAATTATTGGAGCGATTTTAATGCTTATAGCTAAAATAAAGAGCAAAGAAATTGAAAAAGAATAATTGTGAGATACAAGCGATAAAGCAATAAATCGATTTCGATAAAAATGTAAATTTATAGGGGCGATGATCAGACATCGTCCCCTTTTGCATAAGTATTAGTATATATATGGGACTGTAACAAATCGTTCTTTTGATACAGTCCCATATGCTTATTGAATTATTTTATAACCGGCTCTTTATAATACGAATTTTTAAGGCAAGCTTCCATATTTGGTGTGCCTATGGGTTTTGCCGGTCGCTTTTCCACGCAAGCTTTATAGTTTTCGGCAAAGTCCGCAAAGGTAAGGCTGCGGCTGCGGTTTATGGTTTCGGGGGTTTTAAGCCCAATCTCGTACATAAACGCACCGTTGTAATTTGCCTGTTCAAGTGCTGTAACAAGCTCTACCCAGTTTACATCGCCTTCATACGGCAACCAGTGACGTTCATTGCGGAAATCGTAATCCGAAACGTGCAGAGTGATTATTTTATCGCCAAGCGCCGTTACAAAATCCACGTTGCTTTCGGCCAGCAGATGGTTTGTGTCCAGGCAAATACGCAGCTTGCCGTTATCGGCAATAAGCCGTTTTATATCTGCCGTACAGTTGCCAAGACAGGTGCGTGGCAGATCTTCAACGGCGATTGTCACATCGTATTTTGCGGAAGTTTCCGCAAGCTGTGCCAGCATATCAGCGGCGATTTTAAGCCTTTCTTCGCGCTCGTTTTGAGGGTAAGGCTCGCCGCTGGGATGGATAACTGCAATTTTTACGCCTGTTTCCGAGGCTTTTTTTACAAGCTCGCACTGAATATCCAACGCTTTTTCACGCTTTGCCTTATCAAAATCGGAAAAATCGATAATATCAAAGGGCCAAAATGGAAGATGCGTTGACCAAATTTTTACTCCGGTTTCATCGGAGTTCTTTTTTACTTCTTTCCAATTGACATTTGCAGCCTCAAGATTGCCGGTGGAAATTTCTATCCCCTGCACTCCGTGCTTTGAATAATCTTCAAAGGTGGCACGGCTATATCCTGCGGCGCAGGATGACATGCCAAAAATCCATTCGGTTGCTTTCATTATTTGTTCTCCTTTGGATTCAGTTTGTTTTTTGTAATTATATCGGCAAGCTTTTTTGTATCCTCCACAAGTTTCATGTCTGCGGCAAGATCTGCAATTTTGAATTCAAGCTCACCGTGCTGGCGTCTGCCGAAAAAGTCGCCGGGGCCTCGCAGCTCCAGATCGTATTCGGCAATTTTAAAGCCGCTGCTGTTTTCGCACATTATACGGAACCGTTTTTCGGAGGGTGAATCGCCCTTTGCCTGCTGTCCTGAAATTGTGGGTGACATGAGCACGCAGTAGGATTTGTGCTTGCCTCTGCCCACACGTCCTCTTAGCTGATGAAGCTGTGAAAGTCCAAAACGCTCGGCGTTTTCTATAACCATAAGCGCGGCATTGGGCACGTTAACACCCACCTCGATTACTGTTGTGGAAACAAGAATGTCGGTTTGACCGTTTGAAAAAGCACGCATTATTTTATCCTTTTCGGCAGGTTTCATTTTGCCGTGAACAAAATCTATGCGGAGATTGGGGAACACTTCGGTTTTTAACTGATTACAGTATTCCGCCGCCGATTTAAGTCCCGATTCGTAAGCCTCGTCGGATTCCTCGCTGTTTTCGGCCAAAGGGCACACGATGTATGCCTGCCTGCCCTCCAAAACAAGCTTTTCGGTGAATTTATATATGCGCTGGCGCATACTTTCACCCACTGCAAAGGTATCCACCTTCTGGCGTCCAGGTGGTAGCTCGTCTATAATGCTTATATCAAGGTCGCCGTAAAGAATCATGGCAAGTGTGCGTGGGATAGGCGTTGCCGACATTACAAGCATGTGCGGCAAGGTTTTTTGCCCGTCCTCGGCAACGGCGTTTTTTTCTGCCAGCTTATCACGCTGACGCACGCCGAAGCGATGCTGCTCATCGGTTATGGCAAGACCGGGGTTTGCAAACACCACGTTATCCTCTATAAGTGCATGGGTACCTATTATAAGATCGATTTTTCCGGCACTCAATGCTTCGAGTATCTTTCGTTTTTCGGTGGCCTTTGTACTGCCGGTAAGCAAAGCCGTAACGATGTGATGCTTTTCCATAAGCGGTAATAGGGACTGATAATGCTGCTCGGCAAGTATTTCTGTGGGCACCATAAGCGATGCCTGGGCTCCGTTTTTGACACAAACATATATTGCAGCGGCGGCAACTATGGTTTTTCCGCTGCCCACATCGCCCTGCACAAGCCTGCGCATAGGCTCGGTAAAGCGCGAGAAGTTGTCTGCAGCCTCACCCGTGCGTGTCATATCATATACAATATTATCCACCGCAGCAAGTTGTGCGCCGGTAAGCTTATAATCCAGGGAATCGTAAAACTTTTGCATATCGGGTTTTGAAAATTTATATGCACGTCCCATGCGGCTGCGGTTTTTTAATGCACGCAGCCTTAACTGGAAGTTTAAAAGCTCCTCA
>JAZSGA010000005.1:0-3489 GCA_045532495.1 Eubacteriales bacterium | reverse complement strand
CGGTATGTGGCATCGGGATCAAGTCCTTTGAGCTTTATGTGGTATCTGCCCTTGATCTTGAAGCGTGTTACCACGTAAATCATAACGGCACGGGATTTATCCTGCGCCACATATTCCCACGCACACCAGCGGTCGTTTTCGAAGGGACTGATGAGGCGGTAATTATCGCCGGAAACTATGGTTTCGTAAAGATCCTTGTAGCGTTCAACCTGTGCCTTTACCATTTCCTTTTCCTCGTCGGTAATTACGGAAAGGTCAAGCTCGTAGCCAAAGGCGCCGCCCGTTGCCACGTTGCCGCGGGTGCTAAAGGGCATGCTGCGTGCTGTTTGATGGTTGGGCGATGCAGAAACATGTGCGGAAAGACAGCTTGCAGGGTAAACGATGGAGGATCCGTACTGAATTTTACAGCGTTCAAAGGCATCGGTATCGTCGCTGGTCCATATCTGGGGGAAGTAGTAAAGCATGCCGCAATCGAATCTTCCGCCGCCGCCCGAACAGCCCTCGAAAAGGATATCGGGGAATTCGGAAGTAAGCCTTTCGGCAAGCTGATAAACTCCAAGCACATAACGGTGGAAAACTTCTTTTTGTCTGTCGGCAGGAAGCGACGCGGATCCCACCTCGGTGAGGTTGCGGTTGAAATCCCATTTTACATAGGAAATGTCCGCAGAACGAATAACGGATGCAACTTTATTGAAAACGTGATCCACAACCTCCTGCCGGGTAAGGTCAAGAACTGCGGTTTCACGTCCCACGGAACGGTCATAGCCGTCCACATGCAGCACCCAGTCGGGATGTGCTCTGTAAAGATCGCTGTTAAAGGAAACAATTTCGGGTTCAAACCACAAGCCGAACTTCATTCCAAGCTCTTTTAGCTTTGAGGTTATAACGGAAAGTCCGCCGGGGATCTTTTTTTCGTTAACAACCCAGTCGCCGATGGATGAGGTTTCATCGTTGCGTATGCCAAACCAGCCGTCATCAAGCACCAGCATTTCAATGCCCAGGGGAGCTGCTGCCTCGGCTATTTTTATAAGCTTTTCGGGGGTAAAGTCAAAATATGTGGCTTCCCAGTTGTTTATAAGGATAGGTCTGCGCACATCACGGTATTTGCCGCGGCAAATGTGGCGGCGGATAAGCTTGTGAAGATTGCGTGACATGCCGCCTATACCCTCTGCCGAATATACCATAATGGCTTCGGGGGAAGTAAATTCTTCGCCGGGGCAAAGCTTCCATTTGAAATCTTCGGGGTTTATACCCATAATAACTCTTGTTTGGTCAAAGGTGTCCACCTCGATTTTTGCGGAAAAGTTTCCGCTGTAGCAAAGTGTAAAGCCGTAGCAGTTGCCGTAATCTTCGGTGGCAGTATTATCGCACAGGGCAATAAAGGGGTTGTGGTTGTGGCTTGAAGATCCACGCTTGCTGGCAATTTCGGTTATGCCCTGCACAAGGGGCTTGCGATCTTCGTAACGCTCTGCCGCCCATGTGCCGTAAAGATGGATAATATCGTAATCCTTGCCGTCAAAATCCACGCAGGTGCTGAATACTTTTTCGATAAAGAAAGGCTTGTCCGAGGTGTTTTTAACCCTGGTGCTGCGCATAATCGCCTCACAGCCTTCGATGATGCTGTAGCAAAGCACAACCTGCGCACCCGATGCGCTATCCTGCATGGTTATTTCAAGGGTTTTTGCCGCGTTGCCGTCGGCATAAACAGAGGGCATGCCGGGCAAAGGCTTTTTATCGTCAAAAATTTGGTGGCTTACATATTTCAGCGCAGTGGAGGAGTTGCCGCTTGCCGTTTCCACGGAAAAGGCGGAAACACGGTAATCACCAGTACCGTTGCAGGAATATTCCTGGGGCTGGGTGTCCAGGGCAAAGTATTTTACACCGGCAGACGGTGCCCAGGGCGAAAAAGATTCGTTAACCACATCGGAAAATAAGTACTCAAGATCATCGTCGCCGATTTTTGCTCCGTAGTAAAGGTGCTGAAGATAACCGTTGCGGCGCACCATCATTATGTAGGAGGATTTTTCGGTATCAAGCTTAAAGGTTTGTCGGTTGGGGTTATAGCTTATCTGCATAATGTGCTCCTTTTCAGTTGAGTGAGGGGTTGTAATTTGCCCGCTCACCGCCAATATACTTGCAGCGTGTGCGTGCAAGGGTAAGGTGAGCCTTGCCGATTTCAAAAATGCCCACACGCACGGGTACCGCCACGTGGCGCAGGTGCATGCCGATAAAGGTATCGCCTATATCAATGCCGCCGTGGGCGCATATGTGCTCCACCACAACGGGGTTTTGCATGTTGCGGTAAACTGCGGTGCCAAAGGAGCCGCCCGCATGGGGCATGGGTACGGCATTTACACGGCAATCCATGCGGTAATGGTCGTATGCGGCTTTTTCTATAACAACGGCACGGTTAAGGTGCTCGCAGCACTGCGCCGCAAGAAAAAGCTTGTGTTCGGTGCAAAATTCGTTTACTGCCTCAAAAATTGCCTGGGCACATTGCTGGCTGCCGTTGGTGCCGATTTTATCGCCCAGCACTTCACTGGTGGAGCAGCCCACAACAAAAATATCATAAGGTTCAAGGGCGGCACATTCGTAGTATTTGTCAAGTGCCTGCTTTAATTGATTTTTAATTTCCTGCATGTTTATGCTTCCTTTCGGTTATTAAATACATTATATATCAACTCGGGCTTTTTTTCAACACCTAAATATCAAAAGAATTTGTTTTATTAAACAAAACGGTGGTGTCTGTTTTGTGCAAATAAACAAAATTTAGCACTATGGTGTAAATAGGCATAGACAAGATGCAAAAATAATGCTATAATTAAATCAACAGAGAAGATTGTACTTTTCTAATTTATTTGGAGGTGTCATATTATGACAAAGAAAATTCTTTCTGCGCTCCTCGCTGTAATTATGGTTGTTTGTGCATCCGCGTTCACAGCATCAGCTGCAGATGAAAAAGTTTTTTATGTTGAAGCAGGCGCAACAGCAGGCGACGGTTCCGAAGATGAACCCTTTGCCAGCCTCGAAGAAGCAATTCTTGCTCTTGATGGCAAAGACGGTACTGTAAAGGTAATCGGCGAACTCGACGTTTCCTCTTTCAAGTCCGGCAAGTGGACCGGTATGGTTACTGTAACAGGCGCTGATGAAGATGCAGCTCTTATCCTTACAGACGGTAAGGGTATCGTTTTCAGCGGTGATATCACATTCAAGGATATCAACTATAAACTCGGCAAAAATACCCACTTCAATCCCCAGGGCACAAAGCTTATCATGGATGGCGGCGATGATTCCAACTTCAATTCCTTCATGCACCTTTGTATGTACGGTAACGCAGTAGTTGAATATGCTGATTTCGTTCTTGAAAGCGGCAAGGTAGCCACACTTTACTCCGGCGGTTACTGCACATCCCTTGCAAACGGCGTTATGTATGATTCCAACATCACCATCAATGGCGGTGAAGTTGCCACAATCGCTCTTTGTGCTGAC
>JAZSGA010000035.1:0-15897 GCA_045532495.1 Eubacteriales bacterium | reverse complement strand
TCCTCATCACTCGCTGCTTCCATCTTGAACTTATCAAGAGCAGCCTTTGCTTCGGGAACAAGTTTCTTGTTGCTGTTCATTTTAAATTCTCCTAAAATGTTTTAAAAATATCTATACGATTAATAGGGCAGAGAAGATTTTAAATTCTTCGCGGCTCTGATATTATTATGGTTTTGGTTGAGGAAATTATGATTTGTAATTTCTGGTAATAAAGTGGCATATATTTAATTTTAGTTCAGATAAAGGTCAAAGTTTTACACAGTGTCCGTGTTTTATTCGATTAGCCGGCTCAAAAAATGTGCCGAGTCACTTGTCATACTAAGTCATCAAGCAACTCATAGGCAAGCAATCTGATAATGCACCTTTGCGCCTTGGTGATAGATTAATTGCAGTGATCATTAATCGCCGATGCTTGTAACACCATACGGCGTAGTTTTACGTATTGCCGTAAAGCTCTTTTTTAACGCTTTCGCGGTATTGCTGGGGAGTGATGCCGTATTTCCTTTTGAATACGCGGTAAAAATGCTCCAGCGTGTGCCATCCGGATTCGGCGGCTATTACATTTATGGGTTTTTCGGAAATGGCAAGTTCTTTGCGCGCACAGCCAAGTTTTTCGGTGCAAAGATATTCTTTAAAAGTCATTCCCGTATGTTTTTTTATGATGCGGCAGATATACGAAGGGGTATAGTGGAATCTTTCGCAAAGGGTTTCAAGGTCAACGGTGCGGAATTCTGTTTGAATACATTTTAAAATGCGGTATATAGCTTCGGAACGGTCGGTGTTTGTAACTGAATATTCAACAATGGTGCCTTCCCTTAGATAACTGAAAATAAAGGCGTTCAGCAAACATATTGATGATTTTGTGCTGCCTGCGCGGATGTTTTCGGAAAAAAACAGCTCTGCCATATCCGCCGTGAATTCCGATGGGGTGTGCAACACCATGAATTTTGGGAAAGTTTCGCTTAAAAGTGATTTGTTTATATAATCGGATACTTCGTTTTTTGAGCTTAGCAACGAAGCAAGGGTTTCTTTTATAAGCGAGGTGCGCAGAAGAATATTTATCATAACGGGATCATCGGTGGTGTTTTCGTCATGGTCGATGGTGAATTTTTGAATAACATCCGGCGGAACAATGCACAAAGATCCCTTGCCCAGCCTTGTGGCTCGGCCATATACATATACCACAAAAGCACCCGAATATACATATGCAAGCTTATACATTTTCAGCGAATGGTACATGGCGTGCATATCCCATTTATGTCGGGTAACAGATATGGCATTGTCGCCGATATAGCTTTCTCTGATTATTATATTATCGTGATCTTCGGGAAAATTTTCTTTTTCGAATTTATAAACAAGGTCACGTGGAGTTATTTTCATCAGCGAATCAAGATATATGTTTTTCACCACAAAGCTCCTTTGGTTTGGTATCAATTACATTATAGGCTGTTGTACTAAAAAAGTCAATCCTAAATGTGTTTAAAAGGCAATTATCAATTGTGCTTTTTTAGGTTATAATGTAAATGTATACTAATAATGTGTATTTATACACTATTTGTAATAAGGAGGAATAAACGATGAAATCCAAAAAAGTCATAACCTTGTTGCTTGCTTTGTGCATGGTTTACACCTGCCTTGCAGGCAATTTGTGTTTTGCGTTTGAATCAGGCGGTGCACAGGTACACGGCGTTTACAGCGTTATATCTTCGCCGCTTATGAAGGTTCCCGGAGCAAGGGTTGTGTTTTACAGCGACAACGGCACGCGCCATATCACAACTGCATACGAAACCGACGGGGCGGGGGAATATTCTTTTGAGCTCCCCAAAGGTACATACACTGTTGAGATTTCAAGACAAGGCTATCTTAAAAGCACCATATCAAACGTTATTGTTGATAACGTGGATATAAACCTTGATCACGGCGCTCTTTCTGCCGGCGATCTTAATGCCGACGGCATAATAGATGCCGGTGACATAATTGTATCGCTGCGCAAATTTACAAGCCTTTTGCCGACATTTGATATTACAAACGACGGTGCGTTTGACGTTGCCGATCTGAACATTGTAAGGGGGAATCTTAACATGAAAGACAATATTGCAAATTACACCAATGTTACAGATCTGCTTTGCGATTTCAGAGAAGATCCGCTTGGAATTGATGATACAGCTCCTTACCTTTCGTGGAAAATGAATTCCGAGGTAAGAGGTCAGAAGCAAACAGGCTACCGCATTGTTGTGGCAAGTAGCCGTGAAAACCTTGAAAACGGTGTTTACGATATATGGGATAAAACCGAAACCACCGACAGGAACGGCGTTTATTATGCAGGCACTGCACTTTTGCCGAGAAAAGAATACTTCTGGACTGTTTTTGTATCCGATAAAGACGGCAACATAATTGCCCCCGGCACCATTGCAAAGTTTGAAACGGCACTTTTTGGTGATTTCGGCGAAAACAACAAGTGGATAAGCGCAGGCAAGCGTGAATTTCCTCAGACAACAGCCACCATTGAAGCAAATTTGACCCTTTCCACCGATGCCATTGGCGTAAACTTTTGCCACAACGAAGAAATAAACACTTTCCTTATGTGGCAGGTCAACGTAACCTCCGGCACGGTTAAGTTCCGTCCCCACACCTGCGAAAACAACGGCTACAAGCTGCTTGGCGAGGTTGCGCTGACAGATCTTTTTGCCACTCCAAACGATATAATAGGCAAGGAATTTGACATGAAAATGGAAATTGCCGAAGGTACCGTTACAACATACATCGAAGGCAAAAAAGTTCATACCTACACCGATTCCAAATTCGTAGGCAGCGCATCGGGCCTTGAAATACGTATCGAAGGCTCCGAAAAGGGCGTTATAAACTACTGGAAAATATTTGATGAGCAGGGCAAAGAGCTTTATTCCGAATCCGCACTTGAAATGCTTCCTTATACAGCACCTCTGTTCCGTAAGAGCTTTAACCTTGAAAGCGGAAAAACAGTTGAAAAAGCACGCCTTTATGCAACTTCCGCAGGCTCCCACGAAACATATATAAACGGTATGCGCACCGGTGACGATTATCTTGCCCCCGGTAAATCCGAGTTCAACGGAGCACTTTATTATCAGACATACGATGTTACGGATCTTTTGCTTGACGGCGAAAACACCCTTGCCGCAACCCTTGGCATGGGTTGGTATAACGGTGGTCCTATTGGTGCCACCTACGGCAACAATATCGGCTTAAAGGCAAAGCTTATTGTAACCTACACCGACGGCACCGAGCAGGTGATAGATACCGACAGCACATGGGTTTCCAACAAAAACGGCCCCGTTACCGTAAATCGTTTCTATATCGGTCAGTATATCGATGCCCGTAAGAATATAGACGGCTGGAACAAAAACGGACTTGATACAAGCACCTGGGGCAGCGTTAAGGCCACCGATAAGATCGCTCTTATCAAAAACAATCTTATTGCTGATAACACAAAACCCATCCGTGCCATAAGAGAGTTAAAGCCCGTGGCTGTTACAAATCCTGCGGAAAATGTTTTTGTTTATGAATTTCCCGCCAACATTTCCGCAACGGTACGCATAACAGCAAGCGCTCCAAAGGGCACCGAAATCGACCTTAAGTACAGCGAAATGCTCACCGCCGCAGGACGTGCGGATACCACTCCCTTTATAGTAAAGGCGGAACGCGGTAATCAGAACGGTGAAGATAAATACATTTTCGCAGGGGAGGGTCAGGAAACATTCGAGTTTTCGCTTATTTACCACGGTTTCCAGTATCTTGAAATCATAGGTCTTGCCGAAGCAATACCCATGGAAAACATAACCGCGCTTGTTCTTTCCACCGACAGCACAAGAACAGGTTACATCGAAACCTCCAACCCTCTTGTAAATAAATTTTACGAAAACGTTATCCGTGCCCAGGAGGGCAACTTTGTGGGAGCCATAACCGACTGTCCCACCCGTGAAAAGAACAACTGGACAGGCGATGCCCAGGGCTTTGCATATGCCGCAACATATAACTTCAATACCCACAGCATATACAGAAGATTCCAGGAAATGACCGTTATGGCGCAGGGTGATTCCGGTATTATCCCCGAGGTTGTTCCGCTTAACGGCTCAAAGGCGTCCGATTCCACAAAAGCGCCCAGCGGCTGGAGCGATACCGTTATCCTTATTCCGTGGCAGCTTTATTTCCAGTACGGTGACGAAACATTCCTTACAAATAACTATAACAACATGAAGGCGTGGGCAGATTACCTTATCCGCACTTGCGCACCTTACGATTATGTAAGGCAAGTGGGCTGGTACGGTGATAACGTTGCGTTTGACAGAACCATGGTTGCCGATGCAAAAATGCCCGAAATAGGCACTGCTTATTCCGCTTACACCGTGGGAATATTTGCAAAGATTGCAGGTATTCTGGGCAACACCGAGCATAAAGAATATTATCAGGCAGAAAGCGAAAAATTTGCAGCCGCATGGCGCAAAAACTTCCTTGAGGAAGATGGATTTACCTGCAAAACCAACACCCAAACATCCTACGCCATGGGTATTTATTACGACCTTTATGAAACCCCCGAGCTTAAGCAAAAGGCTGCGGATAAGCTTGCCGCACTCATAAAAGCAGGCGATGCTTCCAAAAACGTACCTGCAAATTCGCAGACCGTTGGCTTTATAGGCTACCCCATACTTTACTATACTCTCTCACAGAACGGCAACGTGGATGTGGCGTTTACTTTGCTTGAGCAAACAAACTTCCCGTCCATACTTTACCCCGTAACCCAGGGCGCCACAACCACCTGGGAATATTACATGAAAGCCGCATCGCTCAACCATTTCTTCCCGGGCTGTGTTGCATCCTGGCTTTATACGGATCTTGTGGGTATAACCCATGATTACGATGTGAATAACGCCGCATACAAGCACTTTGTGCTTCAGCCCACCTATGGCGGAACTCTTACTTATGCCAAGGGAAGCTACAATTCACAAAACGGTCTTATCAAGAGCGAATGGCACCTTGAAAAAGACGGTACATTTACTTATAAATGCACCGTACCCGCAAACACAACGGCCACACTTAAGCTTCCCGTTAAAAACGAAAATGCCGTTATAACCGAAGGCGGCAAAGATATAGCTTATTCCGAGGGTGTTTCCTTTGTCGGTTTCAATGACGGCAGAGCAGTATATGAAATAACATCTGGCGTTTATGAATTTGTTGTAAGAGAGGAGGCATAAACGGTAATGAAAAGATTTTTAACAGCTTTAATTTGCCTTGTGCTGATTCTTGGTTGCATTAATTTTCCGTTGGTTTCCCATGCGGATGCTTATGTTTACACCATAAACGGTGAACGCTGCGTTTTCCTTTCCAACAGCACAACAGTTACCTATGAAGGAGCTGAATACAGCACCTATGCCTCGTTAAACCTTGCCCTTTCCGCACTTGGCTCCCAGGGCGGTAAGGCTATTATCTGCGGTGCCTTTGTACCGTCGGATAACGGCGATGACGGAGCTTTTAAGGATCCGGCAGGCAGAGGCCATGTAACATTCACAGGTGCAACCGGTGCTGCAACCGACTCACTTACTCAAAACGGCACACTGGATTTTAAATCGGGCAACGTTACCTTTGATAATTTTACACTCAAAATGGGCACAACAAAATATTTTGCGGCGCCCGGCGGTGTTTTTACAAGCAATTTCAAGGTTGATACATCAAAAGGTGCGCTGTATTACACCGGTGCCCTCGACGGCACGTTCAGCACCCTTGCCACCGAAATTTCGGGCGGTACCTACGGTCAGATGAACCTTGCGGGCATGGGCTCTGTCACCGTGGGATCGCAAAATGCCCCCGGTAATGTGCGCATAACCATAAACGGCGGTATTGTAAACTGCAAGCTCAACATGGGCAGCGGATATTCCAATTCCACCGTATACGGAAATACATATTATGTGGTAAACGGCGGCACATTCAATACAAAAAACGTGGTTGCATCTAAAATGAACCACCCTTCGGGACGGAAAATTGCCATATTCAATAACGGCATGGCAGAAGGTTTTACGTTTGACGCCGGTATTGCAGTGATCAATGTACCTTCGGGCGGCAAGGCGGTTATTGATGATGCTACCGCTTCCAATGTAAACCCCAGAATATTCCTTGTTCCCGATGGCGAAACTTTCCCTGTGGTAAACGGCGAAGTGCCTGCGCAGGATGAAAACGGTAAATATTACTTAACAGTGGACGGCTCTGCATCCACCTATGATATAGCGTGGGAAGCAGAATCCGAAGGCGTTTATGTGGTGGATAACATCCGCACCGTGTTCCTTTCCAACAGCAGCCCTGTTACATATAAAGAAACACAGTACACCGCATACGATTCCATCAACACAGCCCTTGAGCTTATCGGCAAACGCGGCGGCAGAATACTTGTAAACGGTGCTTTTGTACCGGTGGAATTTTCCGATCTCAACGCAGGCGATGCCGTGCTTGACACCATATTTAAGGATGTGGACAGAGGCACTGTTACGATCACAGGTGTAACTGGCGCTTCGGTGGATTCATTCGGCGTTGGCGGATCTGTCAATTTTAACGCCTGCAAGGTGATATTTGATGATATTACCATAAAGATGCTCAAAACAAAATACTTTGCTTCGCAAAACCTTGTATTTACCGAAAATGTAAAGGTCAGCGGTCAGACGTTGCTGTTTACCGGTGCAAACTCTGGCAATCACAGCAAGGTTGAAGTTGTTCTTAAAGGCGGCACATTCCATCAGCTCAATATTCTGGGCGTGGGTAGTTCTGCTCTTGGTAATGCAAGCGAGCTTGGTTACGGTATAATTACTGTTGACGGTGCATCCATAAACAATGTATTCAATTATGGCAGCGGCTACAGCCAGTCCAACATCAACGCAAACCTTTATTTTGTAATCAACAGCGGCTCATTCAGCAACAAAACCATTGCCGCAAACAAAATTAATCATGTTTCCGGTCGTAAGTTTGCCATATTCAATAACGGCACCTACGAAGGCTTTACCGTTGTTGACGGTGCAACCGTTATCAATAGCGCCACAGGCGGTACTGTTACCGTTGCCGAAGGTACACACGCACTTACTTGTCCCACCCTTGTGCTTACCCCTCAAAACGGTAGAGCACCTGCGGTAAACGGTGTGGAGATAGAAATGTCGGATGACGGTGTATATACATTTAAGCCCGAGCAAACAACAACCTATAATGTAACATGGATAAGCACGGCTCCGCAGAAGTACGTTGTTGACGGTCAGAACACCGTGTTCCTTTCAGATACCAACACAACGGTATATTATAACGGCGGCAAGTATTACGCGTTCAGCGATATAACCGAAGCTGTTGCTGCACTCGGTACAGATGGAGGTATGCTGATAGTTTCGGATACCTACACCCACACGGTATTTTCCGACGTTAAAAACAGAGGCACCCTTACCGTTATCGGTGCCGATAAAGAATCAAAAATTGTCATAACCGAGCAATCGGATTCCGCATTTATATTCAACGGCGGCAAAACCGTGTTTGACGATATAGAGGTTTATGTTGCATCGGGCGCAGGCCGATATATCCATGGCGGCGGAGATACCACATTTACCGAAAACTTCAGATCAAATTCCACCCTTTATCTCTCGCCCGTATACAGCGTTTCGCCTCAAAGCGCGGATATGTACGTTTATGCAGGCAATTTTGCCACCATCGACGCCAACGGTTCTAATGCCACGGTGGGCAGCCCAGAAAAACCCGGTCATATAGCGCTTCACCTTGAAGGCGGCAACTTCAATAAAATCAACGGCGGCTGGGGATGGGCAGCTAAAAACCTTTACGGCAACCTGTTTGTTTATGTAAACAAAGCCTTTGTAAATAATGATATAAGCTACACCGCAGGTGCCACCGTTACCGGTACCAAAAATATCATTTTTAACAATAAAAGATATATAATTGGCGGCGGTACCGAGATCAACGTTGCATCCGCATTTGATCATGTTATATTCTCCGATAACGGAGGCATGGTAACCGTTGAAAACGAGGATACCACCACCACACCCGTGTTTATTCTTACCCCCGATGAAGGATGTATACCTTTTGTAAACGGCACACAGCTTGAGCCGCAGGGCGGTGTATATAAGTTCACTCCTCAAGAAAAGGGAAAAGTTTATGTAACATGGCGTTATCCTGTTACCGTAACCTTTGATGCCGCAGGCGGCACAGGTACGGTTCCTTCCCCGATAAACGGATTTTCAGCAGGAACATACGAGCTTCCAAAAGATCCTGCCATCACAAAAGAAGGCTGTATATTCAACGGCTGGCATACCGATCCCAATGCCGAAAAAGGATTTTATTCCATGACATTTACCGGCAACATCAAGCTTTATGCTATCTGGCTTGAAAAGCTTCCCGTTAATTCCGAAAATGCAAACTTTGCGGCAAACGGTGTTGAAAACGCATATTTTGATCATTTGTCTCCCGAATCTGCAAGCATTTCCGCTGCCGTTGCGGATGCAAAAAATGACGCTGAGTTTATGAACACATCCGAATGTGTTTATGCTTTCAGCTTAACTGCGGATGACGGAAACAATGCGGTTTCAGATTTCCCTCACGGAATTAATTTTGAAATTCCATCATACGCTTATTCGCACAACTTGCTGCCAGGTGAGTTTTTAAGGCTTTACAGATCCCTTGGCGATAAGTGCGAGTATGTCAGCGATCTTACCGAAGCAGACGGAAAAATACCGTTTACGGCATATTCAGATGGTAAATACTTTGTAATGCTCAATAAGGCAGATACTGCGGAATATATTTATTCGGTTTACGAAAAAGACGCCAAGGTTTATGTTGACCTTTATATTTACGGAGCAGTTGCCCACGCCGGTTTCTTCGGATTAAAGTATGATCATAACGCAATAGCTTTTGATAGCTTCAATTTTGCCGATGGCATTTCCTCTGCCGGAATGTCCGTGCAGGATAGCGGCTACGGATGCTTTAAAAACGATGACGGAATTTATGCTGATGCATATGTTTGTGTAGAAAGTACCGATGCCCGTGATAACAGAGTTCGTATAGGTACGTTTGCATTTACAAAATTGTCCGATGCTCCCTATGGCTTCTCCTTTGCGGATGCTTGCGAATACGGTGCTGATAAGGCTTCGGGTTACCCGTCCGGTGCCGAGGGCGCATATATACCCTATATCGAAAGTACCAAAACCGTAATGCAGCCTGCCACATATACAGTAGAACAAAAATATGTTGCGTATATAGGCAACACGGGATACAACAGCCTCGAAGAAGCACTTGGTAACGCTGCAGATGGCACCACCGTGATTCTTGCATCAAAAGCAAATCTTGCAAAAGACGTAACACTTAATAGCAATTTAACGCTTTATGTTGAAGCAAGCGCCGAGATATCCGGCGGCAGAATCTTCATGGAAAGCGGCTCAAAGGTTGTTTCTCAAAAGCAGATATACGGATCCCTTACAGCGGAAAAATATGTGGGTATGCTTTGCGAGGACGGACTTTTCCACTATGTGGAATCGGCATTTGATAAATCCGTTCTTTCGCTTTACGGTGTACAGATAAGAACCCAGGGTGTTCAGGGACTGCGCTTTGTTGCGGATTTTGTGGGCAATAAAGAGGGTACTTACAGTGATTACGGCATTATAATCCTGCCCACAGATCTTTCCGAACATGAAAACACCACCCATTATACCGAGCAGATTGCACAAGTTTCAAAACGCGAGCTTGGTGATCAATTCAAGTATTTTGAAGAATACGAAACAGGCTTTAAGTGTACTGCGTGCGTAATTAATATCAAAATATCAAATTACGTAAGAGATTTCACCGCACGTCCTTACATCAGATATCTTGACGGCGATAAGGAGTACACAGTTTATACCGATTATGATGCAAAGTTCGATATTTCAGTCCTTGATGTGGCAACCGGTCTTATTGCCGACGGCGATAAGGATTCCGAAGCTTTGCAAAAGATAGTGGACGAATATAACGAATATATCGGTAAATAACTTCTTCCTTTCTTAAAGGGGGCACCCGCATTTTGGGTGCTCCTTTTATGTTTTAAATTTTACCGAAAATATATATACGATTAATTGACGATCTGAAGACTGATTGGGTTAAGCTTTGTCTATCTATAAATGCAACAAAGCCTCTCTTTTAAGAGAGGCTTTGAAAATGTGAAAAATGTTATTTGAAAGTTACAAGACCTGCTATTGCTTTTCTTAGCATTACAAGGTCGTCTGTTGTTATTCCATCTGAAGAGGTATCGGTGTTTGCATTGCCTATGTTTATGTCAGATGTTATTCCGGCGATGTATTTTCTCAGCATCACAAGGTCATCGGTGGTTACTTGTCCGTCACCGTTGATGTCTCCGACTATGTTAGAAACAGCATCATTTTTGTGTACTGTAACAGCACAAACTGCAGTTTTTTTGCCATCTTCTGTGGTAACGGTAATGTTTGCAGTGCCCTCGGATTTTGCTGTAACTACTCCGTTTACAACGGTAGCAACTGCCGTGTTATCAGATTTCCATGTAACATTCTTGTTGGTGGCATTTGAAGGTGATACTGTGGCTGTAAGGGTAAGCGTTTTCCCGATTTCCATGGTGGATGTTGTTTTGTTAAGAGTGATACCCGTTACATTGATTACAGCGGGTTTAACCGTTACGGTGCAAGTGGCTGTTTTGTTTCCATCCTTTGTCGTAACTGTTATTTTTGCTGTGCCTGCAGATTTTGCAGTAACTACTCCGTTTGAAACAGTGGCAACAGAAGTGTTGCTTGATGCCCATGTAACAGCCTTGTTTGCAGCGCTGCCAGGGGAAACTGTGGCTGTGAGGCTGACAGTATTTCCGACCGTTATGGATGCTGATGTTTTGTTAAGCGTAACACCTGTAACAAGTGTGATGAAGGGAATGCTTTTGTTGTTGGCATAAGTCTGCACGTAACTGCCTTCGTAACCGCTGATTGTGAGGTTGGGGCAATTACTGAATGCATCATTGCCAATGCTTGTTACACTGGCGGGTACAACAATACTTGTAAGGTTGTCGCAATATGAGAATGCGTGAATTCCGATGTTTGTTACACCGTCAGGTATGACAACCTTTGTAAGGTTGTCGCATTGATAGAATACTCTATCACCGATACTTGTTATGCCGGTACCGATGTCAACACTTGTAATGGAAGAAGATGAAAAAGCATAATTGCCAACGCTTTTTACGCTGTCGGGGATAATAACGCTTGTAAGATTGGCACCACTGAATGCATAATCTCCAATGCTTGTTATGCTATTGGGTATGACAACACTTGTAAGGTTGTCGCATGCATAGAATGCACGATCACCAATAGTTGTTACGCTGCCAGGGATAGTGTAAGACTTCCTTGTATTTCCGGAAGGATAGCGTATGAGGATTGTTTTGCCTTTATTGAACAGTATACCGTCCTGACTTGAAAAATAATTGTTTTTGCTATCAACAGAAATACTTAAAAGGTTTGAACAATAAGAGAATACATTTTCGCCGATACTCGCAACGTTGGTTCCGATGTCAACACTTGTAAGGCTTGAACAATTGGAGAATACATTATCACCGATGCTTGTTACACCATCGGGAATGGTGATGCTTGTAAGGCTTTTGCAGTTTCCGAAAGCTGTATCGCCAATACTTAATACGCTGTCGGGGATGGTGATGCTTGTAAGCGCAACACAATCATAAAACATTTTATTACCAATGCTTGTTACTCCATCTGCGATGACGATATTCTTAATCCAAGCACGGGAGGTACGCCACGGTATATTCGTAAACTCACAGTCCATCATTTTGCCTGTGCCGAAAATCGTCAGAGTATCGCCGCAAATCCATGTGAGATTTTCACCGCATTCACCAGAGGCATAATATTTAACCTCATCTGTAATCTTATTAGTAATAGTTGTGCCATCGGTGTAATTATTAATTATATAGCCATCTGTAACAGCAGATGCATAACCAAATTCGGCTTTTTTGATTGATGCACCTTTCGCTACATTTGCAATAATGGCACCGTTTACAACGAATGTACTATGATTATTTGAAAACGAGTCTCCTCCTCTAAGCATTTCAAGAGTTACTCCCTTTCCCACATTAACTACAATGTCTCCGTTAAAGCTTTTAGCCACGCCCATATTATAGTAAGGACCAACATATAATGCTTCAACAACAGAAGCATTAAGTGTAATGGTCATATCACCGTTAGTATCCTGATTCATCTTGCCTGCATGCACACGAATTGGCTGAGAATCTTCCACTTTATACGTTCCTTTTTCAACTGCAAGATTGTAACCGTTTGTATTAATAAATTTATAGTTTGTAGCTACCTTAAGACCGATATCTTTAAGAACTATGTCAGAATTGAACCCTATGTCCTTATTTGCAGAGAGAACACCTGCCGTGTCTGTGCCCACAATTGTGAGAACACCATTGTATGCAGGTAACGTAAGAGTTTCATCATAGAGCTCGCCCACAACATGCAGCGTTGCCTTTTCGGGGAACTTTGCAAGGACGGCACCTGCAGCAGACAGTGTTTTTACAGCTGCCGCTTTGGAAAGACCGAGATTATTATCGCTACCGTTTGCCTGGTCGATGTAAACATGAGCATCTTTGGAAACTGTGTAAGGATTGAGCACTACCGTTGTTGTGGTGCATGGAAGCTCATACTTCGTTCCCGGCGCATAGAACACACCGTCTATTGTCCAGCCAAAGAAGATTTGTCCTTCGGGATTAGTTCCATCGGGGAGAGTATAAGCTGTACCGCATGGCTGTACTGCGAGAACATTGCCGTTGCTGTCGGTGACGGTACATGGACCGAGATTTGCCCAGCCCATTTTATAACCGTCAGCAATAGGATAAATGACCTGGGTATAATTACCCGATTTTCCAACCTTAATCATAAAATCCTCGATCGCAACGTAGCCAAACCATTTGTTAGCATCGCTTCGCGTGTAAACATCATACTTTCCGTCTGAAATTACCGTTGAAAAATCATAACCGCTTGCAATAAACTCTGTGGATGGCACAAAAGCTGTTTTTGTTCCGCCACCGTTATCAAGTGGATATGTGACTTTCATCCATCCGTTTGTGTAAACTGCGTCGATGGTACATTCATCGCCCGAGGATATGCAACCGCCGGTTTTGCTGCCTTCCGCAGAATAGTATACTTCATAGGTGGTACCGTTCAAAGTGTATGCTTTAATGGGGGTGGGATAACGGCTGTCTTTTTCATACTCGGGAGCAGGCTGTGACGGTGTCAATCCGTCATTAAAATGAGCCACCCAGCCTGTCTTATCTGTATTTGCAGATGTAAGCTTTTGGGATACCTTATTTTTCAAATCGCTTCTTGATATACAGTTATCATAAGTTACCTTATTTGTGCCGGCAGGAACATTAGCCTGGCAGTAATATATATTGTCACCGTCAATTCCTGTTATAAAAATAGAATGATTATGGTAACGAACGATATCTCCTATGCTGAGGCTGTCCACCGCATCTCCGCCATAAACTCTTGTCCACCCGCTGTTTACCGTAGCCGCGGACATTGAATTTGTGGGATATGAACCAAACATATATATTGCCAATTCGTTTGCAAATCCAAAACACTCATATCCGCCTGTAAGTTCCGGATTATCAACATAAGTCGACCCATTACCGTATTCTACCGTTCTGAAGGTGGAAAGTCTTGAATTGAATTTCGCCAAATTAATTCCGGTGTCTTCATCTGTAGAAGTGCCCGGAATATATGTGCCGTGGCATTTGATTTCGCTTAGTTTCAACTTTTCTGTTGCCATTAAAGTGATGGCGGTATTATGCCAAGATTTTTGTTGTGCAATTGGCTCCAGGCCTTCTATTACATACTTGAGAGGAATATAGGATGGTAAAATTGAATTCTCCAAACATATTTTTTCATAATTCATTCCGCAATCAGCAGCAAACGAACATATAGCTTTTTGCATTTGTACCAATAAGTCAAATTCTTTGGCTAATTTGTAACCTTGTTCATCGTATTCGCATTTGGGAAGTTGTATCATATAAGAATAATTGAATGTTGCTATATTAAAATATGACAGTGTATAACTTCTCACCATATTCATTACTAACGCTTCTTTTTCATCGTGGTCTGTAAATAATTCTGTTAAAAATTGACCTATTGATAGCCCGGCTTTTATTACTGCATAAATTTTACCAACAATAGGTATACAACATACAAGTGCATCGATGCTGGTAGAACAAACATTTCTTAAAAGAATCTCACCTGATTCAGAGGTTATATCAGATTTTAAATCACCGCTTAATAATGCTGTTTTTGCAATAGCATTGCCGTCACTTTGACTTAAAGTGTTAAGATTATTTATATACTCTTTAAGAGCTATTTCTAATCCGACCACTTGAAAAATATAGTTATCATTATCAAAAAATTTAAGCGGAAGTGTGAAATCCAAATTCACACCAGTGGCACCGTTTTCTTGTATTTTTTGAATTTCTATTGTGCAAGCAAATTTATTTAAATAACTAATCAATTCATTTGAAAAAGCTTTATATGTTTCAGAAACAATTACATATTGAATAGTTTCTCTAAAAGAAGTCATATAAGCGTTATAAATATCCAAGGCTGTTCCAACTGCAAACCCCCCGAGATCTTTTGCGATGCCAAAGTTAAAAGATTTATCGATGGCTTCAATTTCATCCAGTATTCCCATAAAACTCGAATACGCATTTTTGAATGTATCATTCATTTCTTGGTTTTTCTGAAGCTCGTTGTTCATATCATCCAAGAGATTTTCTAATGATGAAATGATTGTCTCATCAATTACAAGTTCTTTAAAAGTACTTCCATTATTTAATAAATGTGTCAAAACATCTATAGTGACCTGAGAAAAATTCTTTTCATATAACTTCTCGCCGTAGCCTTGACTATACGCCTCAATTAAAAGTTGACCAAGCAACAATCCCATCTCGTCTGACTCGTCAAACGTGGCATCTAAGTCAAGACCCAATGTATTATTTATAAATTTAAGTACACTGTAATCCTTGGCATCTTTGTCTGATGCAGCATCGCTGTATACATCTGCCAAATTTTCGCTAAAACCATCACGCCTGTTATTGTCCATATTTAAATCAATGATATATGCACCGCTATTGACATATTCCTTATGTTGAGAAATAAACCATTTCTCATAATCGTCAATTGCATCAGCCTTAACATTTGACGCAGTCAACGGAATCATTCCTGCAACCATAATTACAGCCAGCAGAAGCGACAAAACTCGTTTTTTGCAATATAAAAAATTCCTTGATTGATTTTTTCTCATTTTTAGAATTAACCTCCAAAATCCAAAATATGCCAACCCGCGCCGGCTTTAAAAACTCAACCCGTGTTGTCATTTGATAAATTTAAACTGCACAATGCTGATTAATGATTAAGCGCCATTTTGCTTGATGCGTATATTATATCATGCGTTTTCAGCTTTGTCTATAATTATTTACAAAAAATATATATTTATCTAGATGAAAAGAACTAACTTGTTTAGAAAAATGCATTTAAATATGAATCTTCAAAAAATCTTACGCGTGCAGTATTAAAATGCTGAACTTTAATCTGACATTAAAAATATCCCGAACATTTGCGTGTCCGGGATAATTCAGCACCACCCACATTGTCCGCAATTTTATAAAACTGCGGAACAACAGGGCAATAAATATTTTTAACAGCATGCCTGTGCAGTTAATTAAATATTGTGTTCTGTTCGCAAAATAACTTCCTGCTGCATATGTGACGAAAGCCTGGTGAAATAATCGCTGTAACCGCCGATGCGCACCACAAGATCGCGATAGTTTCCGGGGTGCTTTACGGC
>JAZSGA010000013.1:0-2780 GCA_045532495.1 Eubacteriales bacterium | reverse complement strand
TCCTCATCACTCGCTGCTTCCATCTTGAACTTATCAAGAGCAGCCTTTGCTTCGGGAACAAGTTTCTTGTTGCTGTTCATTTTAAATTCTCCTAAAATGTTTTAAAAATATCTATACGATTAATAGGGCAGAGAAGATTTTTTCAAATTCTTCGCGGCTCTGATATTATTATGGTTTTGGCTGAGGAAATTATGATTTGTAATTTTTGGAAGTTTGTCGATAAAATCTGCATTGATTTTTGATTATCTAATAGTCAGCTTTGGGTGAATTGATATATGTAGTATTAAAATGCTGAACTTTAATCTGACATTAAAAATATCCCGAACATTTACGTGTCCGGGATAATTCAGCACCACCCACATTGTCCGCAACTTTGTAAACCTGGCGGAACAACAGGGTAATAAATATTTTTAACAGCATGCCTGTGCAGTTAATTAAATATTGTGTTCTGTTCGCAAAATAACTTCCTGCTGCATATGTGACGAAAGCCTGGTGAAATAATCACTGTAACCGCCGACGCGCACCACAAGATCGCGATAGTTTCCGGGGTGCTTTACGGCGTCCTCAAGGGTAGCTTTATCCACAACGTTTATCTGCATTTCAAAGCCGCCCCGGGCAATGTATGTTTTAACAAGATTTTTCATTGTGGTAACCGAATTTTCGCCCAGTGAGCTTTTTGAAAACTTCATGTTAACGGCAACTCCGCCTATCAGCTCGTGGTGTGCCCATTTGGTTGACGAAAGAATTGATGCGGTGGGGCCGTTCATTTCTCGTCCCTGGCATGGTCCCGAACCGTCACCCAACGGGAACCCGGCACTTCTTCCGTCGGGGGTAGCCGAGGTTTGCCGTCCAAACTCCTCGTGCATTATCCAGCAGAAAACACTGGGGATAAATTTTCCGTCGGTATGAATTGCCTGATACTCTTTGCACCGGGCAATTATATGCTCGGTTATCATGCCGAAATATTTGTCGATATTGTCATTATCGTTGCCGTATTTGGGTATGGTATTGAGTATGCGCTGTTTAAGCGGCTCGTTGCCTTCAAAATCCTGCGACAGTATTTGCATCAACTGTAAAACAGAATATTCTTTTTGGTCAAAAACAAGCTTTTTGAGCGTGTAAAGCGAATCCACAAGGTTTGCCATGCCCACAAAGCTGGGCATTATCCAGTTGTATCTTGCGCCGCCTTTTTCAATATCGCATCCACGTTCTATACAATCATTAACAACACATGAGAGCAGGGGATTCATGGAATTTTCCGCACGTTTAATGCGCAGCTCATTAAAGTATGTGCAGTTGTTGTGTATAATTTCGTCAATGTGGGCAAAAAGCGCATAAAGCAAAGCGTCAAAGCTTGGGTATTCCTTATCCATAATATCCAGCAACACCTGTGCCATGTTGGTATACGGACTTGCCACCCACACATTTGATGCTGCAACGGGTGTTATTTCAACGCAGGTGCTGTGTATGTAGTTGTGGGCATCTTCTTTTGGTATGCCGTAGCTAATAAGGCCTTTTGCAATGGTGTCGTCGCCAAAAATTGCCGGGTGTGAACGCCCGTGCGAAAGTATCTCGCAGGCTTTTTCTATGTATTTATCGTCCATATCTGAATTGTAGCAAAGCCCCACGGACGGATAAACAAGACGGATATCGTCAATAACCTGCATTAACATTTCCGTAAGCTCGTTTGCAACCGGTTTGCCGTCGGCATATCTGCCACCCACCATGTAACCGCTGGAAAGACCGTTGGGAACACGCATGTTTATCTGTATTCCAAGGCAATCAAGCAACAACTGCGCCTGCTGTTTTGTCAGCTTTCCCGATGCTATGTCTTTTTCGTAGTACGGCAGTAAATATCTGTCGGGATGCCCCAGCTGGAATTGCTGAAATCCCATGCGGAAAGGGTTAAACGAAAGGCAATGGCTTATAAAGTGAACGCTCTGCACAGCTTCATAAAAGCTTTCCGCAGGATATGCGGGAACTTTGCGGCATATGCGTGCAATTTCCTCAAGCTCTGCCTTTCTTTTTTCATCAAGCTGTGTTTTTGCTTGCCTTTGTGCTTCATCGGCGTAGTGGGAGGAATAAAGTATAACACCCTCAAGGCATTTTTTGCATGCGTTGTAAAATTCGTCCTTTTCGCCGCCGCAAGATAAAAGCTTTTGATTTATGGTGTCAATTATTCCGTAAAGCCCCTTTGACAGCACAAGCTCATAATCTATTGCCATGTGGGAATCCTGTCCCGCACCTGCTTTGGCAACACGGGCACGGGCAATATTATAGTATTTTGTTTCCCATTCGTTCTGCTCAAGAAGCCCCATGTTGCTTACCGCCGAGCCCACAATAAGCTCGCCGCAAAAAATGGTGGGTATATATTCGGAAAGAGCATAATAAAACGCATCGGCATATTTTTGATATTCCGATTTGCGTTTGTCGGCATTATACATTTTATAAAAAAACAGGAAAAATCTGTCTGCACAGGGGGTATTATGCAGTGCGCACTGGCGTAAATATTCTATTCTTTTCATAGTTACCTCCTTATACTGCGTATATTTGTATTATGACACATTTTATAATAAAATGCAAGTAAACAGTATTAAAAATATGCATAAATTTTTTAAAGCTGAATTGTGCTGAAATTTTTGCAAAGCTATTGATTTTTTCAAATATTTGTGCTATAATTAGGTCATGACCGAGAGAATGAACGAGGTGATATATTAAATGATAAACAGTATTGTGGAGCGAAATCGCCTGGTTTCTCCCATCACCAAGACCGAAAAGAA
>JAZSGA010000255.1:0-2737 GCA_045532495.1 Eubacteriales bacterium | reverse complement strand
CACTGCGGATTCTGCATCCTTTGCAGCATTTGCGTTTGCTGTGAAGTTTGTAAGAGAAGCGCCGTTGTTGAGGATAACCTGGATAGCACCCTTTACAACAGATTTTGTGCCGGATTTAAAGTTTGTAACAGTTGCACCGTCCGCAAGAAGGTTAACATTCTTTTCGAAGGTGGTTACAAAGGTATCGTTCTTGGTGTTACCGAGAATTACATCTGTAACATTGCCTGTTACAACAACTGTGTTTGTGTTCTGTGCAGTGCAAGCTGCATTGTAATTGGTGCTGTCGGAATATGTACCGAAACGGATACCGTTGAATATGGTGTTGGGGTTATCCACCACAACTGTGCCGCCTTCGGCAGATACACCTGTTCCGCCGCGGTTGTTTAAGGTGTAGAAAGGAGCTTTTTTAGCAACGATAGTTGCGGGATCTGCGGAATAGAGTACTGCGATCTTGTGGTCGGCGTTCTCGATTTTTCCGTTACCGTCAAGGTCGGTGGTTGCCTTGGCTGTGTGTTTGATACGCCTTAAAATAACGTTATCAAACTCCATATCATGACCCTGGGCATAAACGTCAGTATCAAAGTCTGTACGGCAGTCCATGATTATAAGATTTTCAAACTTAACGGGACCGCGTGCAAGCAGGGTTGTGGGGTTGTTGCCGTAAGGAACATAAGCGTTGTTCATATAAAGAACAGCCTGTTTGCCCGTTGTTTCGTAGTTGTAAGGCTTATATGTTATCTTGGTTGTGTGGTTGTTGCCGTAAGCGTAGTGCATATAACCTGCGATTTCTGTTTGAGAAACAGTATCGCCAACCGCTCTCTTTTCGTCGGAATCGATGAGGTAAACGGTTACTTCTGTTGATTCATCGTGACCGTCTGCGTTGATGGCTGCAACAACATCGTAAACGTTGCCTGCAGGAGTATCGTAGCTTGTACCGTCGCCTGTTCCGCCGGATTTCATATAGTATTCGTAACGAGTGGGTGTCTTTTTGTAGCTTGCGGTAATTTTACCGTTGCCGTCATCAATCCACTCTACAAATTCAACACCGTTCTGTGCACCGGGAGTTGCAAGAAGCTCAGTGGAGAAATCATCTGTCCAGCTTACATCGGCAACAACTATCTTGCCGGATGCAGCTGTGTGATTGCTGAGTACGGGAAGTGTGATCTTGCCGTTCTTGGAATAGTAAACGGTCTTTTTATCACTTGTCTGATAGTATGCTGTCTTGTTACCTACAACTTCAAACTCAGTGATGGATTTGGGAACAAGGTAGCTGCCGGATGTATCGGCACTTCTCCAGAGCATTTCGCCTCCCTTGAACCAAACCTTGCTGGTACCCCAGTCCTGAGTATTTGTATAGCTGTTTGAGCTCCATGTAAAATCATGGAAATATGTGTTGTTGTTGAACACAAATACAAGGCTTGAATCTGTAGAATTATCTGCAGGAGTATTGTATGTGTTGAAGAATTGAATACTACCGGAATTTACAACAACACGGATATCACCCATTATTCCTGTAGAACCTGCTGTTACAGGGGTAGGACAAAGCATATACATATATGCACCGTCGATAGTGATAAGAGTATCGGATGTACCGTCATCGTCATCGCTGAAGCAAGCGACATATCTTATATACTGACCTTTGAGTGTAACTCTGTTGGGTCTGCCTTCGGAGTTACCAACAAACACATCATTGTTTACAGCCTTGTTGATATCGCCGTCGAGCTCAAAATCATAACCGTTGGGATAGATGCTTGAAGCCGCTGCGATGTTTACATGAATCTTGGAAGGACCGTTGATCTTGATCGTTCCGCCTGCAAGTGTTGCGGTTTCATCGTAAGGTTCGTATGTGATGGTACCGGTGTGGGCAGCATCTGCAAATGCATATTTTGCGCCCATGATGTAGATGGTGAAATCTTCATCTGCGCCCTTGCGTTCGATAGCTTCTGCTATTGTTGCAAGAGGAGAGTCTTCGGTACCTGTACCGGTTTCATCATTACCGCTTGCGGATACGTAAATATCAGCAGGAGTATAATCTGCAGTAATCAAACCTTCGCCGTTATCTGTCCAGCCGGTTGCGCCGGAAGGAAGAGTGAGAAGACTTGTGCTAAAGTTGTCTGTCCATTTAACAACAGCTTTACCAAGAACCATATCAGGAAGAGTGATCTTTCCGTTCTTGGAATAGTATACTGTCTTGTTATCGGTTGACTGGAAGTAAGCTGTTTTTGTACCTGTTACTTCATAAACACCGTGTGTGGTTGTGGGAGAAATAAAGTGATCAGCTTCTTTGCTTATCCACATAGCTTCGCCGCCCTTGAAGTTGGCGTTACCTGTTACGTAGTTAAGGAATGTTGTTCTTTCAACATTCGAGAATATGTGAGGAGTGATGCTGTCATATGTGCCCTGGTTAAATGCAAATGCAAGGAAAGCATCTGTATCCTTTAAGAAACGTGTACCCACTGTACCAACCGTGTTGGAGAACAGCAATTCGCCGCTGTTAACGGTTACACGGAAGTTACCCAATGTTGCGGGAACAGAACCATCGGCGCCGGGGCCGGGTCTGCAGTTATAAACAACAGCACCGTCGATGATCATGTGAGCATCGCCGCCCTGCTGACCGGGATACTGTGCATAAACATCTTCAAAATACTGGCCCTTAAGAACAACAGTAACCGGAGTTGCAGCAAGGCTACCCATTGTTACCTTATTCTTTACACTTGAAACAGTACCGTCAATTTCA
>JAZSGA010000002.1:0-2722 GCA_045532495.1 Eubacteriales bacterium | reverse complement strand
CACTGCGGATTCTGCATCCTTTGCAGCATTTGCGTTTGCTGTGAAGTTTGTAAGAGAAGCGCCGTTGTTGAGGATAACCTGGATAGCACCCTTTACAACAGATTTTGTGCCGGATTTAAAGTTTGTAACAGTTGCACCGTCTGCAAGAAGGTTAACGTTCTTTTCGAAGGTGGTTACAAAGGTATCGTTCTTGGTGTTACCGAGAATTACATTTGTAACATTACCTGTAACTTTAATGGTATTTGTTTCTTCAGCGGTACAAGCTGCATTGTAATTGGCGCTGTCGGAATAAGTACCGAATCTCATACCGTCGAATATGGTATTGGGGTTATCAACCACAGTGGTGCCGCCCTCGCTTGAGGTGCCTGTACCGTTACGGTTGTTCAGGGTGTAGAAGGGAGCTTTTTTTGCAACGATGGTTGCGGGGTCTGTGGAATTGAGCACCGCGATCTTGTGGTCGGAATTCTTAATCTCACCATCACCGTCAAGGTCGGTGGTTGCCTTTGCCGTGTGGTTGATACGTCTTAAAATAACGTTTTCAAACTCCATATCGTGACCCTGTGCATAAACATCGGTCGGGAAGTCCGTACGGCAGTCTATAATTATAAGATTTTCAAACTTAACGGGACCGCGTGCAAGCAGGGTTGTGGGGTTGTTGCCGTAAGGAACATAGCCGTTGTGCAAATAAAGAACAGCCTGTTTTCCTGTTGTTTCGTAGTTGTAAGGCTTATATGTTATTTTGGTTGTGTGGTTATTGCCGTAGTCGTAGCACATATAGCCTGCGATCTCTGTTTGAGAAACGGTATCGCCAACCGCTCTCTTTTCGTCGGAATCGATGAGGTAAACGGTTACTTCTGTTGATTCATCGTGACCGTCCGCGTTGATGGCTGCAACAACATCGTAAACGTTGCCTGCAGGAGTATCGTAGCTTGTACCGTCGCCTGTTCCACCGGATTTCATATAGTATTCGTAACGAGTGGGTGCCTTTTTGTAGCTTGCAGTAATTTTACCCTTGCCGTCATCTATCCACTCTACAAAGTCCACACCGTTCTGTGCACCGGGAGTTGCAAGAAGCTCAGTGGAGAAATTATCTGTCCAGAGAACTGTTTTGCCTGCAAGTACAGGGAGAGTTATCTGACCGTTATACGAATAGTATACTGTTTTCTTATCATCGGTTTGATAATAAGCCGTTTTTTCGCCGGTTACATCATAAAGACCGGATGTGGTTGTGGGATACAGATAGTTTCCATCGGTATCAGCACTATACCAACGGGATTCACCGCCCTTGTAGTTTATCTTGCTGAAGAAATAATCTGTAAAAGTAGTCTTAGTGCTACCACCAAAAGTAAACGGCTCTACATAATACGAATTATTGTTGAAGACATATGCCACATAAGCATCGGTATCCTTATTATAAATGCCCTCATCATCGCTATAAGTGTTGCTGAATCTAAGATCGCCGTCGTTTACGATTACTCTCAGATTACCACAGGTAACAGGAGTATCACCGGCTGTCATAGGAGTAGGCCTTACCTGAACAACGGTCGCACCGTTGATAACAACTTCAACGTCGCCACCCTGCTGACCCGGAATGGCTGCAAATACATTGCTGAAAAACTGACCGTTAAGAACCAGCTTTTCCGCTGTAGCTGCTTCGGAACCCATAAATACCTGATTCGATATTGAAGAGTTTACTGCACCGTCAATTTCAAGATCGTTGCCATTAGTATAGAAATTAACTGCTGCAGCTGTATTGACATTAATAACAGAAGGACCGCTGATATTAACCGTTCCGCCTGCAAGTGTTGCGGTTTCATCGTAAGGTTCATATGTGATGGTACCGGTGTGGGCAGCATCTGCAAACACATACTTTGCACCCATGATGTAGATGGTGAAATCTTCATCTGCGCCCTTGCGTTCGATAGCTTCTGCTATTGTTGCAAGAGGAGCATCTGCGGTACCTGTACCGGTTTCGTCATTACCGCTTGCGGATACGTACATATCCGTGGGAGTATAATCCGCGGTAATCAAACCTTCGCCGTTATCTGACCAGCCGGTTGCACCGGAGGGGAGAGTGAGAAGACTTGTGCTAAAGTTATCTGTCCATTTAACAACAGCTTTACCAAGAACTATATCAGGAAGAGTAATCTTTCCGTTCTTGGAATAGTATACTGTCTTGTTATCGGTTGACTGGAAGTAAGCTGTTTTTGTACCTGTTACTTCGTATACGCCGTGTGTGGTTGTGGGAGAAATAAAGTGATCAGCTTCTTTGCTTATCCACATAGCTTCGCCGCCCTTGAAGTTGGCGTTACCTGTTACATAGTTAAGGAAGGTTGTTCTTTCAACATTGCTGAAAACGTGAGGAGTGATGCTGTCATATGTGCCCTGGTTGAATGTAAATGCCAGGAAAGCATCGGTATCCTTAAGGAAGCGTGTTCCAACAGTACCGATTGTGTTGGAGAACAACAATTCGCCGCTGTTAACGGTTACACGGAAGTTACCCAAGGTCGCAGGAGTAGAACCATCGGCGCCGGGGCCGGGTCTGCAGTTATAAACAACAGCACCGTCAACGATCATGTGGGCATCGCCGCCCTGCTGACCGGGATACTGTGCATAAACATCTTCAAAATACTGGCCCTTAAGAACAACAGTAACCGGAGTTGCAGCAAGGCTACCCATTGTTACCTTATTCTTTACACTTGAAACAGTACCGTCAATTTCA
>JAZSGA010000096.1:0-18668 GCA_045532495.1 Eubacteriales bacterium | reverse complement strand
TTTTTGTGAAGTTTTGAACTTTCGTTCAAAGTGAAGTTGCTTACGCAGTGAAGTTTTTGTTATAACAAAAGTGAATTTAAGTTTGCCACTTCGCCTTCAGGCGAAACTTCACTTACGAAGTAAACTTCACTATCAAAAATATCTTCACTTGCCTGTCAAGGCAAACTTAGTTGATTTCATCTTCTATGAAATCATTATACCACACGATATACATTTTTTCAACAACATTCTACACCACACCATGTTTTTATTGATTTGTTTATAAAATTAAGCTATAATAAAGTAAAAAGAAAGGAGCACGCCATGCTTATACACATCAAGAAAATCAACCCAAATGCCACTATACCCACCCGTGGCTCGCAGTATGCCGCAGGATATGATCTTTATGCCTGCATTGATGGCGGAGAAGTTACAATCGATCCGCACAGCACACAAAAAATAGGTACAGGCCTTGCAATTGCCGTGCCGAACGGATATTTCGGGGCAATATTTGCACGCAGCGGACTAGCATCCAAGGAAGGTCTGCGCCCCGCAAACTGCGTTGGTGTTGCAGATTCAGATTACCGCGGTGAATACATTGTAGCTTTGCATAATGACAGCAATACGCCCCGTACCGTAAAACACGGTGACAGAATAGCTCAGCTTGTTATAATGCCTCACCTTTCCGTGGAGTTCTGTGAATCACAGCAACTGGACGAAACCGACAGAGGCAGCGGTGGATTTGGAAGTACGGGCAAATAACATCCGCATTTTACTCAAAAAACATCAATACAATTTGTAAATAATGACGGATATGTTTTTGTTGCATTAAGTGCTTACATATGGTATAATTTATGTGATTATGCATAAGTGCAATATCAAATAAAAACAAAAGGAGACACTATGAAACTCAACAGACTTCTTTCGCTTATTCTTGCGGCTGTGCTTGTTGTTTGCGCAATACCGTTTACGGCATCTGCGGCAGGCGCAACAGTTCAGGAAATCAACGGCGAACGCACGGTTTTTGTAAGCTCATTCGGAAAAATGACTTACAACGGCAAATCCCACACCAGTTTCAAAAACTTCAACGATGCCTTTGCTGCTCTCGGTAAAGAAGGCGGCAAGATTATCTTTACAGGTAAGATCACCCTTGAAGGTTTTCAGGACATCGAAGGCAGAAAACCCATAACAATTGAAGGTATAGGTACAAAAGTATCCGGCAACCTTTTGGATTTCTCCACCGATACAACCGGCGAGATAAACCTCAAAGGCGACCTCAAGCTCAGCTTCCTCACTCTCCGCACAGCGGCAAACACTTATGTTCTTACAAACGGCTTTGCTTTTGATACTATCAACGAATTCAACACCTATAGTGTAGAGCATTACGGTGTTACCGGTGCTGATAAATACACCTATCCCGATCCCCCTTCGGTTGCTCCCGGTGCATTTTCCGGCAAAACAAGCTCCATAGGACTCAATGCCGGTGTTTACAACACCATCGCAGCAGGTTCGGTTAACGGAAAAAGCATAAATGCCGATTCCGTCTTTACCCTTGAAGGCGGTACTATCGAAAACGTTGTTGCTGGTAACATTGGCAACGGCACAATGAACGGTAATGCAAAACTTGTTATCGGCAACGGCATAATAACAAACCTTGTTGCAGGTAGCAAAGGCGGTACAATAAACGGTAACGTTACAACCGTCATCAACGGCGGCGAAATTGCTTCTGCTGTTATAGGTGCCGAAACAGGCGCAACCATTAACGGAAACGTTGTTGTTGCACTCAACGGCGGTAACTTTGCAGGCACCATAAATGCAGGTAAGGGTACAGTTACAGGTAAAAAAATCGTTATCACAGGCTCCGAAGCAAATGTTAACCTTGCAGACGGCGCTGCAGATTATGTTATAAAGCTTTCCGGCGGTCTTTGCGAACCCCAGTTTGACGGCAGCAATCTTACAGGATTTTTGTTTACCGATAAATACGGTGTTCCTTCTCAGACAGCCACCATCAACGGCACTGCAGTAAACTCCGAAACAGGTATTTACACCCTTGCAAACGGCGTAAACACTGTTGTTGTTGAATCCAAGATCAACGTTGGCGTGCTTAAAAACGCAAACTATGTTGCAGGCTATACAGACGGCACTTTTGCACCTCAGAAAAACATGACCCGTGCAGAAGCGATCACACTTCTTGTTCGTGTTCTTACCGACGAGAATAACGTAAAGGGCAAAATAAAAGCTAATTACGAAGACGTTGAGGCCGGATCATGGTATGAAAGCTACATCGGCTTCTTCCAGAAACTCGGTTTCCTTACAAACATCGAAGCCAACCACGGTGTAAATATTTATCCCAACCAGAATATAACACGTGCGGAGTTTACAGAGCTTCTTTACCAGATCTCTATTCTTGGAGATAAATCCGCATCCATGAAGCTTAAAAGCTTCACAGACGTAACAAGCAAGCATCCTTACGTAACAGCAATTTCCTTTGCTGTTTCCAACAATATAGTTGCAGGCTATGAAGACGGCTCATTCCGTCCCGAAAACAACATCACCCGTGCGGAAGTTGTTACCATGGTAAACCGTTACCTTGGCAGAACTCCCACCGGCGCAGATGGCGGTATAGCTTTCAGCGATATCGCTGACCACTGGGCAAAGGGCCAGATACTCGCAGCATCCGGTGCAGAAAATGTTACCTGGACAGCAACACCCGCAAGTGCAACCTACAACCTCACAGGCACTACCGCCGAAGAATACATCAAAGGTCTTTACGATCAGGCCCCCAATCTTTCCGCCCAAGCTATACGCGATGGTGTTGATGTTATATCCGAAAAAATGAAGCAGGATATCCTCAACACACCCAACACCAGAGATATTTACGGCGACCTGATGACCGGCACCACATACTATGTATCCGAAAAGAACGGAAATGACGAAAACGACGGTAAATCTCCCGAAACAGCATGGAAAACCATCGCAGGTCTCAAAAAGGTCCGCTTCCCCAAAAAGGGTACCTCCATTCTGTTCGAGCGCGGTGGTATATACCGCGGTAACATCGGTGTTACAGCAGGTGTTATCTACGGTTCCTACGGTGAAGGCCCCAAGCCCCTCATCATGCAGTCCCGCAAAAACTACGCTGATCCTGCTCTTTGGCAGGAAACCGAATGGCCCAACGTATACCTTTGCGCCGACCAGCTTGTAAACGTTGGTGTTATAGGCTTTGACCATGATCTCCAGAACTATGGTGAAGGCTGCTACGATGAAACATACGGCCTTATAATGAACCCCAACACCCTTGGTGTAACAGGTCCCGAAAGCCTTAACGGAGACCTCCAGTTCTTCTGCGAGCTTCCCGGTGGATCCACCGGCAAATACGGAAACCTTTACCTTTACTGTGAAGGCGGCAACCCCGGTAAGCGCTTCAAGTCCATAGAAATAGGCGAAAATATTACTATCCTTACCGGTGCAGGCAATGATATTACTATCGATAACCTCTCCTTCAAATTTACCGGTGGCCACGGCATGGGCGGCGCAGGAGGATGCAAAAACCGTACTATTACCAACTGTGTATGGTCATGGATAGGCGGTTCTGTTCTCAGCACTAATGATAACAGCCGTGTTACAAACTACGGTAACGCTATTGAGATCTACGGTGCCTGCGACGGTTACGATGTAATCAACAACTGGATGTATCAGATCTACGATACAGGCGTTACTCATCAGCGTTCCAGCAGCACAGGCAACTGCATACAGAGAAACATCAACTATCTTTCCAACCTCATTGAATACGTATTCTGGGGCATTGAATTTTACAACGCACCTCCCAAGCCCGAACAGCTTGGCGCAGGCAAGGATGTTTACACAAGACTGACAGAAAACTACCTTGCAGCATACAACGTGCTCCGCAAGGGCGGTTACGGATGGGGCTCCATTGTTCGTTACAGAACTTGCCAGCTTTACTGCGGCTCCACAATGTCCGAAAACAAAAACTGCCGTTCCGAATACAACATCATCGACAGAGGTACCGGCAACATTCTCAATCTTCCCTCCAATTCCAACGAGGTTCCGGATAAGAACATTTACATTCAGCATCTCGGATATCCTCTCGGAAACCTCAAGGGCAGCGCTTTCACCTGTGATTACAGCTCAGCAGAAAAGATCGCTAAACACTGGGGCGATAAGAACGCACTTGTTATTGTAATCGACCCCGAGCTTGATCCGGTTGTTATCGACAAGCCCAAGGGACTTGCAAAGATTAACTGATAGCTATTTCATATGGCGCACGGCAAAAAAGCCGTGCGCTTTTTTATTATGTTAAAAAGCGACAAATTAACAATACTCTATTGCATTACTTATGGTTTTATTGTATAATACATATGTGGAAGATTGCGAAAATCAACCTAAAATCACTATTTTCCCCCAAGAAGGAGACAAAACGCATGAAAACAAAAAAGCTTATTGCTCTTTTGCTTGCCACGGTAACTGTGCTTTGCACAATTCCGTTTACGGCATTTGCAGCAGATCCTGCGGTTCAAACCATTGACGGTGAACGCGCTGTATTTGTCAGCTCGTTTGGTAAAACCACCTACAGTGGCAAATCTTATGTAAGTTTCAAAAAATTCGAGGACGCTCTTGCAGCTCTCGGCACCGAAGGCGGTACAATTATTCTTACCGGTACAGCCGCTCTCGGCAATTTCAAAGACCTTGACGGACGCAAACCCATAAAGATCAGAGGTCTTGGCACAAAAGCGTCAGGTAACAGAATCGATTTTACCGGTCCCGAAGGTTCGCCCGTATCCGAAGTAAATCTCAAGGGTGACATTATTCTTGACTTTGTAAACCTTCGCATGGATAAAGACGCTTTCCTTTTCACCAACGGATATGCTCTTACCACAGCAAACGAGTTTGATACATACCACGAACTTACACATAACAGTAAAACAGGTATAACAACCACCTCTTATCCCAATCCCCCTTCGATTGCCATCGGTGAGCTTTCCGGCGGAAACGCTGCCGCAATGATCGAAACAGGCACATTCAACAACATCGTTGCAGGCTCTGCAGCAGGCAAAAAGGTTGACGGAAACACCTACATAAAGGTTGACGGCGGCAACATTGCAAATGTTATCAGCGGAAACCTCGGCAACGGCACAACAAACGGTAACCCCACACTTGTTGTAAGCGGTGCCACAATTACAAAGCTTATCGCAGGCTCTGCAGGCGGTACAGTAAACGGTAATATAGTAACCGAAATCAACAACGGTACTATTTCGGAAATGGTTATAGGTGCCGAATCAGGTGCAACAGTTAACGGAAACATTGTTGTATCCATAAACGGCGGAGAAATATCCGGCACAGTTAAAGCCGGTGCAGGCACAGTAAACGGCAAGAAGATAGTTATCCTTTCTGACACCGCAAAGGCTGATATAGCTTCCGGTGCAGCAGATTATGTTATTACCACCACAAATGCGTTCTGCGAGCCCCAGTACGACGGAACAACACTTAAAGGCTTCCTCATTTCCGACATTTACGGAATACCTGCTACAACTGCAGTAATCAACGGAAGTAATGTTTCTTCTGCCGACGGTGTTTATTCCCTTGCAAACGGCAAATCCACTGTATCAGTAAAATCTGATGTTAAAATTGCAATCAACAAAAACGCACACTATGTAGCAGGCTATGCCGACGGCACATTCCTTCCCCAGAACAATATGACACGTGCCGAAGCCATCACCCTGCTTACAAGACTTATAACAGACGAATCTGTTATCAAGGGAAAGGTTACAGCAACCTATTCTGACGTAGAAACCGGTTCATGGTACGAAAGTTATATAGGTCTTTTCGAAAAGCTTGGATTCCTCGAAAACATTGAAGTTTCCTACGGAGCAAACATCCTCCCCAACGCTACAATAACACGCGGAGAATTTGCTGAGCTTGTGTTCTCTCTTTCCAAGTTTGTTGAAAGCTCCGCATCCACAAAGCTTAAGAGTTTCCCTGATGTGGGTTCGGGACATCCTTATGCAGGCGCCATCAACTTTGCTGTTGCAAACAACATAGTTAACGGTTACGAGGATGGCACATTCCGTCCCGAAAACAACATCACCCGTGCAGAGGTTGTTACAATAGTAAACCGCTTCCTTGGCAGAACCCCCAACGGAGCTGAAGGCGGAATAAACTTTTCAGATATAGCAAACCACTGGGCAAAAACTCAGATCCTTGCTGCCGCAGGCGACGAAAACGTAACCTGGACAGCGGCTCCCACCACAGGTGCTGAATACGTTCTAACCGGTAACAAAGCCGAAGATTATATCAAAGCACTTCATCAGCAGTCCGCAACACTTTCCGGTGATGCGATCCGCCGCGGAGTTGATACCGTTGCCAATAAAATGAAGCAGGATATACTCAACTCCCCCAACACCGCTGAAATTCACGGTGACAAAATGACCGGCACAATCTACTACATTTCCGAAAAGAACGGTAATGATGAAAACGACGGTAAATCACCTGAAACCGCATGGAAGACATTTGCAGGTATGAACAACATGCGTTTCCCCGGCAAGGGCACAACCATTCTGCTTGAACGCGGAGGACTTTATCGCGGTACTCTTACCGTGGGCGCCGGATTTGTATATGGCGCATACGGCGAAGGCCCCAAGCCCGTTGTAACACAGTCCAAGAAAAACTACGCTGATCCCGCTCTCTGGGTGGAAACACAGTGGCCCAACGTATGGCTCTGTACAGATAAGCTTGTAAATGTAGGCGTTGTTGCATTTGACCACGATATTCACAACTATACCGAATCCTGCTATGACGAAACCTACGGCCTTATAATGAACAAAAACCTTCACGGTTTTGACGGTCCCGAAGAGCTTTGCGGCGACCTTCAGTTCTATTCCGTTATCACAAACGGTTCCACAAGAACAGCTGACAATTTCTACCTCTACTGCGAAGGCGGTAACCCCGGTAAGCGCTTCAAATCCATTGAAATAGGCGAAAATATTGCCATCTTAAACGGTGCATCCAACGACGTTACTATCGACAATATCTCCTTTAAGTTCACCGGCGGTCACGGTATGGGCGGCGCAGGCGGATGCAAAAACAGATTAGTTACAAACTGCATCTGGTCATGGATCGGCGGCTCTGTTCTTACCGAAGATTTCCATAGCACAGGACGTACAATAAACTATGGTAACGCAGTAGAAGTATATGGCGAATGTAACGGTTTCACCGTTGAAAACAACTGGATGTATCAGATATACGATACAGCTGTAACTCATCAGCGTTCCACCAGCACAGGTGACTGTATTCAGGAAAACATCAACTACCTTTCCAACCTTATGGAATACGTTTACTGGGGTATTGAGTTCTACAACAAGCCTCCTACGGCTGAACAGCTTAACGGCAGAAAAGATACCTACAAGAGAATCACACGCAACGTTCATACCGCATACAACGTACTCCGCAAAGGCGGTTACGGTTGGGGCTCCATTGTCCGTTACAGAGGTTGTGAGCTTTATAGCGGTGCTCAGCTTGGCGAAAACTATGACTGTCTGACAGAATACAACATTTTCGACAGAGCATATAAGGGCGTTCTGCTGTATCTGCCTTCCAACTCCAAGGAAGTTGAAAACTGCAACATCTACATCCAGCATATCGGTCAGGACATCGGTAACCTTAAGGGTACCAAAGTTAGATGTGATTACAGCCTTGCTGATAATCTTGCTACCCATTGGGGCGACAAAAACGCAGTTGCTGTTGTTATAGATCCCGAAAAGGATCCCATCGTTATCAACACCCCCAAAGGCCTTGGTCCCATCGATTTAAACGCAAAGTAATGATTTTCAAAGCCCCGGTTTTCCGGGGCTTTTTTGTGCAAAAACATATTGACTTTTACCCCACTGTTAGCTATAATAAAATCAAAAATACCAACAGAGGTGATTTGATATGTACATAACAGAACCCGCAAAAAACATACCTGTCAGCTATGAAGCCGATGTTTTTGTTGCAGGCGGAAGCTGTACGGGAGTGTTTGCTGCAGTGCGTGCAGCAAGAATGGGTGCAAAAGTTGTGCTGGTTGAGCGCTCAAACTGCTTTGGCGGCACAGCTACGGCAGGACTTGTAAATATATGGCACAGCCTCAAAGATACAGATTACAAAAACCAGGTTATTGCAGGCCTTACATGGGAAGTAACTCAAAGACTTGAAAAGTCGGGAGCCGCTGTTGTTATCGATGATCCCTCTATTGCCATAAGATTTGATCCAAACAGATTAAAATACGAGCTTGACAAGCTTGTAGCGGAAGAAAAAATAACCGTTCTTCTCCACACCGTGTGCGCAGGAGTTTTGTGTGACGGCGATAACATAACTGCCGCATTTATCGAAAACAAAGATGGGCGCACCGCTGTAAAAGCCCGCTTTTTTATAGACGCCACAGGTGACGGAGATATAATGAAATACCTTGGTGTCCCTTGCTATCGTGATGATGTAATGCAACCTCCCACACCTTGCTTCCTTTTGCAGGGCAGCCTTGAGGGTATTGATTACAGGAAGCTTATTTCTCAACACGGAAGCGAGTTTGGGTTGCCGGATGATTTTGGTTGGAGTGAAGATGTTCCCGGACTTAACGGTATTTCGTTGAGAGCAGAGTTTCATATATTTAACGTGGATTGCTCCGTTGCAAAAGATCTTACTTTTGCCGAGATCGAAGGCAGACGCAAAGCATATGCTTTTGTTGAGCTTATAAAAAAATATACTGATGCCGATATAAATATAGTTTCCCATTCATCTCTTGCGGGCATCCGCGAAACAACGCATTATACCACCAAAACAAAGGCATGCGGTTGGGATATGCTGTACGGAAAACGCTATGATGATGCTATCTTAAACGGCACATATCGCATAGATATGCATGATACCGATGGCGGTATTAAGTTTTTATACCTTAACGGAAACACGGTTTACATGAAAGGCGCACAGAGAAATCCCGTGCCCGGAAACTGGCGTACAGAAAACAATGTCACATCCCCCGAAGCTAAGTATTATCAGATCCCCTTCTCCGTACTCGTTCAGGAACAGTATAAGAATGTAATAGCCGCAGGACGTATGCTTAATGCAGACAGAATGGCTTTTGGTGCCCTGCGTGTTATGGTAAATCTCAATCAGCTTGGTGAAGCCGCAGGTGTTGCCGCTGTCCTTGCCATTAACAGTAATGGAGATGTGAGAACACTTTCCGGTGCCGAGGTTAGAAAAGCCCTTATAAAAGGCGGATCTGCGCTTTAATAACAGTTATGGACAGAAATAAGCTTGAGCAGCACATATTAAAGAGATTCGGCGTGCACGGCGAACAGCCGTGGATGAAATATCCTTCATTTTCGGTTTTCCGTCATGCCGATAACAAAAAGTGGTTTGCGGTTATAATGGCCATTTCAAAAAAACGGCTCGGCATTGATTCTGATGAAATAATAGAAGTTGTAAACCTCAAATGCGACTGCAACATGATACCTTATCTTACAAGAGAAGAAGGTTTTTTCCCTGCCTACCATATGAACAAAGCCCATTGGATAACCGTGGCACTTGACGGCAGTGTGGATGACAATACCATATCGGAACTTGTAAAGCAGAGCTTTGATCTTACATGCAGCAAGCAAAACAGAAATGCCGGCAATTAACAATAAAAAAGCGCAAAGCGGTGCAATAATTGCACCGCTTCTTTTTTGTTATGTTGGCAAATACCTGTCCAGAATTTTCATTACATCTTCATTGTAGATATTGCCCTCAAGCACTGTTCCGTTGGGTTCAAAGCTTATACTGCGTACATCATATGCATCATCAACGTAAGGGTTTATATATTCCCTTTCGGGATCAAAATACTCTTTGAGATGCACAAGTGCATTTCCTTCTGGGAAAATTACATTTCCATCACCTTCGGGAATACCTATTTTTACAAATTCATCAAGCAAACCACGGGTGAGTATATTATACTCGTTACCATCATCTTTGCTTACAAGCCAGGCGGGATTAAGTCTTATAGGCAACGAGTATTTATTACATTCTTCGGCAAAGAGTTTAACATACTCCACGGGTATTGTCTGTTGATGAAAAGCATCTACAGAAAGTAAAATATCGTTTACCCTGCAATCGTTAAGAATACTGACCGTATTCTTTATAAAAGACACGTCTTTGCTGAAATATCCGTTGGTTATAAGCTGCCTTTTTGGAATTCCGCACTTTGCTGCAGTATCCAATATACCGCAAGCTACATCGGCATGTAGTAGAGGTTCTCCGCCAAACACCATGACAGAATCTATTCTGTATTCCTGTACAACAGCCAATAACGCACTTTTCGCTTTGTCCGCTGAAATACATGCCCCTGCATGGAAATGGTCCCCCTGAGAGCAATGAATACATTTACCGCTGCAAGCCCAGGTTACTATAAACTCCAGTCTGTTAAGGTTTTTAAGATATTTGTTACTCATCTTATGCTCCGCTAAATCAAAAAGGTGTGCCCGGATTAACGGACACACCCTGAGTAAATAACTTATCTCTTAAGGAGAACGTCTTTTTCGTAAGCACGAACCTGTTCAAACCATGCTTCACGGGTGGGCACGCCCATCTGTGCGCAGTAGTAATCCCAAACTGCTCCGAAAGGATAGGACTTGTATTCTTCGGTGAGTGCAAGTCTTGTTGTGTAATCAAATGCATATTCAGCCTTCTTGAGAACATCGATGGGCTCAAGCATAGCCTTAAGAAGAGCCTTCTGGGTGTTTCTGGAACCGATAACCCATGCAGCGATTCTGTTGATGCTGGCATCGAAGAAGTCGAGGGCGATATTTACGCGGCTTTCAAAATCGTTGCGGATAATTTCCTGTGCAATGGCCATAAGTTCGTCATCAAGGATAACAACGTGGTCACTATCCCAACGCATAGGACGGGAAACGTGAAGAAGAATTTCATCGGAGAACAGAAGCAAAGAAGAAATCTTGTTGGAGATAACTTCTGTGGGATGGAAATGACCTGCATCAAGGCAAACCATAACATCGGGATTCTTCATGCCGTAACCCATGTAGAATTCATGAGAACCAACTGTAAATGCTTCAACGCCAACTGCAAACACTTTGGATTCTACTGCGTCCTTGGTGTACTTTGCATCAAGCTTCTTTGCTTCGATCTTGTTGAGAGAATCGAGCAGACGTGCACGGGGAGCAACCTTATCGTAGCAGTTGTCCTTGTAACCGTCAGGAACCCAGATGTTGTTTACAGAACGGATGCCTGTGCGCTTACCGAGATATTCGGAGATTTCGCGGCTGCGGATGCAGTGGTCGATCCAGAATTGACGGATGCCTTCATCGGGATGAGAAAGTGTAAGACCGTCAGAGCTCTTTGCGTGAGAGAAGCATGTGGGGTTGAAGTCAAGACCGATCTTCTGGTCAACTGCCCAGTCAGCCCATGCGTCGAAGCAGGAGCTGTCGATGGAATCTCTGTCAACCTTTACATTTTTGGGTTCGCTGTAGAAAGCGTGGATATTAGCCTTTTTAGGACCGGGGATAAGCGAAAAAGCAAAGCTCATATCGCTTCTGAGCTGATCGGGTGTCTTTGCCTTTCCGGGGTAATTACCGGTTACAGCAAGGCCGCCGTCGAGGCTGCCGTCGAGGTTTTCAAAACCCGCAACGTCATCACCCTGCCAGCAATGGATGGAAATGGGAATATTCTTAAGTCTTTCAATAGCCTTGTCGGTATCAACGCCGATCTGGGCATACTGCTCGCGGGCGAGCTCATAGGATTTTTCGATAGACATTTTGAGATCTCCTTTATTCTAAATTTTATTTACATGATTTGAAAAGCTTAAAGCTTATTTTTCAAGAAGCTTTAAGAACTTTGCATAGCCTTCGTCCCACATGGCTGTGTCCTTGGGCTCAAAGCACTTGATTTCGAAGGAATTTGCAATTACCTGGCGTGCTTCGCTTACGTTTTTGATCTCACCGCAGGAAATAGCCTGAATAGCGATGTTACCAAGAGCTGTTGCTTCAACGGGACCTGTATAAACGGGACGTGCGCAAGCATCTGCTGTAAAGCGGCAAAGAGGTTCTTCCTTTGTACCGCCGCCAACGATGTTTATGAAAGGTGTTTTTTTACCTGTAATATCATCAAGCATTTCAACGGTGTGACGGTAGCAAAGCGCAAGGCTGTCAAAAATACATCTTACGATTTCGCCCTTTGTTTGGGGAACATACTGACCTGTCTTTTCGCAGTATTCCTGAATACGGCGAGGCATGTTGCCGGGTGTTTGGAACACAAGGTCATCGGGATTTATAAGGCACTTGAGGGGCTGGGAAGCAACGGCTGCATCAGAAAGCTCGTTAAAGGAAACATCTTCGCCCTGTCTCTGCCACTGACGGCGGGATTCCTGCTCGATCCAAAGTCCCATGATGTTTTTAAGGAAACGGATCTTGCGTTCTGCTCCACCTTCGTTTGTAATGTCATACTTGTAGGAAAGATCGCAGGTTGAAGGTTCTGCAAGTTCCTTACCCATAAGCGACCAAGTTCCGCTGGATATGTAAACGAAATCTTCCTTCTGAGAAGGAACAGCTACAACAGCAGCAGCTGTATCATGCGATGCGGTGTTTACAACAGTGGGGTTTATTCCGCCGATTTCTTCTGCGATCTGAGGAAGCAGTTTTCCGCAAACTGTGCCGGGCTGAACAATTTCGCCAAGCATATGCTTGGGGATACCGAGCTTTTCGATAACATCGTATGCCCAGTCACGCTTTGCAGCATCAAGCATCTGTGCTGTGGATGCGATGGTGTATTCTGTCTGCTTTACACCGGTAAGGAAATACTTGAGCAAGTCAGGGATAAACAGCATATCCTGTGCATTTGTAAGTGCTTCGGGGCGCTCCTTAACCAATGTATAAAGCTGATAAATGGTGTTGAAATTGAGAGCCTGGGTACCTGTGATCTTGTAAAGATCCTGCTTGGGAATAACCTTGTAAAGTTCTTCCATAATACCCTTTGTGGTTCTTTCGTCACGGTAGCAATAAGGATTTTCAAGAAGCTTGCCGTTTTTGTCAAGAAGACCGTAATCCACGCCCCAGGTATCTATCGCCATGGTTTTTATATCTTTGTTATCGCCCATTGCGCAGTTATGCAAAGCGGTTTTGATTTCGCCAAAGGTGCGAAGAATATCCCAATAAAGGCTGCCGTTAAGGTTTACGGGGCCGTTGGGAAAACGGTGTATTTCTTCAAGAGAAATTTTGTTACCGTCGAATTTTCCGACCATACCTCTGCCGCTGGATGCGCCAAGGTCGATAGCAAGCATTTTTAAAGTTGCCATTTTATGTTCCTCCGTTTTAAGATATTATTCAAAATAACCTGTTGACATAAGGTTATCGTAGCTTATTTTCATTGCCTTAAAGGGATCCATGCGTGTGGTATCAAGCTCAACAAAATTGTATTCGATACCAGCCTTTTTGCAGGATTCCAGTATTTTAAGGTAGTTAAGGTTGCCGTGCATAATCTCGATTATCTGCTGTTTGCCATCATGAACACCGAGATCCTTGAAGTGTGTGCATGAAATTATATCGGCATTTTCCTCAAGCCAGTCACACTCGTTAAGTCCCGAAAAATGGAGCCAATAAACATCTGCCGTAAGACGCACGGCGCTCATATCGCAATTTTCGGTCAATGCAGAAAGGAAGTATTTATCGCCCTGCTTTTCGAATTCGTGCCAGTGGTTGTGATAGCTGAACAGCATGCCTGCTTTTTTGATTTTTTCAACAGCAGGTGCAAGATCTTCAGCCAAACGGCGGAATCCGTCATAGCTTGTGTGATAATCGCCGGCAGAGCCGAGGCCGATAATGCCGCAACCGAACTTTTTGTGTTCTTCGATAACCGCATCGGTATCATCCATAATGCGTTGCATGGGAGTATGTGTTATATAAACCGAAAGGCCTGTTTCGTCGCATGCCTTTTTAATCACATCGGCTTTTACATCGGGGCCAACGCCCGAAACCTGAACATACTTATAGCCGATATCAGCCACCCTGTGCATGGTGCGAAGAAAATCTGCCGGGGTTTTTGTAAAATCACGCAAAGTGTAAAACTGTGCGCCAAGCTTTAATTTTTCCATTTCAACACCTCCGAATGTGTATTGACGTACATTCATATTTAGATTATTATACCAAATTTCTTTGGTTTTGTAAATACACTTTTTATAAATTTAACGACTGTTTACAAAAAATGTCGGTATTTGACAATGTCATTTAAGGGTTACAACGGTAACACCGCTGTCACCTTCGCCAAACATGCCCGCACGCATGGTTTTTACACGTTTATCACGGCGCAAAAATCCCGTAAGTGCTGCGCGCAGTGCACCCGTTCCCTTGCCGTGAATAATAGTCACCTGATTGAGATTTGCAAGCACCGCTTCATCAAGATACTTATCCACCGCAAACCACGCATCGTCGCCTATCATGCCGCGTACATCTATTTCTGTGCTGACAGAAAGAGCTGTTCTGGGCGCTTTGGAAAGCTTTACGTTCTTTTCGGGCGTTGCCACTTCTTCCTCAAGTATGAGATTTTTTACCTTTGTTTTTGTTTTTATAATACCTGCCTGCACGGTAACGTTTTCACCGTCCACCGAAAGAACTGTACCCGTTTTGCCAATATCCCTTAAAGTTACTGTATCGCCCTTGCGCAATTCACGGGGCAAAACATAATCTTCTTCAAGCTTTTGCGGTGTATTACCAAGTTTTTTGCCTGCCTCGCCCAACTTCTGGCGGACATCCTGCTTTGCTTTTGCAAGGCTTTCGGCAAGATTTTCGCTGTCACGCTGTTTTTTTACACGGTCCAGTTCGGCAAAAATGTAATCCGCCGATGCCCTTGCCTGCTCCACCATGGCGCGTGCCTGCTTTTCGGCGCGCTCGTTTTCGGCCTCAAGCCGCTTGTTAAAGCGTTCCCGTTCTTCACGCGTTTTGCGGTGCATTTCAGAAAGCTCTTCACGCAGTTTTTTAGCTTTTTGTTTTTCGTTTTCGTAGTGGGATTTTTGAGTTTCAAGCTGTTCTATAAGTGTTTCAAAACGCAAAGTTTCCCCCGTCATAGCTTCCTTTGCGGATTCAACTATTCCTTCGGGTATGCCAAGCCTTTGGGCAATGGCAAAAGCATTGGATTTGCCCGGAAGACCTATCATAAGGCGGTATGTGGGACGCAGCGTTTCTACATCAAATTCACAGGATGCATTTGATACGCCTTCAGTGGAAAGAGCATATGCTTTAAGCTCCGCATAATGCGTTGTTGCCGCACACAAACAGCCCGTTTTGCGAACAGTTTCGAGTATTGCTTCCGCCAGCGCCGCTCCTTCAAGGGGGTCGGTACCCGCTCCCAGTTCATCAAACAGCACCAATGACCTTGCTGTGATCTTTTTGAGAATGGATACTATATTCACCATATGCGCCGAAAAAGTAGAAAGAGACTGTTCTATGCTCTGTTCATCGCCTATATCTGCAAGGATAGAATCAAATACCGGCACGGTAGAGCCGTCGCCTGCGGGAATATGCAGACCGCACTGCGCCATAAGCGAAAACAGACCGAGGGTTTTTAACGTAACGGTTTTTCCGCCTGTGTTGGGACCGGTTATTACCAGCATATTGTATTTTTTGCCAAGATACACATTTATGGGCACTACTTTTTCTTTATTAAGCAACGGGTGGCGTGCAGATATAAGCTCTACCACGGGCTTTTTGGATATTATAGGTTCGGTTGCCTCCATGCGGAACGAAAGCTCTGCCTTTGCAAAAACCGCAGCCAATGCACACAAATTATCATAATTTGCCCGTAACGAATCGCAGAACCTGGCACACTCGGAGGATATGTGGTAAAGAATACGCTCTATTTCGGTTTCTTCCTTTGCCTGAAGAACACGTATTTCGTTGTTGGCTTCAACAACATTCATGGGTTCCACAAACAACGTAGAACCCGAAGCGGAGGTATCGTGGACAAGGCCTTTTATTTCGCTTCGGTATTCGGATTTTACGGGAATAACGAATCTGCCGTTGCGTGTTGTAACAATGTTTTCCTGTAAAAATTTTGAACCGCCGCCGGAAACGTATTTTTGCAAATTTTCACGTATTCTGTTGGATGCAGAACGTATTTTGCGGCGTATATCATATAGTTCCGGAGATGCGGTATCCGCCATCTGCTCATCGGAAATAATTGATGTTGTTATAAGCTCCTCAAGAAATTTGTTGGGTGAAACAGCGCTTGCTATATCGTTGAGCAAAAATTCTTCTGAGCCTTTATAACCCGCAAAATATTCTGTTACACTGCGTGCGGACTGAAGCACACCGGCAACATGCAGAAGCTCTGCCATATTAAGCGGTGCTCCTTTTTCGCACCGTTCAATGAACTGGCTTATATTCCGCACTCCGCCAAAGGAAGGAGTGCCTTTTGATGCCATCATCTGTTTTGCTTCGGATGTCTGCTTTTGCATATAGCGGATATTTTCAACAGATACCGAAGGTTTTATATTTTTGAGCTGTTCACGGCTTCCCTCAACAGAAGTACATTCGCACAGCATATCGATTATTTTATCAAATTCCAACGAAACAAAAGCCCGTCTGAAACCTTCAAAAGTAAGCTCGTCTATGCTTTGCGACAAAAGAATGCCGCTTTCCTGTTCGGTGTTTGACACCTGCATTTTTAATCTCCTTAAATCAAATTCACATCACTTCAAGACTTTTATAAAAAGCCAGAGTTTCGTACCTGCGCATGGTCTGACAGCAAAGATACTTTTCCGCAGCTGTGCAAAGTTCATTTTTTACTTGAGCTTGCTCCGCCGAAAACCTGAGCATTTTACTTTGCGGACACTCAAGCAGATACTGCATTATTTTTGCGGTTTCACGGCTTATCTGAACAAAATAGTTCTGTTCCCTACCGGCAGCGCATGCCGCACACATGGGTGCGCCCTCGGAAGGAACAAACAGCAGATATCCGAATTTATCGGCAAATGTATCATCCTCCGTGCCTTTTCCGCAGTCACAGCAACACGAAAGATCGGGGGCCAGGCCATTTATTGCCATGCACTTTAGTTCAAAAGCCGCTTTTATTTTCCACAAAGGTACATCACGAAATTCAGCCATGGCATACAAACAGTTTTTGAGAAGTCGCAGCATTTGCGTTTCATCGCTGTTTTCGGTACACACGGTGCCCACAACATCAACTATATACGATCCCAAAGCAAAGCGGTTTATATCGTCACGCAGAGCATAAAAACTGTTGTTAAGCAATGCGGTTTTCAAAGTATATCTGCCGTTTTTGCCCGTAAGCTCAAACTGCGACAAAGCAAAAAGCTGTACTGCCGCAGAGTTTTTGCTTTTGATACTGCGTACACCTTTTGCGGTAACTGTTATTTTACCAAGGGTATCCGTAAGTAAGGTTACTATTTTGTCGTTATCACCGTATGCGGTTTCGCGGATAACAACACCATCGCAGCAAATCTCCATTATTTTTCTTCTTTAAAACCAAGGCGGTTAAGGTTAAGAGCACTGTCACGCCAGTTTTCCTTTACTTTTGCCCAGACATCAAGATATACTTTTTTATCAAAAAGCTTTTCCATATCTTCACGGGCAAAGGTGGCTACTCTTTTAAGATTTTCGCCGTTTTTCCCGATGATTATCTTTTTGTGCGCTTCCTTTTCGCAGTAAAGCTCGGCACGGATATTTATTATGTTCTTTTTTTCTTCAAACTGTTCTATTACAACCGCAATGCCGTGGGGGATTTCATCATCCATGGTACGCAAAAGCTTTTCACGGATAATTTCCGATGCCATCTGACGAATAGGCTGATCGGTTATTGTATCAGAATCAAAATACCAGGGTTCGTTTTTGAGGAAAGGTGTAATTTCGTCAAGAACAATATCCACCCCGTCGTTTTCCAGAGCGGAAATAGGTATTATGGAGCTAAAATTGCACAGATCCTTAAACTTATCTATGGTAACAAGAATTTTTGTCTTTTTAAAGGCATCCGCCTTGTTTATAACAAGCACACACGGAACATTCATGGCATTTATGCGTGCTGCTATATCAAGTTCCACCTTGTTTGGTCTTTCGGTGGGTTCAACTATAAATATAACGGCATCTGTACCGACAACCGAATCGCTGGCTTCTTTCATCATATATTCGCCGAGCTTGTTTTTGGGCTTATGTATACCGGGAGTATCGATAAACACAAACTGATCGGCACCGCGGGTATAAATACCGGTTATGCGGTTGCGTGTTGTCTGCGGTTTTTTGGATACGATAGCCACCTTTTCGCCAAGAATTGCGTTCATAAGGGTGCTTTTGCCCACGTTTGGTCTGCCAAGTATGCATATGAATCCCGTACGCATATCCTCACGGCTGATCTCGGGTTCAGCAGGTTCTTCTTCGATTATCTGGGTGTTGTCTTCGGATTCATCGTTAACTGCAGCATCGGGATCACGGGTAAGTCCGATTTTGGAAAGTACTTCCTCGCAGGTGCTGTTCATATAAACCTCATCTTTTTCGCTTACTTCATGATCGTAACCCAAAAGATGAAGGATGGAATGTACGGCAAGAAAACCGATCTCACGGTATATTGAATGTCCAAAACTTTCTGCCTGTTCTTCTGCCTTTTCCAGCGATATAACTATATCACCGCTGGCGGTATATTCAGCATCC
>JAZSGA010000104.1:0-25958 GCA_045532495.1 Eubacteriales bacterium | reverse complement strand
GCATCAAGCTCGTCCATGTTGCCGATTTTATCGGCATATTTTTCTATAATGGGATGCTCGGGTGCAATTACCATAAAGGTTACACCGAACATGGTATCGCATCTTGTGGTATAAATGCGCAGAGTTTCATCGCAGTTAGTGAGCGAAAAGTTTACAAAAGCACCTTCGGATCTGCCTATCCAGTTTTCCTGCTGAAGCTTTACATTGGGCAGGTAATCTACCTTTTCAAGTCCCTGCAAAAGCTTATCGGCATATTCTGTTATGCGCAGATACCAAACGTCCTTGGATTTTTGAATAATATCGCTGTGGCAGATATCGCACTTACCGCCCTGGGAATCCTCGTTGGAAAGAACAACTTTACAGTGGGGGCAATAGTTTACAAGTGTGGTGGCGCGGAAAACCAGGCCTTTATCGAACATCTTGCGGAAGATCCACTGTGTCCACTTGTAGTATTTGTCGTCGGTGGTATCTATAACACGGGTCCAGTCAAAGGAAAAGCCCACGCGCTTAAGCTGGGAGGTAAACTTTTCGATGTTCTGATCTGTTACGATTCTGGGGTGAATACCTGTTTTGATGGCATAGTTTTCGGTGGGAAGTCCGTACGCATCAAAGCCCATGGGGAACATAACGTTGTAGCCCTGCATACGTCTTTTTCTTGAAACCACTTCAAGTCCGGAATAAGCCTTTATATGACCAACGTGCATACCTGCACCGCTGGGATAAGGGAATTCCACAAGACCGTAAAATTTCGGCTTTGTATAATCATCGGAAGCATGGAAAATGCCTGCTTCTTCCCATTTTTCCTGCCATTTCTGCTCGATTTGTTTGAAATCGTGTCTCATTGTTTTTTATATTCTCCTCTTGTATATATTGTCGGTTTTCAGTTTTCTTTCTGAACAAATTCAACGGGTGTGCCTTCTGCCCAAAGCTTTTCAAGCTTATAAAAATCACGGGATTCTCTTCCGAAAACATGCACAAGCACGCTGTCAAAATCCAAAAGCACCCACGAACCATCGCCTCGGCCTTCCACCCTTGACGGGTTTATGCCTTCAAGTCCAAGCTTATATTCCACCTCATCGGCAAGGGAATTTACCTGGGTACGGGACGAACCGCCTGCTATAACAAAATAGTCGGCAATAACTGTTTTTTGGTTTACGTTTATGATTTTTATATCCTGCGCCTTTTTTTCGTCCAGGATACCGGCAATTTTAAGTGCCAGCTCCTTGCCGGATTCAAGTGCCTTTTGCTCGTCGGCATCGGCAATTACGGCAGATTTTATGTCTTCCATTTATTAATTCCTTTCGGTTTAAGCTTTTTAATTATTATCCGCAATTTACACTCGGTTATGTAATGCCCTTTGGCAAACATCAGCTCAAAAAGCCAAGATGAGGCTGCTCGGTGGTAATATCTTCCATTGTCATGCCTGCGGGATCCTCGCCGGAATCCTGATGCTTTACAAGCTCAACAACGTTTACCGCACTTTCGGAAAGCGGATGTGTAAATATGTTGAAGTATTCGTTTACGATCTTAAGATTTTCTGCTTTGTTTAGCGAGTAGTAAGAACCGTTGTTGTAGGGCGAACCCTGCATATTAAGCATGGTTATGCTTGAAAGATCCAGCGAGAGAGCCGGCTTTACAAAGCCCATGGCGTTTTCAAGAGTCATATCGGTGCTTACGCAATCAAACACCGCACTTACTATATCGTCCACCTTGGCAACGGTGGAAAAGCTAAGAAGCTTTTCAAAGAAAGCAGTAAGGAATATTTTTTGTGCATCAAGGCGTGCAATATCCGCCTGGGCATAGCCTGCGCGGTATCTTACAAAACCTTCTGCCTGCTTACCGTTAAGGTGTTGCTGACCTTTATTGATATGTATGTGAAGATCCTGGTAAGGATCATCATAATGCATATCGTGCTGAACATATACATCCACGCCGCCAATAGCATCTACTATCTGTACAAAAGCATCGGTGGATACAATGGCGTAATAATCGAAGTAAATACCAAAGGTGCGGCTTATAACATCCTGCAATGCCTTTATGCCGTATTTCGAATAAAGCTCGTTCTGTTTTATGTTTCCGTCGCAGAACTTTTTAAGCGTGTCGGCATCTATATCAAGGTAAGATTCCTCACAAAGAGCCTCAAGTTCGGCTTTTTCTTTATTTGCCGCCGCACGCTTGAGCCTTGAAAGCTCGTTGCGGGAATTAGTGTAGCCGCGGGCAAACACGGCATTGATTTTGGATTTGTTGCCGTCGGCGTCCTCAACGTAGGAGTCTCTCGGGATCTGAACCGTTGCAGCCTTGCCGTTTTTTGTATCAAAGGAGGCAATAAGCATTACGTCGGTATTAAGAGCGACTTTATCACGGCCGATAACAAGGATATTGTAAAAGCCTTCTTTTCTGCCTACGGGAGCTGTGTTTGTATCGTTGCCCTCGGATTCCTGCCCTGTCATTTCAAACATATCGGAATTCTGTATTATTTCTTCGTGAAGCTCTGCCTGCTCGGGCTGTTTGTTGATCATGGAAATAACAAAAGCCGATCCCGCACCCACTATTATAACAGTAAGTCCGAGAAAGCAAAGAAGGGTTATAAGCAAAACCTTAAGCCATTTCGGAAAAGGCTTTTTTTGTTTTGGCTCTTTTACTTTCCAGGGCTTGGTGTTGGTATTATCTGTTGTGTTTTTCATTTATTTCAGTCCTCATTTATAACGACTGCGTTACACCTGCATGTTTATAAGCAAATGGCCGCAGCTTTCGGCATACTTTTCCAGTTCAGAGTAGGTTATAAAAACAGTTGATGTGTTTTCGTTGGGATGTACCCCCAAAAGGCATCCTCTGAGAGTATCGTCTATTATGAGGGAAACGGCTTTTTCGGTATCGTTTATAACCGCCAGCGGAGTTACTGCGCCGCGTGTTACACCGAGCTTTTGCTCAAGCTCTTCCTCGGTTGCAAAGCTTAAGGGTTTTGTACCCAAAAACCTGCGTAAAGTTTTGATATCGGTGGTTTTTTTACCTGCGGTAACCACAAGGAAATATCTTTCGCTGTTATGCTCTTTTAAAAACAGGTTTTTAACCACAATGCCGTCCTGCGGCAGATCAAGATTTTTTTCCTGCTCGTAGGCTTCGTCCATTGTATAAACTGCGTCATGGGAAACCAGGCGGTAGTTTATACCAAGCTCCGAAAGCTTTTCAAGTACAACTGCTCTTTTTTCGGTGTCTGTCACTTTGTTACCTCACTGTTTTTTATAAAATCCACGGTTTCATAAAGAACCGGGCATATGGCAGCGCCGCGCAAAGCAAGGTGCGCCTTTGTGTTTTCAAGCGATTCAAGGATCAATTCATCGGGCAAAGCTTTAAGCCTTTCGGCATTTTCGCTGTATTGATTTACAAGATCATAATACTTTTTACGCAGTTCAATACAACCCGAATGTCTGCGCCCGGGCTCGATATAATCCGCAAGGAATATTATTTTTTCAAAAATGTCCATGCCGGCACGCCCTGTTGTGTGGCTGTACACCGCACGGAAAACCCTTGGGTTTACATGGTATTCCTGCAATGCAAAATACGCCGCCGACCAGGAGTGGTAGACCGCATTATAGCCTTTATATCCGCGCATATGGCCCTTAAGATAATCCTCGTGCCACATATCGCTTTTGCATTTTGTATAATCGTGCAACAGTGCTGCGGCGGAAATATCTGCAAAATAGCTTTCATCGTATCCGTAAAGAGGAAGGAATATTTTTGCCATTTCAAGAGCTGTCTGTTCCACACCGTATGTATGGGCAAGCCTTAACTCGTCAATCTGCGACGGAAGTTCTTTGCGTATACGCTGCAAAAGATCATCGGATGTTATATCGGAACAACACGGCTTTTCACCGTATATGTCACTCTTCATTATATACCCGTAAAGCTTTTCGGTCAAGTATTTTTTACATTCTTTTTGACAAGAAAAATCATTTGCCGCATGCTTAAGCATGTTTCGCAGCTCGGTACTTGAAATATCCAGCGGCTCTATGGGCATAAGGATATAACTGCATCCGTATTTTTCACGGTATCTTTCGCAGCACTGTCTTATAACAGCTTCGTCCTCGGCACTGCGCGCAGCGGTTACCAAAACGCATTTTTCAAAAAGGTATAAAAAATCCTTCCATTTTTCAAAGCAGAAAAGCATATCGCTGCCCACATACAGATATACTTTTTCGCAGCCGTGGATCTTTAAAAGCTCGTTAATTGTATCCACGGTATAGCTTTTGCCGCTGCGGGCAAGCTCCATAGCTGAAAACACGGTATCACAACCCATGTTTTCAAAAGCCATGCGTGCCATGCAAAAACGGTGTGCGGGCACATCCGCACCCGAAATTTCCTTGTGCGGAGGCAATGCCGATGGCATTATATACAAAACATCGGGGCACACAGCCTTTACAAATGCACGGCATGCCGCCACGTGCCCTGCATGCGGCGGATTGAATGTTCCGCCGAAAAGAGCAACTTTGTTCATTTCTTTTTTACTGGAAGCTGTATTTTGCGGTTTTCGGGCTCTCTTGCCTCACGGTAGAATACTATCTTGCGGCCGATCATCTGCACGGATTGCGCACCTGTGGCATCGCAGATCATCTGAGCAGCTTCCTTTACTGTGTGCTCGCAGGTTTCGAGCAAAGATATTTTTATAAGCTCACGTTTTTCAAGCACATCGTCGATCTGATTTATGAAATTTTCGCCTATGCCATCCTTACCAAGCTGAAAAATGGCATCCAGACGGTTGGCAATGCCGCGAAGATATGCACGTTGAGAGCTGTTTAATTTTTCCATTTTTATTTCTCCGTTAATCAGAATTCTATGTCGTTAAGAAGTACTTTTAGCTGTTCCAGCGCACGGTTGCGGTGGCTTATGCTGTTTTTTTCCTCGGCTGTTGCTTCGCCAAAGGTTTTTGAAAGCGCAAGGCTGTAAAAGATCGGATCGTAGCCGAATCCCCCATCGCCACGCATTTCGGAGGTAATAACACCCTCGCACACGCCAAGGGTGCAGTATTCACGCCCATCGGGAAACACTAACGCTATTGCCGAAACAAAACGTGCCGTGCGCTCGCCGGACGGAATAAGCTTGAGCTCATCCAACAATTTGTCGATATTTGCCTGATCCGAAGCATTGCCGCCATCCATGGAGGCATAGCGTGCGGAATAAATTCCGGGAGCGCCTCCCAGGGCATCCACGGAAAGGCCCGAATCATCCGCTATGGCAGGTTTTCCCGTAAGCTGTGCTACGGTGCGCGCCTTAATTTTTGCGTTTTCTTCAAAGGTGGTGCCGTTTTCTTCGATATCGCCCGTAACGCCCGCATCACGCATGGTTACAAGTTCAATATCCTTTACTCCGGCAAGTATTGCCGCCATTTCGGTAACCTTGTGGGCATTGCCTGTGGCGACTATAACTGTATTTTTCATAAGGTATACTCCGTTTTATTCTTCAAAAAGTGCCTTTACAAAATCTTTGGGATCAAATTCCTGCAGGTCATCCATCTGCTCGCCCACACCGATATATTTTACGGGTATGCCCAACACCTTTTTGATGGAAATTACGATACCGCCCTTGGCTGTACCGTCAAGCTTTGTAAGAACTATGCCTGTTATATCTGCGGCATTTTTGAATTCCTTTGCCTGGTTAACTGCGTTCTGACCTGTAACGGCATCAAGCACCAAAAGAGTTTCTCTTGATGCACCGGGCAGTTCACGCTCGATAACACGGTTTATTTTTGCAAGCTCGTTCATGAGGTTCTTTTTGTTGTGAAGTCTGCCTGCGGTATCCACTATAAGCACATCTGCGCCCTTGGATTTTGCAGCTGCGGCAGCGTCAAAAACCACCGCCGCGGGGTCGGAGCCCTCGGTATGCTTTATTATCGGCACATCCACACGGTGTGCCCATTCCTCAAGCTGATCTATGGCTGCCGCACGGAAAGTATCTGCGGCGGCAAGTACAACGCTTTTGCCGCTGTCTTTAAGTCTTTTTGCTATTTTGGCAATGGATGTGGTTTTGCCCACTCCGTTTACACCGATAACAAGCACCACGGCAGGACGGTTTTCGGTATCAAGCGTTCCGCCCTCGCCTATCATTTCGCAAAGGATGTCCATAAGTGCCTGCTTTGCTTCTTCCGGCTCCTTTATGCGCTGTTCTTTTATTTTGTCGCGCAGGTTTTCGATTATTTCCTCGGTGGCTTCCACGCCCACATCGGCGGCAATAAGAACTTCTTCAAGTTCTTCAAGCATATCCTCGTCCACACTTACAAAGTGTTTGAAAATATCGTTTACCTGTTTAAAAACGGATTCCTTTGTTTTTTTGAGTCCTGCTTTTAGTTTTTCAAAAAATCCCATTTTTTACCTCTGCTGTATATTAGTCGTTTTTAGCGGAATTTTGTTCCGCAGGATAATTAAAGCTTTAAGCCGGTTTTCTTTTCAACCTCATCCACATCAACCTTAAGGAAGCTGGAAATGCCTTTTTCCTGCATTGTTACGCCGTAAAGACGGTCGGCGGCTTCCATGCTGCCTCGGCGGTGGGTGATAACGATAAACTGTGTGTCGCTGCTGTGACGGCGAAGGTATTCGCCAAAGCGTGTAACGTTTACATCATCAAGCGCCGCTTCGATTTCGTCGAAAATATAAAAAGGCGCAGGATTAACATTAAGGATGGCAAAATACAACGCAATGGCTGTAAACGCCTGTTCACCGCCGGAAAGGAGCGAGATGTTCTTTACCATTTTTCCGGGAGGCTGTACGTTTATTTCTATGCCCGATTCAAGGATGTTTTCTTCATCGGTTATAACGATGGATGCCGAACCGCCGCCGAAGAGCTCGGTAAATACCATACCAAACTGGCTGTTTATTTTTTCAATGGCATCGGCAAACATTCTCTTCATGTCGGCCTCAAGACGCTTTATGACGTTTTCAAGGCTCTTGCCCGAGCTTTCAAGGTCTTCTATCTGTTTTGTCATAAACTCGTAGCGTTCCTTGGTTTCACGGTATTCCTCAACAGCATTTACGTTTACGCTGCCCAGGGCACGTATCTTTGCACGCACGGAAGCAAGCTCGGCATTGGACGAAGCATTGGGCTTGGGATAATCAAGGGATGCCGCATCGGTGTAGGTAAGCTCGTATTCCTCCCACAGCTTTGCCGTGAGGGTATCATATTCCTTGCGGCGTTCTTCAAGGGCACTTTCGCACTTGGTAAGTTCGCGGAAGAATACTTCTTTATCACGCACAATGTCGCTCTGAACCGAGCGCAGATCGTTTATCTGCTTTTCAAGCAGCATAAGCGAGTTTCGGCTTTCTTCAAATTCAACCTTCTTTTCGGCAAGCGCCTGTTCAAGCTCGGCAATGCGTTCACCGCCGTGCTCAAGAGCCTCACGGATCTCGTCAAGCTTTTGCTGAAGGCCGCGTGTTTCTTCGTCAAGAAGTTCTGTTCTGCGGTTGGTATCAGCTATTCTGCGGTTGGCATCGGCAACAGCCTCTTTAGCTGTGGCGCTGTCCTTTTCCGCCGCATAAAGCTTCATGCGACATTCTGTAAGTGCCTTTTCACATTCATCGCAGATATCTTCAAGCTTATCACGCTCGGCATTTGCCTGTTCAAGCTGCTGTTCGATGGCGCAAAGCTGTTCTTCATGCTGCTGCTTTTCTTTTGCAAGCTTTTCAAGCAACTCACTGCTGCTTTCTCTGCCAAATTCCTCAAGCTGTTCTTTTGCGTGGGCAATGCGTGCCTCGCAGGCTTCAAAACGCTCGGTGTGAAGCTTTATATCGCCCTCCGCCTTATAAAGCTGACTTTCGCAGTTGGAAAGGTCATTTTTAATAGCCTCAACAAAGCTTAAAGCTTCTGCTTTTTCTTCGGAGATCTCCTTAAGCTTTGCGGTTATTTTCTGTGCCTGACGCATATAATCGGCAATTTGCTTTTCCAGGGCATCTATATCCGCATTGCGTGACATAGCTCCTGTTTTTGCCGCCGCCGAACCGCCGGTATACGAACCGCCTGCATTTATAAGCTGACCGTCAAGAGTAACCACACGGTAGCGGAAACGGTATTTGCGTGCAATGCGTGATGCGTTGTCGATATTATCGGCAACAATGGTTCTGCCAAGCAGATATTCCGCCACGATTTTATATTCTTTTTCGCAGTTTACAAGCAGCGAGCCTATGCCAACAAAGCCGTTTTCCTTTACGATTCCCACTTCATCGATAATATTGGCACGGATGGAGGTAAGCGGTAAAAATGTGGCACGTCCTGCACCGCGCTCCTTAAGGAAGCGGATGGCACCTTTGGCGCTGTCTTCGTCACGCACCACAATATTTGTAACTGCGGCACCAAGTGCTGTTTCTATGGCGGTAACATATTCGCCCGAAACGGTAAGAAGCTTTGAAACGGGACCGCAAATACCCGAAAGACTTTGCTCGTTCATTACAGCCTTAACGCTTCCGGGGAAACCGTCAAGCAGCTTATCCATGCGTTCAAGGGTTTCCTTGCGGTGCACATCCGAAGCATATTTTGCGGCTATATCATTTTTGATCTTAATAAGCTCATCATGCTCGGCGGCAAGCTTTTCAAGGGTAGCCTGCTCTTCGGCAAGAGATTCGGAAAGGTCGTTTTTTTCCTCCTGCGCCGAATTGCGTCGCTGGGTTGCCGCTTCGATATACTGTTTTACCTGCTGTGCTTCTTCAACCGTCTTTGCGATTTCGCTTTCGATAAACTCACGGCGTTCAGCGGCACTTTTTTCATCGCTTTGCGCAGCGGACGAGCTTATGCGGTTGTTGATTATGGCTTCCTCGGCAACACGTTTTTGCGAAAGAAGCTGTTCTATTTTCTGCTCTGCATCGGCAAGATTTTTGTTGGCGTTATCAAGCTCTGCTTTTTTCTGTGCCTCGGTTTCCGATGCGGTGGCAAGTATTTCAAGGGAGGAGTTATATTTTTTGCTGTTTTCCGAAAGTTCAGCATTAAGTATTTTGAGCTCGCCCTCGATTATGGCGTTCTTTTCCGCCTCGATGGCTTTCATACGGTCGCCGTAATGGCTTATATCATTTTCGGAAAGGGCGCATTTTGACGAAATATCGTTTTTTTCGGATTCGATAAGGGATATTTCCTCACGCAGAGTTTCGGTCTGCATGCTCTTTTCCTGCTTCTGTTCAGAAAGAGAGATGGTTTTTTCTTCATTATCGCAAAGCTCGGCATCCTTGGCATTATAGCTTTCACGCGCCTTTTCGGTACGCTGTGCAAAATCCTCTGCCTCAACGGCGGCTTTTGCTATTCTGTCCACCCACAAAGCCACTTCAAGCTCCTTTTTGCGGTCGGCAAGCACAAGGTATTTTTTTGCGTTTTCCGATGCTTTTTCAAGGGGGCCGATGCGGCTTTCTATTTCGGATACTATATCACGCAGGCGAACAAGGTTGTTTTCGGTTTCTGCAAGCTTTTTTTCCGCATCGTTTTTGCGGTAGCGGAACTTGGATATACCTGCCGCTTCCTCAAATATATGTCGGCGTTCATCGCTCTTTTGCGAAATAACTTCACCTATTTTACCCTGACCGATAACGGAATATCCTTCACGGCCGATACCGGTGTTAAGAAAAAGCTCATATATATCACGCAGACGTGATGTTTTGTCGTTTATTTTGTATTCGCTGTCGCCGGAGCGGTAATATTTACGGGTTATTTTTACTTCCTCGTGGTCATCGGGCAGAGCACCGTCGGAGTTATCCAGTATAAGAGATACTTCGCAAAATCCGGTTTGCTGGCGTTTTGCAGTGCCGCTAAAGATAACGTCTTCCATTTTCTGTCCACGCAGGGATTTTGGCGACATTTCGCCAAGAACCCATCTGACCGCATCGGAAATGTTGCTTTTGCCACTTCCGTTAGGGCCTACTATTGCGGTTATGCCCTTTTCAAAATCCAGTCTGGTCTTGTCAGGGAAGGATTTAAATCCACGCATTTCAAGCGCTTTAAGATGCAAACAGTTCACTTCCTTTTGGTTTTGGAATTTATACGGTTATTTTTATATCAATTGTAAAACCGTGTGGTAACGGTATATTTTTCCAGTTGCTGTTCTGTTATTTTTATATTTACCCGGCCTGCCCCGTTGGTTAAGAGGTATGCGGATATGGCGGCTTTGTTTGCTTTTTTATGCCCTGCCGCCTTTGAAACCTCGCCGTAGGGCACGGAGATCTCAAGATTTTTGTAATTCTGCGTAAATGGTACATGTGCAGAAAGGGATTTTTTTATAATATCAAGATAAACACGGCTTTCGCAAAGCTCGCCCATGGCAGGGTGATTTGCTCCGCCGTAAACTTCATTGGGGTCCGTAAGGTTTTCACCGGACTGCAGACCGATGCGCAAAACCTTAACGCCATTTTTTATAAATACTTTAAGGCAGGCGGCGCTGCGTTCCACAGCATCTTCCTGCTCAAGCGGAAAGTAATTGCCGCATTGCGCCATACGGCAAAGCTCGGTTTCCCTGAACACCACGGTGGGATATATGCGTGCTTCCTTTGCACCCAGACGGCATATTTCCCCGGCGGTAAAAACCTCGTCCTCCGCTGTGGCACCGGGAAGACCTATCATCATCTGACCGCCCAGCACAAATCCGCGGCGGACTATTTTATCGCATGCCCGCACGGTATCGGCAAAGGTATGCCCGCGGCGTGATGCCAACAGCACCGCATCGGATGCAGACTGTATTCCCAGCTCTATATGCTGCACACCGTAGTGCGAAAGCACATCGAGTATTTCTTCGTTTATATAATCGGGACGGGTTGAAAGTCTGATGGTGCTTACTTTGCCCTGCTGTATATAGCCATATGCACTTTTCAAAAGTCTTTCCATAATTCCGCGGTCAATGCCCGTAAAGCTGCCGCCGAAAAAAGCTATTTCGGTATAAGTGGATGCCGTATCGATGGTTTCAAGTGCCGCATCGATCTCGGTGCTTATATCACGGTCGGCAGAAAGGCATGTGCCCGTTATTTTGCGCTGATTGCAGAAAACGCAATCGTTGGGGCACCCTTCGTGCGGAATGAATATGGGAATATTTGCGTGCCGCTTGTATGTAGCTGTCATTTGGAATTTATACTGCCGTTGGTGGCTTTATCCTCGGGGATAACGCCAAAAAGCACCAAAGCTTCACGGGCAGCCTGCTGTTCGGCTTCACGCTTGGTGCCGCCGCTGCCTTTGCCTATGCAGTTGTTGTTAAGGCGCACCTCAAAAAAGAAGCTTTTATCGTGTGCAGGGCCTTCCTCGCCCACAAGCACGTATTCGAGTATATCCCCCTTGTTTTGCTGAACAAGCTGCTGAAGCATGGTTTTGCAGTCCTCGCTGCCACCCACGCTTGTAAGCTCGGCTATTTTTTTGGACACATAGGGCAATGCAAAATTCTTTGCAAAGCGGTAACCGCCGTCGATATATATGGCGGCAAGGATGGCCTCAAAAACATCGGCAAGAATGGAGCGTCTGTCACGGCCGTTGGTAAGCTCCTCGCCGTGACCTATAAGCAAAAATTCACCTGCTCCAAAACTTTTGGAATACTCATAAAGTGCACCTTCGCACACCGATGCGGCACGTATCTTTGTAAGATCACCCTCCGCCAGCATGGAGTATTCCTCAAAAAGGAAATCCGACGTGATTATGGAAAGCACGGAATCGCCCAAAAATTCCAGACGTTCGTAGCAAACAACATCGGAGTTACCTTTTGCGTGCAGCTCATTGGCATAAGAGGAATGAGTGAGCGCCGTTTCGGCAAGCTTTTTGTTTTTAAAGTTGTATCCTATCCGTTCTTCCAGCAATGAAAGCGGAAGCGGATATTCTTCTCTGTTCATTTTTACCCTTCCTGCAGTTATTTAATGTATTTTTCTTTGTTTCCCGCCAGGGATTCAAATTCTTCTATAATGCCGGATGTGGCATAATTTTTAGCCTGAAGTATGCAGTAGCTTATGCTTTTGGCGTTGGAGCTTCCGTGGGCTTTTATAACAGGCTTTGATATTCCCAGGAAAGGCGCTCCGCCGTATTCGGAATAATCCATTTTCTTTTTAAGCTTTGATATGCTGTCCTTTACAAAAAGACCGCCAATCTTTGTGACAAGGCTCTGATAAAACAGATCCTTGAGTGTGGTTTTTATAAAGCTTCCGAAGCCTTCGCACATTTTAAGCACAATATTGCCCGTAAAGCCATCGCACACGATGATATCCGCAACACCTGCAGGCACATCTCTGCCTTCGATATTGCCGATAAAGTTTATTTTAAGCTCTTTAAGCTTTTCATGGGTTTCAACATAAAGGGGTGTGCCCTTTTTTTCCTCGGTGCCGTTGTTTATGAGTCCCACCTTAGGCAATTTTATACCCATAACGTGTTCCATAAACAGGTGGCCCATAAGGGCAAAATCTGCCAGATGTTCGGGGAAAACATCGGTGTTTGCTCCGGCATCCACCAACAGCATGGGTTTTCCCAGCGGAACAATGGCGCCAAGAGCCGCACGGCGCATGCCTTTTATGCGGCGCACGATAAGGGTGGCACCCGTAAAAAGAGCACCCGTGTTTCCCGCACTTACCACCGCATCACCTTTTCCTTCGGCAAGAAGTCTTAAGGCAGTGGGCATGGAGGCTTCTTTTTTATCTTTCATAACGCAGCCGGGATCGTCATCCATATTAACGGGCTCCGCATCCGTGTGATAATAGGAAACACGGCTTTCGGAAAGTCCGTTTTTGGAAATTATGCTTTTTATAATATTTTCGTCGCCCACAAGCAGCACATCGGCATCATGCGCCATGGCACCTGCCACCGCACCCTTTACTATGGCTTCGGGTGCGTTATCACCGCTCATGCAATCTACAATTATTTTCAATTGAAACTCCTCCGTAAAAGGTTACTGTTTATCAAGGCTTTTGGAATAGCTGCACTTTTCGTTTATGCAGTAAACCAGATCTTTGCCTTTTTTCTTGAGCAGCAATCCGCCACATTCGGGGCACTTTTCCTCCTGGGGGATATCCCATGTGGAAAACTTACATTCGGGATACTTTTCACAGCTGTAAAACACGCTCTTTTTTCTGCCGTGCTTTATAAGGATCTTTGATCCGCACTGAGGGCAGGGAACGTTGAGATCCTTGGTAATGGGCTTTGTGCTGCGACATTCGGGATACTTGGCACATGCATAGAAGTTGCCGTATCTGCCGCGGCGTATAACCATTCCGCCTCCGCACACATCACACTTCACATCATCGGGAGCGGGGGTGAGGCTTGCTGTGTTGCCGGTTTCTTCGGTTTTTTCAATAACGTTGCCGTCCTTATCCACAGGCTTTGTGTTGCGGCATGTGGGATAATTGGGGCATGCGGCAAATCTGCCGAATCTGCCGTTTTTGATAACCATACGGCTTCCGCACTTTTCACAAAGAAAATCCGTTTCCTCGGCGGCAAGCTTGTAGTTGCCTTTATCTATAGTCTTTTCAGCTTTATCAAGCATAACGCTGAAATCGCTGTAGAACGTTTTTAAAACGCTCTGCATGGATTTTTTGCCGCTTTCCACATCGTCAAGCAGGTCTTCCATTTCTGCGGTAAAACCGTAGTCCACAATGCTGGCAAAATTATCTGTCATAAGGCGTGTGGTAACCTCGCCCAGCGGCGAAGGCACAAGGGATTTACCGTCACGCTCAACGTATCCGCGCTGGATTATTGTGGTGATGGTTGGAGTATAAGTGGACGGACGTCCTATTCCCTTTTCTTCAAGCACCTTTATAAGTGTTGCTTCGGTATAACGTGCAGGCGGCTTTGTGAAATGCTGTGAGGGCGAAAGCTTATCAAGTGCGAGTTTATCGTTTACCGATACCTCGGGAAGCTTTGCTTCTTTTTCTTCATCTTCAACGGAATCTTCGTCTTTTTCTTCTTTTGATTCCTCATATACCGCCATAAAGCCGGGATGACGTACGGTGTAACCCGAGCTGCGGAAAATATATCCTGCGCTTTCTATATCAATGGTTACGGTATCAAGCAGGGCAGATTCCATCTGCGAAGCCACAAATCTGTCCCAGATAAGCTTATAGAGTTTGAACTGATCGGGAGAAAGATACTGTTTTACCACCGCAGGCTCAAATGCCATATCCGCAGGACGTATTGCTTCGTGGGCATCCTGTGCACCCGCACGGGATTTATAAACTCTGCGTGTTTTAGGATAGTAATCCTCGCCGTATTTCTGCTCGATATAAAGCTTTGCGGCATCGGAAGCTATGTCGGATATACGCAGCGAATCGGTACGCATGTAGGATATAAGGCCTCGTGTGCCGAATTCGCCCAACGATACACCTTCATAAAGCTCCTGCGCCAGCTTTGCTGTTTTTTCGGAGCGGAAACCAAAGCGTTTGTTGGCTTCCTGATGCAGTGTTGAGGTTATAAAAGGAGGTGCCGGGTTGTTTGTGCGCACCGCCTTTTTGATATTTTTTACGGAAAATACACTGTTTTTTACAGCTTCGATAACTTTATCTGTGCTTTCTTTATCGGAAAGATCGAGCTTTCCGTTGGCATTGCCGTAGAACGACGCCTTTAAAACACCGCCTTCGGCAGAAAGCATGGCTTCAAGCTTCCAGAATTCCTCTGCCTTGAAAGCGCGGATCTCGTTTTCGCGTTCCACCACAATACGTGTGGCAACAGACTGAACACGTCCCGCAGAAAGGCCGCTTTTGATCTTTTTCCAGAGAATGGGGCTTACCTTGTAACCCACTATGCGGTCAAGAATACGGCGTGCCTGCTGGGCATCCACCAGATCCATGTTTATTTCCTTGGGTGCTTTTATTGCCGCCTTTACGGCAGGCTTTGTTATCTCGTTAAAGGTAACACGCTTTGCTTTTTTGCTGTCAAGCCCAAGAACGTTTGCAAGATGCCATGATATTGCCTCTCCCTCGCGGTCAGGGTCGGCCGCAAGATAAACTGTATCGGCATTTTTGGCATCTTTTTTAAGCTCGTTTATAAGCGGACCTTTTCCGCGGATATTAATATACTTGGGGACAAAGTTTTCTTCGATTTCTATACCGAAAGTGCTTTTGGGGAGATCGCGCACATGGCCTTTGGAAGCGACCACCTTGTAGCCCTTTCCGAGATATCCTTTTATTGTGCTTGCCTTCGAAGGCGACTCCACGATTACAAGATTAGACACTGTTTTCCTCCTGAATGGTTTATATTGTATTCCGTAAAACGGATATTTTATAAATTTATACTGCCTTGTACATACCGCCGGGCAACGATTGCACCAAGCCGTATATTTCAAGCATGGTAAGCGATGCCAGAACTTTGTTCTGGGCAAGCTCAAGCTTTGCTCCCACGGCATCTGCCGTGGCATTTGCTTCTTTTAGAAAATGATATATCTGCTTTTCGGTTTCCGAAAGCATGGAAAGATCAGGCTCGGCGTCAGGCGGCATTTCGGGTTCTGTATCAAAGGTTTCCTGCTGCATTTCCTGCGGTGCCGGCGGTGTTGGATCTTCCGTTTTCAGGCTGCGGCGGCGTTTGCGTTTTGAAACATATCCGCTTCTTGTAAGCCTTGCTTTGCGGTCGCTTGCAACCGATACCAATGTCGGATAAGCGTATCTGAATTCGTTTATTATGTCATCCGCCTCGGTGACAGGTGTTGCCCCTCGCTTCAAAAGCTCGTTTGAGCCGCGGCAAAGGGGATTGGTTGTACTGCCGGGAACGGCAAAAATGCGTTTTCCGAAACCCGAAGCAAGATCTGCTGTTATAAGAGCACCGCTGTTTTCGCGGGCTTCCACCACAAGCACGGCATCACCCAACGCCGCCATTATGCGGTTTCGTATGGGGAAGTTTACCGAAAGAGGTTCGGTGAAAGGCGAAAACTCGGTAATAACCAGTCCGGAACGGAACATGCGCATATAAAGTGCGCTGTTTTCGTAAGGGTACAGCATATTTATACCGCTGCCCATAACACCAATGGCAAAGCCTCCGCCGTCAAGCGTACCTCTTATGCAAGCGGAATCTATTCCTTCGGCAATGCCCGATACAAGCGACACTCCGTTGCACGCCAGCTTGTAACATAAAGTATAGGCGGCATCGTGTGCACTTTCGCTGCATTTGCGGCTGCCTATAGCTGTTACCGCAGCGCTGTTGCGAAGCTTTTCTATGCGCCCTTTATAATAAAGCACGGGCGGCGGATCACAAATTCCGTAAAGCTTTTCGGGATAATATTCCGAACCCATTAGCAAAAGCCCCACTTTGTTTTCGGCACAATAATCGAGTATCATATTGGTGCGGGTAAAATCCTTATCGGATAAAAGCTGTGCTTCTTCCGCGGTAAAACCCAAGGAAGTATAAGCTTCGGCATCTGCCTCGTAAGCGCTTTGCATATCACCGTCAAAGGCTTCGAATACTCTTTTGGAAAGATCCGAACCTGCACCGCTTATTTCGGCAAGCCATATATAATAACCGGCACGGGCGATCATTTCAACGCTCCTTTTTGTTTTTCCCACATAAGAATGGCTGCCGCGGTTGCGGCATTTAAAGATTCGGTGTTTTGCTGCATGGGAATTATAACTTTTTTATCGCACAAGGCAAGTACTTCATCGCTTATGCCGCTGCCCTCATTGCCAAGTACTATGCAATCCTCTGCGGCAAAAACGGTATTGCGTATATCTGTGCTGTTTTTATCCAGCGCCGCCGCATAAACGTGACAGCCCGAAGACAGCAGATATTTTATCTCTTTACAAAGATCCGCAGCAATGCATATATTCACTTTAAAAAGCGCTCCCATGGAAGCACGCAGAGTTTTATGACTGAAAATATCTGCACAGCCGGGGCCCAAAAGTATCTTTTGTATGCCCAGTGCACTTGCGGTGCGGATAACAGTGCCGATGTTGGAAGGGTTCTGCACACCGTCGAGTATAAGAAAGCCTCCGTTTCCGGGGGTGTCTGCACAGCTTGCATATACCTTGGATTTTTTTGCCACGGCAAAAACTCCTTCGGGATTTTTTTCGGACGAAAGCTTTGCGTACACCTCATCGGTAACTTCAAAAAGCTTTGCACCCGTGCCGCAAGCGCGGTTTATTGCATCGGCATAACGCTGTTTTGCACGGGCTGTAAAAAACAGCTCGGTCACGGTTATGTTTTCGTCAAGCAGTTCACCCAGAAGCTTTATTCCCTCGGTGGCAAAAAGCCCCGTGGCATCCCTGCCCTTTTTATCGGCAAGCGAACAGGCGGCAATTATTCCGGGATTCTTCCTTGATGTTATTGTTTCGCAGTTGATATTATTCACTCCCGATGAAAAAATATGTTTTTCACACAAATTATATTATAATCGCTAATGCATGGTTTTTGCAATAGGTTTCGACAAATTATTTATGTCTGATTGTTTAATAATTATAAGATATTTGGTTAATTCGGTTGGCGGTTTTGTTCCTATTAATAATGAATTGCAAATTGCCGCTTGACACAGCGCCCGTAAAGGGGTACAATTATACAGAAAAGCAAATATACGGGAGGTGTTTTCTTGAACAAAACCGCACCCGGAGCCGTGACGGTGATGATAGCCGCCGCAGGCAGCGGAACACGTATGGGCGGTGTATCCAAGCCCCTTATGAAAATATGCGGCAGGCATGCCATACTTTATTCGCTGGACCTTTTTATGCGATGCGACGATGTGGAGCGTGTTGTAATCTCCACCAAGCGTGAGGATATGCACCTTATGCGTGAAATATGCGCCCGGGAAAACTACATGAAAGAAATTATCGTAACCGAAGGCGGAGCAACACGTCAGGATTCAGTAAAAAGGGCTTTCCGTGCCGCCTTTGAAAACCGCAGCAAAACAAAGCTTGTTGCCATACATGACGGTGCACGCCCTCTGCTTACCGATGAGGAGCTTGCCCGTGTTATACGCACGGCACAGCAATACGGAAATGCCGTTTGTGCCGCCCGTGCCAAAGATACCTTTAAAACCACCGACGAAAACTGCCTTGTAAACGGCCACGTGGACCGCGAAAATCTGTGGCACATACAAACTCCCCAGGTTTTTGATACAGATATGTTCCACACAGCCCTTGCCCTTGGCGAAAAAAACGGCACACAGGCAACCGACGAAAGCGGACTTGTTACAAACGCAGGCTTTCTTGTAAAGCTGGTGGAATGTGGTCATGACAACATAAAAATAACCTATCCCGAAGATGTTTTTGTTGCCGAAGCCATTCTGCAAAAACGCAGAAGCATGGCGCAAAACAACTGATTGCGAGGTGATATTATGCGAATAGGTCACGGATACGATGTTCACCGCTTTGCCGAAAACCGACGCCTTGTGCTTGGCGGTGTTGAAATACCCTACGAAAAAGGCCTTTTGGGTCATTCCGATGCGGACGTGCTGGTGCATGCGCTTATGGATTCGCTGCTGGGCGCTTTAGCGTTGGGAGATATTGGCAGGCATTTCCCCGACACATCGGGCGAATTCAAGGATATTGACAGCATGATCCTGCTTTCAAAGGTGTGCGATATGATAAAGCAGAACGGCTATGAGCTTTGCAATGCCGATTGCACGGTCATTGCCCAGGCTCCCAAGCTTTTGCCACACATTTATACCATGCGTCAGAATATCGCAAAGGTTATGCAATGCGATATTTCATGCATCAATGTTAAAGCCACCACCGAAGAAAAGCTTGGCTTTACGGGCAGACTTGAGGGAATTTCGGCACATGCCGTATGCCTTTTAAGGCGAATAAACGCTTAGTTTTTTAAACTTTTGGGTATTTTTTTATAAAAAGTAAAAAAAGCTCTTGCATTTCTTTTCAATATGTGTTATAATGTTTAACGCTAATCGCCAGGGATTGCCCTTTTGCGGTATATCAGCTTGGCTTTTGCCGGTAAATCTGCCGGCGTATTTTAACATTAATTTTGGAGGTCAGTTTTATGAATACAATTTTAGGTATCGTAATTCTCGTAATGTCTATCTTCCTCGTTGCAACAATTCTTCTTCAGAGCAGCAAGGATCACAGAATGTCCGGAACCATCGCCGGTGGTGCTGAAACTTTCTTCGGCAAACAGAAGGGTAAGTCCATAGACGGTCTTCTTAACAAGCTCACAACAATCGTTTGCATCCTTTTCTTCATCGTTGTTCTTGTTATGTACATCTTCCAGCCCGAACCCGAAACAAACTTTGACAACGTTCTCACTCCCGACCAGCTCGAAGGCATCATCGAAGAAGACGCAGCAGTTGAAGGTGAAACAGAAGTTACTGAAGAAGCAGAAGCTACTGAAGAAACAGAAGCTACTGAAGAAACAGCTGAATAATAAATCGGTTTTAAGGACCTGCGTTGGCAGGTCCTTTTTTTGCCCATTTGGGCTGTATTATTTGTTGACTTTTTCCCATCAAAACGGTATAATGTTATCAACATTTGAAATATTTGAGGTTTTTACAATGAAAGACGTTATTCTCACCACCGATTTGTATCACCGCCATGCCGATCCCAACGACCATTGGAACCTTGCATCCATGTATGCCCTTGCCCACATGGGGCTGATTCGTTTTGCAGGCATTATGTGTGATGATGACAGAGCCATCGCCAATGACGGCTCGTTTTTGCATTTCGGCGACCCTTCCGTTCAGTCTGTCGCTCAACTGAATTTTATCACGGGAATGGCTGTACCCGTGGGTGTGGGATCAAGAACTCCGATAAAAACAAAGCAGGATCTTGACGAAGTATTGAAATCGCACAAAAAAATATCCTCGGTTACCCTTTTGCTCGATGCGCTTCAGCGCTCGGAAAGCAAGGTGGATATTCACATGTGCGGTTCATGCAAGGATGTGGTAATTGCCTACCGCTACGCCCCCGAGCTTTTTGAAAAAAAGTGCGATTGCATTTACCTTAACGCAGGCACATATGACAAGCAGGAACCATTGGAATACAATGTATCCCTTGAACCCTATGCCTTTTCACAAATATTTAAGATTCCCTGCAACATTCGCTGGTCACCTTGCTTTGATTCACTCAAATACCCCTTTGTACCCGCAGAACGTGCCAACTATTACGAGATAGATCAAGCAGACATGGTTCCACACATGTCACAAGCAATAAAAAAATACTTTAATTATATGTTCGGCGCGGTTGAGGATACCCACTGGCTCACATATCTGCGCAGTCCGTTGGATACGGAGCTGCTTGAAAGCTGGATGAATAAAAAACGCCAGATGTGGAGCACCCCCGGTTATCTGCTTTCCGCAGGAAAATACGTAACCCCCGAAGGCGACATTGAAGATTGCTGCAAAGTGGATACTCCGCTTTACAAATACGTCCCGGTATATGTAGATGTAAACGATGACGGTACGCTCAAGTGGGAGGATACCGAAAGTTCCAATATTTGTATGTTCAAAAACATAGATCCTCAGACCTACTTTTCAGCCATGGGCAAAGTGGTTAAAAAGCTTCTTTCGGCATTGCCTGACATCGAATAAAATACATATTATTCAAAAAGCATATAAAACAAAGAGGCTGTATCAAATACACATTGTGCACAAAAAATGGGACGATGCCAGCATCGTCCCCTACGAATATTTGTGAAATTTTTCATATAATTTAGGCTGTATCATTATGTTTTGATACAGCCCTTTTATTCTTTAAAAGCGGTTATTTGCTTGCTGCATTTTTGATCTCGGCATAAAGCTCGTTTATGAAATTCGTGTAAGCTTCTGCGCTGTCAGGAGCTTTGTCAAACGACGGCACACCAAAATGCTTTTCTATAAATTCCCGACACTTACTGCGTGAAGTAAGCTTTTCAAGCAGACAAAGCAGGCGCATATCGCATATACCCTCGGCAAAAACCTTCTGACGCACGGACTGATAACAGGTGCCGTCAAATGCAGGATACACCGAATAGGAGGTGCCTGCCAGCGGAAAACCTCCGCAGGGATTCATGGCTGGATTAAACATATATTTACTGAGCTCGCCGTAATAGTTGTTATAACCCCAATGCAAAAATCCCTTTATATCATGATAGTACATTTGCACACCCAGCATGCGGTTACGTTCTCTTGAAACCCTGAAAACGCGGTTGCTTACAGCACCGTCAAGGAACGTGCCGCCCACGTAATATGCCCACAGGTCATCCACCTTGCCGATAAAATCCTTTATGGATGCCGTGCTTACAATGGGCGTGGTACACAGACCTTTTTCGTATATTTCGTAGTGTGAAAGCGCATCTCCCACGGTGTAGCCTTCAAGCTGACCGATAATGGAATTGCGTGCACGGCTATATGAGGGAATATGCTCATCCTGCGGCTCATCGGATATGTGGAAAAGAATCTTTTTTTCAAGCTTTTCGGCTTTAAGGAACTTTTTGAGCTCTGTAATATATTGAGTCAAAAACGAAGTATATGCGGGAGAATCCGCTTTTGTGTCCCAACCGAATATTCTTTTTTTCCTGCCGTTTACCGTTGCCATCACCTTTGGCGCCGCTTCCGCTCCCCATTGGGAAAAGAAATGCGAGTGCTCGAAATGGGTTATTCCGTTTTTGCGACAGATATCGATATAGCGCTTCATAAGGCTAAAATCAAACTCATATTTTTTGCCCTTTTTAACAACATCCACAAGCTGAACAGTCATTCTTTCGCCGCCCACGGGGGTATCCAGCGGAGGGGTGAAAGCAGGCAAAAGGATCATGTTCATGCCGTTAAGCGATGCTTTTTTTACAAAATCAGCAAAAATTTCAAAGTATCTTTCCGAAAACACAGGCACACCGTAAAAATCCGCCAGGCAATCATTATGAAACCAGTTTGTATATATAAGCTTTTGAGCAGGAAGCTTTTCGGGGATAACATTTACGATGATATTGCGGCAGGCAATAACTTCGTTTCTTTTGCTTACAAGCTCAAGCTTTATTTTATAAGTACCGCCGGAAAGCACCTTTGAATTTTCGTTAACAACAAACCACAAGCCCTGCCAGCTGTCATCATAGGCACGCAGGCGCACGTTTTCGTCCTGCTCCAGATATATTTTTCTGCCAAAATATATGTATTCGCAGATTTTTGGGTTTGTTTTTTTTGGCAGCAGAATATCGGGATACATGCCTGCGGAAAAATCCGCATCATCCTTCGCCGTGTGCGGCACGGGTACGTTGTTTATATAATAATTGCTGACAGGAATATCCGATTCCACCCTGACATAAAAATCCTTTTCGCTTTCGGCACCGTCGGTTATTTTGTATGCCAGCTGAAAGGAAAGCTGCTGGTTTGCGCACATTGTAAATTCGTCGGAAGAAGCACCGGCGGGTTCTTTGTCGAAATAAATGGGGGTAAGCGAATTGTAAATTCTTGTTTCTACCATGGCCAATATCCCTTTCGTTTTGCCGTTTTATTTCAGATATACCGAAGGTGTTCCCACCCACGCAAGCTGATTGGTTAAGACACTTGTTTAGGTTTCTTTTTTCAGGTTTAAAACGACAGCAAATTCATAACAATAAGTCCTGCAAATGCAATTACAATACCCACAACGCATTTCACGGTAAGCTTTTCCTTGAAAAACACCGCCGCCATAAGAGATGAAAGTATAAGCGACATTCCCTGACTCAGCGGATAAAGCTGTGCGCTGTCAAGATGTGCGGCAGCTTTTGTTTTGAAATACGAATTGGCAATAAGCGCCGCCGACATTATCAGAACGTATATGTACTTTTTACCCAGTTTTTTGTTGTTTTTTTCTTCGTTCTTCACCGACATGCAGGCATATACTATCAAAAGTGTAACAGCCGCAAAAACATAGGTGTAAAGATTAAACACCGATACAGGAACATCGGGCAACACTTTTACAAAGGTTTTTTGGGAAAAATCGTTAAGTCCGCTTACAAATCCGCAAACCACAAGCAGCAAAAATGACCATATATTTATTTTTGTTTTGATGGAATTGTTGTATGAGCACATTATTATAACAGCCACCACAAGTATGAAAAATCCCACCCACTGATTTGCGGAAATGTTTTCGTTGAATACCGCGTATCCTGCCACCATGGGCACAAGGGTGCCCAGCATCAAAAACACATCCAGCATCATGTAAGCACTTTTACGCACCGCCAAAAGCCAGGTTACCACAAACGCAGATGTGCTGATTCCCGAAAAAGCGGATATTGCAACAACCTTGGGATCAAGGGTAAGGTAGACTACATCATTGTATGCAAACACAAGCAGTATTCCAAACACCACGCAAAAAGACATGCGGACAATGTTAAGCGACACGGCACTTTTTACCGTTTCGGCAAAATTTCCCATTTTTTTGCCGCAAAAGCCTTTTGTGGCACCTGCTAAAAGTGCAATTGCCAAAAATAAATATCCCATATTCTACCTCTTTAAAGTCAGTATTTGCAACGGAAAAGTGTAAAGCATGCTCTTTTTGCCGCTTATAACTTAATCGGTTTATTTGTTATAAAAAGGATTTTTGCTGAATCCCCTGACGTTATTCATGTGCCATTGCACATCTTCGCCGCTTCCCTCATACAAAACTTCCGTTCCTGCGGTTGCGCGGAAAGAGCACATCTGCACCTGAAGCTGCCCCTTTATATGATTTATGGCAACGGATTTTTTCATTCCCATAAGCTGGTTATTAAAAAAGTCACAGCCTGTTATTCTTGTGTTGCCTGCTATGTTATAGCCAATTTCCGCCGTATCCGCATAACAGCCATCAAGAATATTGTAACCGCCGATTATGTCAAAGGATATGGAATTTACAAGCATTTCGGGCACTTCATTTTCATATCCGTTTCCCGAATCATCATCGTAAAGGCCCTTCATCATATTTTCCTTGCGTTTGCCGTAAATATCCGACCATTCCTTAACGCTGTAGTTTGGCGGAGGCACCGTGCCGCCCCACAAATGGCAACGGGTTATTCTGTTGGCACTTCCAAGAATCCTCATGCCCACGGTATAATCAATCACAAAGCAATCGGTAAAGTGGGCATCGTGCTTATCGGACCATATACCCACATTTCCTGCCAGCCCTTTCATGGTACATTTGCAGTACACGTTATTGCACACAAGCTCGTAAATGTGTCCCTTGTTCTTGCCGCCTATATAAAGACCGTACTCTTTGCCGTTATGGAAAGAGATATTGGAAAGCGTAAAATGATGGGCATTTGTAATTGCAAAGCAGCTTGCAAGTCCGTTTCCGTCAATATCTCCGCCGTCAATAAAAAGGCCTAAGTTATCATACACGTTTCCGTCTTCGTCAAAAAGTGTAAGCTTGGTATAATTGTCCGCAGGCTTATAGGTGAGTACAAAATCCATTTTTTCCGACGCCACAAGGCGCGCGGCAGGATGCATTTTAAGGCTGCAGCGGTTTTCTATAAGCAACGGGGTTTTGATATCATAATCCCCTTTTGGAATACAAAGAATACCGTTTGGTGTTGCATCTATTGCTCTCTGGATCCTTTCGGAATCGCTTTTGTCACCCTGCTGTCTTTCAAAGCAGGTAAGAATGTTATCGTACATGGTTCATGCCTCCCGGACACCTTTATTCATTAACTGTGTATATATATTCCTTTATTGCACGGGCATAGCATCTTCCCAGCTCGATCATTTTTTCTATGCTTACCTTGTTATCCTCCGTACCCGCATATGTACATTCGATTGTATGGGCTATTTCACATTCGGGACGGTGCATCATTGTATAGCCAAAGCTTGGACCGGGTCTGTTCCATCCCGTCATCGGGGGATGGTCGTTGGAAGCCTGGTATTTCATTGAAGAAGGCGTTATTTTGCTTTCCAGTATTCTTGCAAACCTATCGGTTTTATGATTCTTTTCCACGCTGTTTCTTACGATAAAAACATTGTCATTTTCTCCGCCTTTATGAGCCGGAGAATGGAAATCAAAGCCGTAATTGCATCCGTTTTTGTCGGCATATGCCTTTATTGCGGTGGTTTCGGGATATATAAAACATTCAGGGTCATAGTCGCGGTTGTGATCGTGCGGACTTCTTGCTTTGCCCTGATCGCCGTCCACAACGCCATCATAATCCACAAAGGGCACGCAAAAAATCGTTGCATCCTCAACGGGAGCTTCGGAAAGCTCTCTGAGCACACCCTCAAGCACATATGAACCCGTGGATTCACACGCATGGTGGCGCGCGGTCATTATAATGCTTTTGCTGCCGCTGCCAAATACAAGCGACGGAACACTGCGTCCTTTGCGGCTTTTGCAAAGCTCTGTCGGCTGCAAATTAAGCTCATCCGCAAGAGCAAAGAATCTGTCGGGGTGATAAAGCATATTATGTGCAAAATACACCTTGGTTTCGTTCTCGGAGAAGTTGTAGGTAAAGGAATCTTCATCCACATTGTCTGCCCAATGCCAGTTTTTAAGATCGTGGCTTACGGCAGGTCCCCAGTATCCAAGACGTCTGGGCTGCATATGAAATGTCAGTTGCTTTCCCTGCGCTCCTTCAACGCAAAACGCCCAGTAAAACCAGTCCTGCGAAGAACCGCGCAGCTGATTTTCAAGATATACTTCATTGCCGTTTTGTGCGGAAACCGTAATATTTCCGCCAATAAAATCACCGTGAATTTTCATTGCAGAAAACACTCTCCTTTACACATACATTGATTCTTTTTTGTATGTTTGAAACATTCTAACACATTAAAATGCAAATGTCAATGAAATGAGCAAATTTGTTAATTTTTCGTGCATAGGCAGAATACAAAAATGCCCACATATAGAATGAACCGACCTCCCAATCGTTAGATTTTTGGTCTGACTTTTTGGGGGCCGGTTCATTTCATCCTGCCTTTAATTTTATATTTTGTAAATAGAATTAAATATGGCAATATGTTTTTCATCAATAGTCTTATCCTGATGATAATGACCGAAAAACCATTTTTTATAAACCGCACTGTTTTTTATTCTTTCCAGAAATTCTGTAAGTTCGTTAACCTCATATGCGGAAGCGATTTCTGTTTGAACAGATGTCGGGGCAGAATGTGTTATTATATAATCAAAATTCAAATC
>JAZSGA010000240.1:0-4762 GCA_045532495.1 Eubacteriales bacterium | reverse complement strand
CTGCACAGTAATAAAAAAAGCATTTGGAACAGAACATGAATAAATATATATAAACAAAAACACAAGAATTCCGAGCAATCCGTATTCACAAAAATGTGCTATTTTGCGAATAACAAAACTCACTGTACCTAAAAAATCGTCGCTTTGATTCTCGTAATCAAGTCCTAATATTTTTTCAATAGCAAAACGTACAAATACATCGCTCTGATTATCCGAATTCACAGCATCCTGAAGAGAATTGGAAAAAATAAAAGAAATCTGCAAAAGAATGGTGACGGCAAGCAAACAAAGAATACTCACTCGTTTCCTGCTGATTTTAGATGATATGAAGGATATGGTTTTCACTTCGCGTTGTATCCGTAATTAATAACTTTATCAGGAAGGTTTCTTGTTCCGACAATGGCTGTACCGAGCACCGGGAATTTAGCCATTTCAAAAGCAGAAAGCGCCTTGGAAACGTTGTTATAAGATGTCTTTTTGTATCGGCAGCTAAGAAGAACACCTGCTGAAATATCAGAAAGCGTGAGGGCATCGGATACAAGAAGTACGGGAGGCGTGTCTATGATAATATAATCATAAATTTTTTCAAACTCACCAATAAGTGTCGCCATATTCTTAGAGCCAAGCAAATCAGAAGGGTTTGGAGGTACTGTGCCGGCAGGCAGAAAATCAAGGTTCAATCCGCCTATGCCAACCATGGCACTTTCGAGCGAAGCATCAAGCAAGACATCCGAAAGTCCGCATTTATTATTCACACCAAAAATCATATGAAGTTTCGTTTTTCGCATGTCGGCATCAATAAGTAATATCTTTTTTTGGAGCTTAGCAAGTGAAATTGCAAGATTTGAACTGACGGTGGATTTGCCTTCGCTGGGGTATGCACTGGATACAACGATGGTTTTTTTATCGCTGCCCAACGCCGCCATCGAGAACATTACGTTTGTTCTGAGATGGTTATAAGCCTCAACATACAGAAAAGGAGAATTACTGCCTAATCGGTATGACAGTACGTCAGAAAGATTGTTTTTTGATTTATTATTTGCCATATTTGTAAACTCCTTTATCTGCGAAAGGTTCGGGGATATTTCCAAGCACAGGTATGTTGAACATCTTCACAAATTCTTCTTCGTCAGTTACTTTATTATTAAAAACATATAATACAAAAATCAGCGAGGCACCCAAAACTGCACCAAAAACAAAACCAATGGCACACGTTTTGAAAGTGCTGGTGGTGCTCATACCATCCAAAGGCTGACCTTGAGAAATAATTTCCGCAGAACCAACGCCGTCACTTGCAAGGGGTATTAGGTAAACGTCAATAGAATCGGAAATTATACGGGAAAGTTTTTTATCGTTTGTTGTAACAATAACTCGCATTATCTCCGTTGTACCTTGCGTATCGATTCTTATGCATGACCTCAATTTGCGATAAGAAATATCAATTTGATATTCCTGCTGAATGTAATCAGAAAGGCAAGAAACCATTTCATCCAAACAAAGAAGCTCTGTATAAGTTTCAACAAGCAATCTTGAAACGTTCATATCGTTTATTGATGCGGTTCGGCTTTCCTCGTCATTGGAATAAGACATATTGTTAACTATGGTATAAGCTCTGGAACACCAATATGACGGCTGTGAAACGAAAGTTGAATAGCAGTATGAAATCAATGTACAAACAACAGCCACAATTGCTATAATTCGCCACTTTTTTATAAAAATACTTAAATCAAAAGTAATATTAGTATCCATAAATCCTCCACAAATTCATACTTAGTTACTTTATATTGTACAATTTTCAAGCTTAAAAGTCAAGTAATTTTTTACATTGTATAAAAAAATGCCGCATAAAAAATGCGGCTTTGATTTATGAACCTATTTTTCTGAATTTTTCATAACGTTTTTCAAGAAGTATCTTTGAATCAAGTTTTTGCTTAGATGCAATTTCTGCGCAAATAAAATGTTTAAGATCATCGCACACCTCAGCATCGCTTCTTCCGTCCTCTACGATTATCTTTTCAATAACTTCGAAGGATTTAAGGTCATAGGAAGTAAGCTTGAGTGCAGCTGCTGCATCGGCAGCTTTTGCCGAATCTTTCCATAATATGCTTGCACAGCCTTCGGGAGATATTACGGAATATACAGAATTTTCAAGCATTACAGTTGTATCACATACTCCGAGCGCAAGCGCTCCTCCACTGCCCCCTTCGCCTATAACGACCGAAATAACAGGAACACGTATACCCATCATTTCATAAAGATTTTCAGCAATCGCTTCACCTTGCCCGCGTTTTTCAGCATCAATACCGCAGTAAGCCCCTGAGCTACCGATAAAACATATTATCGGGCGGTTAAACTTTTCGGCAGACTTCATCAATCTCAACGCTTTTCTGTAACCTTCCGGTGTGGGACAGCCAAAATTGCGTTTCATACGTTCCTCGACGGTTGAGCCGCGTTCCATAGCAATTACGGTGACCGGAGTACCGTTTAAATATCCAATACCGCCAATTATTGCACCGTCATCGCCAAACCTGCGGTCACCGTGCAATTCAACAAAGCTATCTATCATGCGGCTTATATAATAAGCACCCGAAGGTCTTTTGGAATTGCGGGCTACAAGTACCCGCTCATAGGCATTTGATATATCTGTCTGGACCATTTATTTACCCTCCGCATCAATGCTTCTTATGTTACTTGTGTGTATAGAAAGAATTTTCGTAAGAGTATACTTCATGCGTTTTCTTTCTTCGATAATGTCAATAAAACCATGATCAAGCAAAAATTCCGCACGCTGGAATCCTTCCGGAAGCTTTTCACCGGTGGTCTGTTCGATAACGCGCGCACCGGCAAAACCGATAAGCGCTTTTGGTTCTGCAATAATTATATCACCCTGCATTGCAAAGCTTGCCGTAATTCCGCCGGTTGTGGGATCGGTAAGAACGGATATATACAGGTTTCCTGCGTCGCTGTGTCTTTTTACAGCTCCGCTTACTTTAGCCATTTGCATAAGCGAAAGAATACCTTCCTGCATTCTCGCCCCTCCCGAGGTGACAAAACCGATCACGGGAAGTTTTTTGGATGTTGCGGTTTCAAACAATCGTGTGATCTTTTCGCCCACAACAGATCCCATGCTGCCCATCATGAAATTAGAATCCATGACAAACATTGCACACGGAATTCCGTTTATTTCAGCCATACCGCAAACAACAGCTTCTGAAAGGCCGCTGTTCTTTTTTGCCTCATTAAGTTTTTCGTTGTACCCGGGAAAGTCAATGGGATTGATGCTTTTTAAATCCTTATCAAACTCTTTAAAGCTGTCTTCATCAACCACATCGTTTATACGTTCCCACGCACCCATTCGCATATAAGTACCACATTCAGGACATATCATGGAATTTTTTGACAAAGCTTCGTATTTGATTTCTTTGCCGCAGCCTTTACACACTTTATCCGTTGAACCCTTTGTCAACTTAAGATAACTGAGAATATTTTTCATCGATCATACACCTTTATTGTTTTTCCGCAGAAGTAACAGCAAATGAAAACTCGCACGATACACAAAGCTTACCGTCAACATATCCGCCGCCTTTTGCAAAGTAAAACGGTTTCATTACACGCGTTATTTCGCATTTGGTTTCAAACAGATCTCCCGGTCTTACAGGATTCTTGAACTTTACATTGTTCAGACCGGTGAAATAAGGAACAGAATCAGAATCCAGTTCTTCAGCCAGGCATACGCAAACCGATTGTGCCATAATTTCGCACAAAATCACTCCCGGCACAACGGGGTTTCCCGGAAAATGTCCTTTTAAGAAGAATTCATCTCCGGTTATCCTCTTTTTACCGCAAGCAATTTTTCCATCAAGTTCTGCGCTGTCAAGCAAAAGCATATTTTCTCTGTGAGGAAGGATTTTTTTTATTTCTTCAATATTCATGATAAACCTCAGATTTTTGCAAAAGCAACACAAGCATTGTGGCCGCCAAAACCAAGGGAAGCCGACATAGCAAGGGAAACAGGCACGTATTTTGCTGTTTCGGGTGTGTAATTAAGATCACATTCTTCATCTTTTTCTTTAAGACCAACAGTGGGAGGAACGATGTTATAATTCAATGCGCACACGCTTGCAATTGCCTCTATGGCGCCTGCCGCTCCGAGAAGGTGTCCTGTCATGGATTTGGTGGAGCTTATATTTATCTTATAGGCATCCTCTCCAAAAGCATTTTTAAGTGCCTTTGTTTCGGTTTTATCGTTCATGGGCGTACTTGTGCCGTGCGCATTGTAGTATATTTCTTCAGGTTTTCCGTCAAACGAACATTCGTTAAAACAGTCCGCAATTGCTCTTCCCGATGCTTCAGCTTCGGGATCGGGAGCAGTAACATGATAAGCGTCACAGGTGCTGCCGTATCCGACAACCTCTGCATAAATTTTCGCACCTCGTTTTATAGCGTGCTCATATTCTTCAAGAATAAGAGCACCTGCACCTTCGCCCATAACAAAGCCGCTTCGTCTTTTGTCAAAAGGTATGGATGCGGCACATTTATCATCGCTCTCGGTAAGTGCCATGCAATTCATAAACGCGGCAACGGCAAGAGGAGATATGGCGGCATCAACGCCCCCTGCAATTATGGCATCGGCACAGCCAAGACGTATGGCACGAAGACTTTCACCAATGGCAGAAGTGCCGCTGGCACATGCTGTTGAAATAGAAATACAAGGACCTTTTGCCCCAAAACGAATTGCAATATTTCCTGCTGCCATATTGGG
>JAZSGA010000267.1:0-5501 GCA_045532495.1 Eubacteriales bacterium | reverse complement strand
GGGGCATTGAATCGGTTCCACAGCTCATCACCCAGCCTGCCATAATCACGGGCAATACTGCGCAGGTTTGAAAGCTTATCCGCAAGAATAAGCATCTGCACATCCTTTGGTGCTTTTTCAAGCATTGTTATGGTGTGTTTTTTGCGTTCATACCAACTTTTTGTTTTGTCCTCGCTGTTGTACTTTACAAGCTCAAACACCCTTTCGCCAAAACAGCTTTTTATCTCCTCATCCGTGGTGTCAGTGTCCTCAAGGGTGTCGTGCAAAACCCCTGCCACCATAACATCGGTATCCGCACCCATGGAATAAAGAATCTGCAAAGCCTCCAGCGGATGCAGGATATACGGAATATCTGTGCCTTTTCTCACCTGATGCTTATGCTTTTCAACCGCAAAAGCAATGGCTTTGTTAAGTACCTCGTTTTTGTTTGAAACCTTTATCATGTGTACCCCTCCTTTACACCTATATTATAAACCAACAAAAAATATTTTGGTCGCATTTAAAGCGACATTTAAAAAGAAGCTCCGCATAAAGCGGAGCTTAATTATATCAACCATTTTCAGTTATATACTTACAAACAGGACGCAGATTTGCAGTATCCCATACAAGTATTTTTGTAATGCCAAATTCATCCTTGGGTATAAAGAACGCGGCAGGGCTTTCGGCAGAGAAATCATCCGCCGCAAAAACCTCGGTGTTTTCAAGCTTGCCGTCCTTAAGCACTGTGCGTATATACCTTGTGTTTGCATTGGAATTGTACTTAGGCAGGAACACAATGTTGCCGTCGTCAAGCGACTTTACCGTGGGTGCGCAATAGCTTTCCACCCCTTCGGTTACGGTTATGTCATGTATCTGGCTGTAAGAATCCACGCCTGCGTTAAATGCGTTGCTTGCAACAAAGCCTATACGGGCAACAGAACCCGAAATGGGTGTAAACGAATTGTCGGTAAACTTTCCTTCTGAAAGGGTTTTACCCTCGCCAACACGGGCGCCATATACCGACCAGCTGATTTTGTTTGCATCAACGTTGATGGTTACGGCAATATCACCGCCGGAATAAGCACCGTTGCCCGATGTTGCGGGCGCCGAGAAGGACGGTCCTTGAACGGTGTGGGTCACCGCACCGCGCACCACCTTGTAAAAGCTCCATGTGTTTGAATCGCCGTTAACGCCGTTAAGCATAAGCAGATAATAGCTCTGATCATAGTTATCGTGCATGTGGAACTTTATGCCTATGCCGCTGGCGGAATTATATTTGTTGATGTTGGTTTTGATGGTATATTTGCCGCTCAAAGCAGGAATATCTGCATTGTAAACGAGGTAAGATATACGGTTGTCCAGCGGATCAAGTGCAGGTCCGGAAAGCAGCATGCTGTTTGCGGAGATCATGGCTTTGGGGTTTAGTGAAAGCGCTCCTCGCATGTTCTGACGCAATACCCAGTTTCCGGCAACGGTAACATCTCTTACAGAGGTTTTTAAAGATGTGTCTTTTACAGAAACCGCACCGTAAGTATCAAAGGATTCTGTGAAGTTACCTGTCATTTTGCTGTTTACAGCAGGCGAAGTATAACTTGCGGCAGAGGTTTTTGCCGTGATTGCGGCGCTGCCTGTCTGCAAAGGAACAAGCTTTGAGCCGCTGATGTAAATTACAGCTTCCTTGCTGCTGGTAAACTCAGCCTCAGGCGCATCCGCACCGCCTATCCTTGCAAAAAGAGGATATGTTCCGCTGCCCACATCGTAAGCTGCGGTATCGGTTACAGCGCTGTAAAAGTTAAGATCCTTTCCGCCTTCCACACGGACATTTGTAATATTTTTTGCAGTGAGAGTATTTACAAATTTACCGTTGGCGGGAACAACACCAAGAAGCTGATATTCGCCGTTGGTATCGTTGCAAATATAAACCTTTGCAGGAGTGCTGTTGGGGTTTTCGATCTTTCTTAACACAAGTCCCGAACCAAAACGGTGGTTTTCAATGCGTGAGGATGCGGTGTAGGTTTCAAGCTTAAGGCTCTTTATCTGCACACTTCCCTGACCGTTTTTAACAAAACCGACATAACCGGATGCGTTTGCCTTATGGGTAAAGGGCTGTTGATCCACAAAGGTTTTGTATTCGGTTTTTTTGCCACCGTCCCAGTTCATGGCAACGGTAACCGTGTTGCCCAAAACGGTAATGTCAGCGGTATAATCATAGCGCATGTAGTTGGATGTGCTGACAGATGTTACAGCATCGGAATACATAACGGGGAAAACAGTATCCGAAACACATTTATAAAGTGTCCATACGGGCTTGCCGGCATCCTTTTGAGGGCTGTGGATATTGAGCATGTAATAGCTTTTTTTATCAGCGCTCACGTGGAATCTTATTCCCAGTCCCGGGTGAGAGTTTTCCGTATATGCGCCCACGGTCACACGGTATTTATCTGTGGCGGAAGCAAACGCCGAAGGCTTCCATGCCACCATGCATTTGCGTTCATTGTAATTAAGCGCCGCCTGATTTATGCCTGAAGAAATAACCAGCGGTCCGCCGTTTGTAACATTTGCCTGAATGGGAGCATTAACGGGAGTATTTCCCGAAGAAGGTCCCATAAGTACAAACTGCGAGCTTCCAATCACCTGATCGGAAGATTTGCCCGTGTATGTAACTCCGTCACCGCCGCCAAAGCTTTCGGTGGTAACAGTGGCAGTACCCAGCGCTTTTCCGTTGTTGTCGGAGGCGGTGTATGTATCAGTACAGGTTTTGTTTGCCGCATCCACGGTTATTTTACTGATGGTAACATCCTCGGAAGCACTCTTGATAAAAGCTATCTTTCCGCCTTCGCCCGCGGCATGGGTAAAGGGCGATGTATCGGTATATGTTTTTGTTTCGGTGGTGGAACCGCGTGTAACGGTAACTGTAATGTCAGCGCCCGTCACCTTTACGGAAACAGTAAAATCTCCGCTTAATTTTGTGGTGCTGCCCGATGCAAGCACTTGCGTTGCGGTTTTGCTGCCGGTAACTTTAAACAGCTGCCATTTGGGCGAAGTGTTTTCGTAGCGTGTGCCGCCAATATAAAGCATGTAATAGTTTTCGCCGTTTTTGTCCATGTTAAAGCGCATGCCAAAGCCTGTATACTTCTGCTTGTTTGCGTTTACGGTAACGGTGTAATCTCCGTCAATTTCTTCAATGGCAGAAGGCGCCCAGGCAAGCATATCACGGCGCTCATTGTATTCGGAAACCGAAACCGATGCACCGCCGCCAAATGTCACAACACCGTCGGCAGAAACGGTTGCTGTCGAAACACCGTTAAGGGTGGACTGACCGTAAGGCGGACAAAGATAAAAGTCGGTGCCGGGAAGATTTATGGCATTAAGATTTGCACTGCCGCCGGTCAGCGAATAAACCGTGCCATTGCCTTTTAATATTTCGGGATAAACGCTGTACGGGAAAATCTTTTCGGGATCGTTGGAGGGAACGCCCAAAAGCGCATCCGCATCGGCACTCTTTTCAACATAAATTACATTTTCGGGCTCAATTCCGCCTGCCACAAAGGTGTCGCCAAGGCGTTTGTAATAGTGGCTCTTTTGCACCGCTGTGATGTATGTATCTTCAACAAGAGGCTCTTTGTAGGTTCCGTATGTGCCGGTTTTTTTCTCTGCCACAGCAAAAACTATGGATTTTGCGGGAACAGTTATGGCAGAAAAAGGATCCTGCGAAGGACTTGCTTCGGTGGTGGTAAAAATATCCTTTGTTTTTTCCGAAACAACGGCGGACATAATATTGGGACCGGTATATGTGGTTTTGTGAAGCAGCTTATATTTTTCGCCGCTTTTATATGTAAAGGAAACATGCAGGGGTGTGGTTTCGTCCATATTCACCATACAAATAACCATTCTGCCGTCATCCCTTTTGGTGGCAAGAGCAGAAAATCTGCCCGATGCGGCGGAGGTTTCCGTGGTGGAATAGTAAATATCCCCCATCTTTGTTTCGTACAGCCTGTAAATATCGTTGGTGGACTGGCTGTAAAGCTTGCCATCAATAACATTGAACAAAGCCCAGTTTTCGGCGGTTATGTTATGGTAATTTGCACACATAACATCGTCACGTTCTGCCATTTCGTTAAGGAATATGGCATTGAACAGCGCACATCTGAGGTTGTGACGTTCAGATTGCTGATTTGCCGCTCCAAAAAGAGCATTTTCCGTGATCCAGAATTTCACCTTTGCCGAAGAGCCTGCGCCCTCTTTATACTTTGCAATAATGTGATCCATGTTTGCCTTTGTGGCAGCCATTTCATAGTATGAATGGTACGAAATATTTCCGTCGATATAGCTGTGAAGCATCTTGCCTATATCCACAATCCATTTGTCATCCCATGCAGTACCGTCGGAGCTTACCGCAGATCTGCCTCGTACATTTGCCGTAAAAACAACATCCGGAAAATCCGCACGCACGGCATTAATCATGGCAATAGCTTTATCGGCGTATTCCCTGCTTGCCGTGGGACTGTAAATGTCACGGTCGGGATCGGCGGTAAAATAGTTTTCGTTGCCCACTTCATATGCCATGAGGTTTATAGGATCAATAAGACCGTAGGATTTTCTCATTTGCGCCCATTCGCCCGTTGTATCCAGCAAAAAGTGGGTAAAGTTGTTTACATCCTCAGGGGTATTTGCCCAGGGACCCACAACAAAAATAAACTTCATATCGGGGTTTATGGCAAGATTTGCCTTCAAAAACTCAACCACACCAAAATTCGAAGCACGGCTCAAAAGCTCGTCGGTCTTGTCCACGTGGTAAATATCGCTTCGTTCAGGCAAAGGCTTTATGCTTTGTATAAGGTTTATGTCGTTGGTGCTTGCGCCGCCCCAGCGTGCAACGGTGGAATCAAACAGTTTGTCGGAAAAATTGAGAAAAGCAGGAGAAAGATCTTCAGTTCCGCCGTCAAGAAAAGCATATCCGCGGGATGTGGCTTCCCATTGAACGCCCAGCAGATCGCGGTTGTAGGTTTTTTCAACCGTATCGTTAATGGTAACGGTGGCAGATGCCTGTGCACCGATAGTTTCCTCCGCCGTAACAAGTGCTTCCAGCGCAGAAATATCACCGCTTGATTCGGCATTCTGAATATCTTGCGATGTAGGTGCGGCATATGCCGTAAGTGACGATGCCAGCATCAATGCGGAAAGTATAAGCGAAAAATGTTTTTTCATATGGCTTTTCTCCTTAAAACGGCAGATTTTTGGGACACAACTCCAAAAATAATTGCCGATATTATCCATTATATAAACATTATACACAAAAGCGTCGACATTTTCAATACCCTTTTAAGCAAAAAAACAGTACTCTTTTTATTTACAAAAAACAATCGTCATATTTTAATGTCCCCCAATATCGGTAAACAAAACCATAATACGCCATTAATATTGTAAATTTTCAAAAAAATTTTAAAAACCCCTTGACATAAAGCTCAGATTATTGTATAAATTATATTAATGCGTTATATATTGCAGGTTTGGTTTTCAAG
>JAZSGA010000081.1:0-8255 GCA_045532495.1 Eubacteriales bacterium | reverse complement strand
TGATTTTCGCAATCTTCCCCAGGAAAGATTGGATGCGGTTGTTTCATTAATTAACAACAGACCTCGAAAATGCTTGGGCTTTTTATCTCCTTTGGAGTTTATTAAAAAAAGTGTTGCACTTGGCTTGACAATCTGAGGAGGCTTTTATTTCGACTTTTTTCGACATTCTTTATATAAAGACTGTATAATCTGGATGCCAATATTATTGACAACATCTTCGAATCAAGTTAAGAACAAAAATTATTCCTTATTGTGAAAAACAAATGTTGCTACCGGAACTATTATTGCAATGGCAATTACGAGCCAAGTAGTAAAATTCATAACTGTACTCCTTTCAAAGGCTCCCTTGCCTAAAGGGAGCTGTCAGCGTAGCTGACTGAGGGATTGTTTATTCTATATGTTTACAACCCCTCCGTTTCGCTTTCGCTCAACACCTCCCCTTACACAGGGGGGGCTTTTTATCTTTCTACATTTTTCGATATCCTTGCTATAAAGACTGTATAATCTAGATGCCAAAATTTTTCAGTCATATTTCATATCAAGTTATGAAAAAAATTATTCAAATATTAATTTGTCAATGAAACAATTACTAATTCAGGTCTGTTAAATATTCTAGGGAGTTCCGTATTTTCTCTTGACAATCCACGGCTAACTATCATTTTTTTGTTATCAAAATCATATTCTCCACCTGCTAATTCAGGGAAAAAACCCTGGTTAGGTGCATATAATCCATTCAATATAAAAGGTACCCTTGCCTGCCCTCCATGTGCATGACCGGATAAAACCAAATCAAAATCATAACCAAAATATTGATTTGCATTTTCAGGACGGTGAGTAAGTAAGATATTATAAGATTCAGAACTAATATCTTCCGCAACCATTTTCAGTTGTTCTTCGTATGTTTTATACGAAGTATCATATACATTCACTTCAGGATCATCGATACCGCTTATAAGAATAGTATTATCATTAATCATTAAGTTCTCACTATTGCCTCTCAAAACAGTAACCCCTGCATCTTCTAAATATTCAAAATACTCATACATCTTACCACTCCACCATTCGTGGTTACCACTTACATAATATGTTTTATACTTTTGTGAAATATCATTTATTAAGATATCGCTATTATCATTTATATAATAATCATCAAAAATATCTCCTGCCAAAAGCACTACATCGGGTTTGTGTTTGTCGATTGCAGTAATTATCTCCGATTGATTCTCACCATATAAACAACAATGCAAATCAGCAACAAGTGCAATCTTTACATCATCTGTGACCTTATCCGTTTTTATTTTATAATTAACTATTTTAAGACGATTATCGAATGCAATAAACAAAAGGGTTATTACAATAATTAAAAATACTGTTAAGATTTTCAATATCTTTTTCATTTAATTTCTCCTTTCGACAATATTCGACAATCTTTATAAGTTCCCATCAAATCTGATATAAAAACTATTTACCGTATCTTCTCCGATTCCATTCATTCCAAAAAGCAATATATCCCCGTTTTTTCACTTAAAGCACGGCTTTTTAAAGCCGAGCTTTTATGCTTATATAACCCTGCATTTTCAACCGAATATTTCCTTGTAGTGGTCTTCTATTTCATCGCCAAGTCTTTTTGCCATATTCCAGAATCCGCTGTCATTGGGATGGCAATCATCCACGGTACCGTTTTCCATAACTATACCCATAAGCTCGCGGCCGTTTATCATATAAACGTTTTTATCGCCCCTGGCTATTGCATTTTTATAGGTGGTCTTAATTATTTCAAGGCGGCGAATGGTATCCTCATTCTGAATATACCTCGGCCTTGACATAATTATAACGGGAAGCTCAGGCTGCACCTCACGGATGGCAAGAAACATTTTTTCGTGGGTTTGGGCAAGATATTCGGGCGAAGGAGCATTGTGATCGTAATCATAAACAAAAAGGCTCATGTCAAGCTTTTTTATGTAATTTGTTATGGTTTCCTCTGCCCTGGCACTGCCCGAAAAGCCGAGATTAACATAATCCATGCCAAACCTGCGTGAAACCGCCGCCTCATAAGTGTTTCCGGGGCGTGATACGCACCCGCCGTGGGTTATGGAAGAACCGTAAAACACCACGGGCTTTGATATTTTATACTGCGGTGCAGGTTCAAGGCAAGCTTGTGAATCAAGACCGATATAAAGATTTTTAACCTCGGAAAAGCACGGAAAATTGATGGTTATGACACGTTTTTTTGCATTGGGAAACTCTTTTATGCTTTCGTAACCGTCTTTAACATCGTACGGAGGCATGTAGGTGCCCACATAAACATCATCGGCATATATATCAAATCCGGCAAATCCCGTAAGTGCCATGTGTGACATGCGGCATATGTTTCCCATAACGGCATTAATTGCAACGTATTTGCTGTCCGTAACAAAGCGCACTCTTCCGCCCACGGTATGACTGCAGAATTCCTTTACACCGTCATTCACCGTGGCGGCAACTTCATGGGGCAATCTTACATACTTTTCGCCCTCGCGGAATATACCGTGCACCAAAAACGGAGCATTGTCGCAATCGTAAAACTTTATACCTTCTTTTTCTATACTTGTTTTGATTACAAAATTTTTATCGATTTTTGAAATATCGCTCATGGCCGGCCTCCGTTTTGTAAAAGATGTTTTTTTAATTGTAGCATAACTTATTGCTTTTTTCAAGTTTTTTGTAAAACGCTTGTAGAAATAAAACGTTTATGGGGATTGACTAAAAATAATATTTATGGTAGAATAAAGTAACTGTGTGCCGCAACGGTACATTAATTTACCAACAAATTTTACGGAGGGTATTATGACTTCAAACGAAAAAAGAAACAGCTTCTCGGGCAAGCTGGGCTTTGTTCTGGCTGCCGCAGGATCGGCTGTCGGACTGGGCAACATTTGGCGCTTCCCTTACCTCGCAGCTCAGCATGGCGGCGGAATTTTCCTTTTGGTATACCTTATTCTTGCCGTTACTTTTGGTTTTGCCCTTATGACAGCGGAAATTGCCATAGGCCGTAAAACAGGTCTCAGTGCCATTGGTGCTTTTAAAAAGCTTGGCGAAAAATATTCCTTTATAGGCTATATAGAATCCCTTGTTCCCGTTATCATTCTCCCCTATTACTGCGTTATTGGCGGATGGGTAATAAAATACTTCTCGGTATTTGTAAGCGGTCAGGCACATGCTGCGGCAGACGGCTCTTTCTTTGGTGCGTTTGTTTCAAAACCCGTTGAGCCCATTGTATGGTTTGCCATTTTCCTCGGTCTTACATCCCTTGTAGTTTTGATGGGCGTTGAAAAGGGTATTGAAAAAGTAAGCAAAATAATGATGCCCGTACTTGTTGTGCTCTCTGCATTTATAGCAATATACAGCTGCTTTATGCCCGGCGCAGCAGAGGGTGTTAAGTACTATTTCATTCCCGATTTCAGCCACTTTTCCATTAAAACCGTTCTTGCAGCCATGGGTCAGCTGTTCTATTCCATGTCACTTTCCATGGGTATTATGATAACCTACGGCTCCTACATGAAAAAAGAAGTAAACCTGGAATCTTCTGTACGCAACATTGAAGTTTTTGATACCGGTATTGCTTTCCTTGCAGGTCTTATGGTTGTTCCCGCAGTATTTTCCGCAACAGCCTCCGGCGGCGGATCGGTAGACGAACTTCTCGTTTCAGGTCCCAGCCTTATGTTCAAAACACTTCCCTTTGTTTTTGATAAAATGCCCGGCGGTGTTATTATAGGTGCGCTGTTCTTTATTCTGGTTATATTTGCGGCACTTACATCTTCCATTTCCCTTATGGAAGCCGTTGTTTCCATTATCCGTGATAAGTTTGGAATAAGCAGAACAGTTTCCTGCGTTGTGACACTTGTGGTTTCACTGATTCTTGGTACTCCCTCATCCCTCGGAAACGGTATATGGTCACACATAACCATAATCGGAATGGATTTCCTTACATTCTTCGACTTTATAAGCAACAGCATCATAATGCCTATTGTGGCTCTCTTCACATGTATTTTCGTGGGATATGTTATCAAACCCAAGGCTATTATTGAAGAAGCTGAGGAAGCAGGAAACACATTTAAGGCTAAAAAGCTGTTTACCGTTGTTATAAAATACATCGCACCCGTTTGTATCGTTCTTATCCTTATTTCCTCGGTACTCAGCCAGTTTGGTTACATTACACTTTAATAAAAATAAAGGCAAAATGCTGCGGCACACTTTTTTACAAGCTGTGCCGCAGTTGTTTTTTCTGCATATAATAAAGTATTATGCTTTTTTCGGAGTGTTGACCGTGAATCCTGCAATTGTGCTTTCTATGCCGCAAAACGGCGGAAATAACTACATAAATGCTTTTTCATCCTTTGGGTTTGACATTTGCGGAGATTACCTTACCGCAAACACCTGCGGTGATGGGCTGGTACTGTGCGGCGGCGGAGATATTGATCCTTCGTTTTACGGTGAAGCACCGTGCGGCTCCATGCCGCCGGATTTACTGCGTGACAAAAGCGAGTTTTTTCTGTTTGAAAAGTATTATTCCGCAGGCAAACCCATTTTTGGAATATGCCGTGGGGTACAGCTTATAAACGTGGCTCTTGGCGGAACATTGATACAGCATCTTAAAAGCGCCGATGCCCACAAAGGCGAAAATGACATTATACACACCGTGGAAAACACCGCAAATACCCCTGCACGCACACTTTTCGGCAAAAAAATGACTGTAAACAGCTCGCACCACCAAGCGTGCGGTAAAACAGGTCAGGGGCTTTCGGTTATGCAGGTGCACTATGACGGCACTGCGGAAGGAATATACGGCAAAAGCATTATTGGCGTTCAATGGCACCCCGAGCGCATGTGCGGCAGTTTTAAAAACGGCATTTATACGCCGCCCGCCCCTTTGTTTGAATTTTTTCGACAAATGATAACCGGGGAATAAAACAAAACGGAGGAGAGTAATAATTTGCTCTCCTCCGTAATATTTTTTAATATAAATCAAAGATAGGTTGTAAGCTCGTTGAGCTTTTTGGCACAATCCGCGCAAACCAGCTTATCTTTGTATTTTACTGTGTTTTCACCCGAACCGCAAAACAGACATGCGGGGTTGTATTTTTTAAGGATTATTTTATCATCCTCAACAAAAATTTCCAAAGGCTCGTCTATACCGTAACCCATGGTTTTTCTTAAATCCGCAGGAAGAACAAGCCTGCCCAATCTGTCAATCGTACGTACTATTCCCAAAGCTTTCATCGATACACTTCCTTTTGCTATGTTTTGATATGTTTGTATTATACAACATAATTTGCATATTGTCAACAACTTTTACTAATATTGTGCTAAATTTACCAATTATTGTCAAATTATTCAGAAATTGAGGTCGGATTATTTTGATAGGAAAAGTGTTTTCGGTTCTTGTGTCATCATCCTTTGTATTTGCCATACTTTACGGAAAAACAGATGCTCTTTCCGATGCCATTTTGCAGGGCGCATCCAATGCTGTTGAGCTTTGTTTATCCATGATGGGTGTGCTTTGTCTATGGAGCGGTGTTATAAGTGTTCTTGACGGCACCGGGGTTACAAAAGCAATAGCAAAGCTTATACGTCCGATGCTTAAATACCTTTATCCCGATGCGTACAAAACAAACTGCGGCATAAACGAAATAGCCGCAAATTTTGCCGCAAATCTGCTGGGACTTGGCAACGCCGCCCTGCCTTTGGGCCTTTGTGCCATGGAAAAGCTTTCATCCATCTCCGTAAACGGGAGAAAAAGTACGGATATGTTTACATTTGCCGTTATGAACACTGTGCCCTTTCAGGCTTTTCCCACCACGCTTATTGCTTTACGCAGCGCGGCGCTGTCGCAGGATCCGTATGAGATAATTTTTCCCATATACATCTGCTCCGTTATTACCGTAGTATTTGCCGCTGTTTTATGCAGAACATGTTCATTTTTTTACAGAAAGGTATCTCCGTGAAAATTTCATCCCTTGCCTTGCCTGCGCTGTTTGTTATTCTGGGCGCAATCATGGCTTTTTCAAAAAAAGATACGGTGCAGATGTTTTTGTCGGGATGCCGTGAAGGTTTAAAAACCTCCTTCGGACTGCTGCCCACACTCATACTGCTTATGGTGGCAGTAAAAATGTTTTGTGCCTGCGGTGCGTTGGACGCCATATGCGATGCAGCCCAGCCTTTATGCAATTTTTTAGGCATACCAAAGGAGCTTTTGCCCGTGGCAATAATGCGCCCCGTTTCGGGAAGCGGAGCCACCGCCATGATAAAACAGCTTTTTGACACCGCAGGTGCTGACAGTTTTGCAGGACGTGCGGCATCGGTGCTTATGGGCTCATCAGATACCATACTCTACACCCTTTCGGTGTATTTTTCACACACGGGAACAAAAAAGACAGGGTTTGCCTTCCCTGCCTCGTTTGCCGTTATGATATTCTGTATTGCAGTATCCTGCCTTGTGGCACGTTATGCCTTTATGCCCTGATAAGAATTGCGTCTTGCAAGCTCCTTATCCACACCGTTTAGCACATCAAATTTTTTAACGCTCCACAGCGGCGCCACCAGCGCATCCCGTGCACCGTCGCCGGTTATTCTTTGTATAACCACATCCGACGGAATAATTTCAAGCTCATCGCACACAAGGTTTACATATTCATCCTTTTCAAAAACACGGAATTCGCCGTTGCGGTACATATCGGCCGCCTTTGTATTTTCAAGCACATGGAGCATATGAAGCTTTAACGAATGAGGACCGAGCTTACAAACCCTTCTCACGCTTTCCATCATCATTTCCTTTGTTTCGCCGGGCAGACCGTTAATAAGATGAACGCACACATTTATGCCCCGTTTTTTGAGGTTTGTAAAACATTCTTCGAATTCGGCATATGTGGTGCCGCGGTTTATAAGCTCACCCGTGGTGTCAAACGCCGTTTGCAATCCAAGCTCCACCGTAAGGAAAGTGCGACGGGATATATCTTCAAGATAATCCATAACATCCGCCGCTATGCAATCGGGGCGGGTAGCAATGCTCAATCCCACAATGTTTTCGATTTCCAGTGCCTGCTCATATACTTCGCGCAGTTTTTCAAGCGGTGCATAGGTATTTGTGCCTGCCTGAAAATACGGCATAAACTTTGCATCCTGCCACTTTTTACCCATCATGGCGGATATTTCGTCAAACTGACGGCGCACGGAATAATTGCAGTTGCCGGCAAAATCTCCGCTGGCCATGGGAGAGCAGTATATACATCCGCCAACGCCCTTTGTGCCGTCACGGTTGGGGCATCCAAAGCCAGCATTAAGCGATACCTTTGCCACCTTACATCCAAATTTCGATTTAAGGTATCCGTCCAACGTATTGTAGCGTTTGTTATTTGCGTATATCATAAAACACCAACTAAAGCATCTGCTTGTAAATTACATTTTTGGCAACGCCTCTGTCCTTGGCGCATGCCTTTATGGCATCCATTTTGGAAAGTCCTTTATCCGTGTAGAATTCCACATGCTGTTCCACGGTAAGATTTTCCCAGAAATTCTCCTCGGTTCCCTCATTGCCGCCAAGCACAAGAACATACTCGCCCCTGGGATCGCGTTGCTCATAAAGTGCCATGGCATCGGCAAGGCTTGTTATTATAAATTCTTCGTTTATTTTTGTAAGCTCACGGCAAATGCATATTCTGCGATCCCCCAGAGCATCGTAAAGCTCAGAAAGCGTTTTTTTCAAACGGTGGGGAGCTTCGTAAAATATAACGGTGCGCTTTTCGTTTTTAAGGGATGTAAGAACCTGCTCTTTTTCGTTATCCTGCGGCAAAAAGCCTTCGAAAATAAATCTGCGGCTGTCAAATCCCGATGCGCTCAATGCAGTTATGGCGGCACATGCTCCGGGAACGGGTATGACCTTAACACCCGCCTCGCGGGCAGATGCACACAGCTCGGTGCCGGGATCGGATATGGCAGGTGTGCCTGCATCGGTAACCAAAGCACAACTCTGACCGCAAAGAAGATCCTCGATTATTTTTTTGCCTGCAACCTTTTTGTTGTGTTCAAAATAGTTTACAATGCTTTTTTTGATATCAAATCTTGAAAGAAGCATGCCAGAAACACGAGTATCCTCGGCAGCTATAAAATCCACATCGGAAAGCACTTTAAGAGCACGTTCGGTTATATCGGAAAGATTCCCAATGGGCGTTGCCACCACATAAAGGGCGCCTTTTTCTATTTCATTTGCCAAAGCTCAT
>JAZSGA010000116.1:0-4184 GCA_045532495.1 Eubacteriales bacterium | reverse complement strand
AGTTCAAGAAGAATTACAACATTCAGTTTTTTTTCTCTTTTGTTTTGTACAGAACAAAAAGATATTTTGTCTTTTTGCCGGATTCCGTCAGGGAATCGGGCTTTTGTTTTTATTCCTCCCCGGTTTTGGGTATACATTCCGAAGGGCTTATGCCGAACTGTCTTTTAAACAGTTTGCTGAAATAGCCTGCATCATCAAAGTTGGTTATCATTGCCGCCTCCAGCACCGAAAACTCTCCGCTGCAAAGCATTTCGTAAGCTTTTTTCAGTCTTAAAAGATTGCGATATTTGACAGGAGACATGCCTTTTTCTGCTTTAAAAGCGCGCCTGAACATACATTCCTTCACGTTTATCATTTCAGCAAGCTCCGAAACGGTAACATTTGAAATATAATTATTTTCAAGATAAAGAATAGCGCGGTAAATGTTATTGCGGGCACTTTTAAGCGATGTACGCTCTGCATTTACGGATATTCGGTAAAGTATCTGATAAAACAGCGAGCGTGTTTCAAGCTTATAGCCGTATGATCCCGCCGTCCACTTGCGTTGTATTTCCGAAAAAAGATTAAGCAGTTCATTTTTGCGGTCAGATACAAGCAGGCATATTTCGTCAGCCAGCGATACAATGTTTTTATCGCTGTCACGCAGTACAAAATTCACGGAAATATACCTTCCGTTTTCCGATATATCCCAGCGGGAGCGGTAAGTTACATTATATGGCAGGTAAACTATCTGCCCTGCCCCATACTGTTTTTCGCCGTTATTGTCTGTTATTTTTATTTTTCCTTTTACTACATAAAAAAATCTTTCGCGCAGCACCATACCCGATTGGCACACAAAAGGTTCCGGCGGATATATGTGTTTTTCAGTCACCGAAAAGTTTTCCACGGAAAACTCCGCATTTATCAATTTATCAAATACCAAATTGTTCATCTGTAACATTTTCCTTTCAAAGCGGCTTCCTTTGAGGTTTATTTTGGCATACCACTATTGTATTATACATGAAAAATACCGTTTTGTCCATTCAATATTGAAAAAAAGAATTATATTATATAGTTAGTATATTATTTTATTATAAATGAAAGGAACACAAAAATGAAAAAGGTTAAAGTTTGTATCATCGGAATGGGCGAATTTTCTGATTTCTTCATTCCGCTTTTCAAATCCCACCCCAATGTTTCCGAAGTATCCATTTGCGATCTGCTCCCCGAGCGTTGCGACGCCGCCATTAAAAAGCACGGCGGCATTACCCGTGTTTTCAAATCCTTTGACGATCTTCTTGAAAACGGCAAGGATATTGAATGTATCGCTTTGTTTACACAGCGTCATCTTCACGGCCCCATGGTTATTGATGCGCTCAAAGCAGGAAAGCATGTTTTCAGTGCTGTTCCCATGTCCACATCAATCGAAGAATGCGAAAAGATAATCGAGCTTGTTAAAGAAACAAAGCTCACATACATGACAGGCGAAACCTGCTACTACTTCCCCTGCGCAATCTATTGCCGCGATGTTTACAATCAGGGCAAGCTTGGCAAGTTTGTTTACGGTGAATCCCAGTATTACCATGACATGGAATGTTTCAGCTATGCTTTTGCTCATTCCGGCGGTGACAACTGGAAGAGAGTTGCCGGTATTCCTCCCATGTACTATTCCACACACTCCATTTCCATGATCGTTTCCGTTATCAACGAATACGCCACCAAGGTTTCCTGCATGGGTTACCGCGACAACCATGAAGACGGAATTTTCGGCAAAGGCAAAAACAACTGGGATAACCCCTTCTCCAACGAAACAGCTCTTATGCAGATGTCCGGCGGCGGTATTGCACGTATTAACGAGTTCCGCAGAGTTGGTACCGGCCACAAGCCTTCCTCTTACATCACCTGCCTTTACGGCGATAAAGGCGCTTACGAAGGTTCTGTTACACAGCACGTTCTTATCAAGGGAGTTGCCGCAGGTACAGATTCCACACACATCGATTATGTAAGCGATCTTGTTAACACAAAGCACTTTGTTGAAGAACAAAAGGCAGGCCTTGCAGGCGGCTTCAATATTCACGAAGATCCTATCTCCGAACCCGCTCACCGCGGTTTTGCAGCTGTTCATGATCTTTCAAGACTTCCCAAGTCCTTCCGCAGCTGCCCTCACACCGTTCATTACAACTCTCACCCCTACCTTGTAGACGACTTCTTCCGTGCAGTTGTTACAGGCAAGCTGCCTCCCAACAACGCATGGGATTCCGCAAGATACATGATCCCCGGCATTATCGCTCATGAATCCGCTATGCGTGATGGTCTTCCCATGGATGTTCCGGATTTCGGTGATGCTCCTTCCAACTGGGAAAAGCTTACATTTGAGCCCATTGACTACTACGAAGAATAATTTTTCTTACGGAGGTAACCGATGAAATACAGTGCTTGCATCGATATGATGTATGCTTACACAGATTTTTATGACCGTTTTGCGGAAGTTAAAAAATGCGGTATTGACACCGTGGAATTCTGGAAATGGTCAAACAAGGACCTTCCCAGGGTAGTAGAAGAGCTTGACAAGAACTCCTTATCCCTTTCCATATTCAATATTGACTGCCACGATGAGCAGCTTTCCTACGATCTTTCAAGGGGCGTGCTCAACAGCGGCAGAAGCGATGACCTTATAAAAGCATTCAACGAAAGCATAGATGTTTACCGCAAGCTCCGTGCCCACGGAATGATCGTACTTATAGGCGAAACCCGTGATGATATTTCGGCAGAGCAGCAAAACGAAAACATACTTAACTGTCTTATGGCAGTTAAGCCCTATGCTGAAAAGGAAAACATTAATCTTTTTGTCGAGCCGCTAAATGCCACCGACAGAAAAAACTATTTCATGCCCTATTCAAAACCGCTGTTTGATATTCTTGAACAAGTAGACAGCCCCAATGTAAAAATGCTGTTTGACATTTATCATCAGCAAATGACAGAGGGTCACATCTGCGAAAGCATTGACGCTCAGATCAACCGCATCGGTCATTTCCATGTGGCTGACTGCCCCGGAAGACACGAACCGGGCACCGGCGAACTCAATTACCCTTCCATAATCTCACACATATCAACATTACCGTACGACGGTTATATCGGTCTTGAATACAGAGCGACCAAAAACGATCCCCTTACACTGGGATTTATTTCGGAGGTGAAGGAATGAGCACAAAAAAGCTTAAGGCTGCCATAATTGGCGGCGGCATGATCGCCCATTCCGCACACATTCCTGCTTATAAGTATTTTTCTGACAAATATGATCTTTGCGCCGTATGCGATGTTTTTGAAAAAGCCGCACGCGATACAGCCGAAGCCAACGGCATACCCAACTATTTTACGGATGCCGCTGAAATGCTTGATACAATAAAACCCGATGTAGTATCTATCTGCGTGCCCAACATGTTGCACAAGCAATATGTTTTGCTTGCACTTTCCCATGGCGCAAACGTAATTTGCGAAAAGCCTTTGGCGTTTACACTTAAAGATGCAAGGGAAATGTATGACCTTGCGAAAAGCAAAGGACTTTTGCTTGTGGCGTGCCAAAGCATGCGATTTACACCTGACCGTATGGCTGCAAAGGAGCTTTTTGATAAAGGTGAGCTTGGCACACCCTACTACGGTGAATTTTCCAGAGTAAGACGCCGCGGTATTCCTACCTGGGGTACATTCCATATAAAGGAACGCAGTGGTGGCGGCGCTTTTATCGACATTGGTGTTCATATGGTTGATGCTGCATTGTGGCTTATGGGCAACCCCGAAATATATTCTGTAAACGGATCTGTTTGCCGCAAACTCCACACAGAGCTTGGCACCCTTGAATCCAGCGGTGCTCTTACAGGTAATGTTCAGAATGCACGCAAGTTTGATCCCGACGAAATGAATGTTGAGGATTTCTCATGCGGAACCGTTACATTCAAAAACGGTGCACGCATCAACTTTAAAGTTGCCTGGGCCGCAAATCTGCCCGACGAAACAACGATCAGGATAATCGGAGAAAAAGCAGGCGTTGAGCTGCCTGACGGTATTGTTCACCGTGGATTTGACAACGATTCATCGCTTGATATACAACCCGAAAAATACGAATGTGGTGCTCCTTTTTCAGGTCACTTCCATGTTATCGAGGATGTATACGACGTAGTGGTCAACGGAAAAGAACCCATTATCAA
>JAZSGA010000124.1:0-11842 GCA_045532495.1 Eubacteriales bacterium | reverse complement strand
CATGCTCGATATATGCACCGATATTACCGGCCGCAAGGATCTTTACATAAAAAACGGCACGGATATAAAATTAGCCATCGATGAAATTAAAAACAACATCAATGCCGCAGAACTCACCGAAAAAGAGCGAACTGTTCTCCTTTTAAGAACCTCGTCGGGCTCGGTAAAAGCAAAAGGCAGCAGCGGCACAGTGCTGGGCGAAATGCTTTGTGATCTTGGATGTATAAACATTGCCGACAATAACAGCTCTTTGCTGGAAAACTTAAGCGTGGAAAGCGTTATCAGGCAATCACCGTACCACATTTTTGCGGTAACCATGGGTGATAACACCCAAAAAGCTATTGAAAACCTCAACCTGATGATACAAGGCAATCCTGCGTGGAGCACCCTTGAAGCCATAAAAGAAGACCGGCTTTATATTATGGACAGAAAGCTGTTCAACATAAAACCTAATGCAAAGTGGGCAGAATCTTATGAAAAACTCGGCGGAATCTTACTTGACACCAAAAAATAAAATATTAAAGTTATATTCCGCAGGCTTTATTCTGCTTGCGGTTTCCACAGCTTTGGGAATAACCTTTGGAAGCACCGGCATATCATTTTCCGAATTTTTGCAGATGCTTACAGAGGGCTTTGACTCGCCCGCAGGCAATATTATGCTGTATGTGAGAATTCCCCGTACTGTTGCGGCACTTATATGTGGTGCTGCACTTGCCACTTCGGGTGCCGTAATACAGGCGGTGCTTGATAACAAGCTGGCTTCGCCTGGTATAATCGGAGTAAACTCAGGCGCCGGCCTTGCAATTACTCTATGCACTGCCGCAGGGATTTTGGGAGGATGGCAATTATCTTTATTTTCATTTATCGGCGCCTTTGCGGCAGTTATACTTGTAAGCGTTGCTGCAAAAAAATGGGGAGCCTCACGCAGTACCGTGATTCTTATGGGTGTGGCTTTAAACAGCCTTCTCGGCGCAGTATCCGACACCGTGATCACGCTTATCCCCGAAGTGGGCATAATAAGCCGTGATTTTAAAATCGGAGATTTTTCTGCCGTTACATACGCAAAGCTTGTGCCTGCGGCAATTATAATAACCGCATCGGTTTTTGTGCTTTACACGCTGTGCAACGAGCTGGATGTTATAACCCTGGGCGATGACAATGCCCGAAGCCTTGGCCTTAACACTTCCGTTATGCGAACAATTTTTATGCTGCTTGCTGCGCTGCTTGCAGGTGCTGCGGTGAGTGTTTGCGGACTTCTTTCTTTTGTGGGACTCATTGTGCCCCACGCTGTCAGACGGTTTTCGGGAAACCGTTCAAGGCATCTTTTGCCGCTGTGCACGCTGTTTGGTGCAGGTTTTGTGTGCCTTTGCGATACCCTTGCCCGTGTTGTGGCGGCTCCGTACGAAATACCCGTGGGCATAATCATGGCATTTCTCGGCGCTCCGTTCTTTGTATTTATACTTATAAAAGGCAAAGGAGGGCATCGCCATGCTTGAAGTTAAAAATATATGCGCAGGTTACGGAAAAACTCAAGTTTTACATGGGTTTTCCGCAGGCTTTGAAAAAGGTAAGCTCACGTCAATTATTGGCACAAACGGCTGTGGAAAAAGCACCCTTTTAAAAACCGTGCTTGGCATTGTAAAGCACACCGACGGCGACATAATCATCGACGGAAAAAGCACAGCTGCCCTTTCACGCATAGACACAGCCAAACGCGTGGCGTATCTTTCACAAGGCAAAAATGTCCCGGATATGACCGTTAGTCAGTTGGTGCTTCACGGAAGATTTCCGCATCTTAAATACCCAAGAAAATACACATCCCTCGACAAGGATATTGCTCATAACGCCATGGTGCAAATGGGAATTGCTCATTTTGCGGATACTCCCGTTTATGCTCTTTCGGGCGGAATGAGGCAAAACACTTACATTGCCATGGCACTTGCCCAGGGCACGGAATACATTCTGCTTGACGAGCCTACCACTTATCTTGATATATCAAATCAGTTATCGCTCATAAAGCTTTTGCGTTCCCTGGCAGATAACGGCAAAGGAATTATAACCGTCATGCACGATCTGCCGCTGGCGTTAAATTTTTCGGATAAAATAATTGTTGTAAGCGACGGCACCGCCCTTATGGAAGGTACCCCTGCGCAGATATCCCAATCTCATATTATAGAAGAACGGTTTGGTATATCGCTTTGCGTTACAGATGACGGCACATACTGTTACCGTTATCGCAACTGAATAAACAAAATATAACCTCTGATATGATGCCAAAAGCACCTTGTCAGAGGTTTTTGTTATATAAATTTCATGGCTGATGCAATAACTTTTCCTATTTTATCTGCCATTCTCATAAAGCCAATATCATTGGGATGGCAACCGTCACAAGTGCAGGATTCATAAAAATCTCCCTCAAACAGCGTTTCACCATCGATAAAATAAACATTTTTGTCACCTTGTTCCGTCGCTTTTTCAAAACTTTTTATTATAACATTTCTTCTTTTGCTGTTGATTTTTGGGTTTGAAAAATAATCAGGTTTGGAAACCATTATATAAGGAATTGTCGGATGCTTTTGGCGGATGGTTTCATAAAAACTGTAATAGGTTTCTTCAAGATGCTGTACACTTGGTGCATTATGATCATAGTCGCACACAAACACACACATTTCAAGCCCTGCTATGTATTGCGCCATGCTTTGTTCACCCTTGGCATTTCCTGCAAACCCCAAATTGATATAATCAAGCTTGTACTTTTGAGAAATAAAGTTTTCGTATGTGTTGCCGGGGCGGCTTGCCGCCGCTCCATGGGTTATGGAGGAGCCGTAAAACACCACAGGTTTGTTGTTGCAGTAAGGTTTTCCGTGACCTGCGCCACTACCTTTTTGTAAACCTATATAAAGTTTTTTAACCTCGGAAAAATGTGGCATATTTAGAGTATAGCTTACGGTTTTTCCGTCACTGCGAGTATTGGTCTTATATTCTGCAGAAGTATACTCAAAATTCACAGCAGGTTTCAATGCGCCAACAAACACATCGTTGCCGCCATCGACACATTTATAAAGATCAAAACCGTATGTAAAACAATGATTGCATGATTTTGGTGTGGCCCCATTTGCGTATTCAACTTTTAACGCCACAAATGAAGAATCCGTGGAAAAACGTATTCTTCCACCTGCACCGTAACCGCACTGCCCCGCAACACCATCGCTTATATTTTTGGCTGTTTCAAGAGGCATTCTGCGGGTAAGAATTCCGTCCTTTTCGGGAACGAAGCCATAAATATCGAAGGGTCTGCACGGAATTTCATACCAATCAACGGTATCAGCATCAGCTGTTTCGTTTATCAAAAAGTTTTCGTCGTATATTTTACCTTTCATATGTATAACCTCATACGATTATCAGAATTTCGAAAGCACAAGGGCAGCAAGAACAAATACCGCGCCTATTATGCTGTCCTTTGAAGGTTTTTCGGAAAAGAATATCCATGCCATAACACCCGAACCCAACACCGAAAGTGCGCTGTTTAACGGATAAAGTATGACCGTATCCACAAGCTTTGTCGCTTCGGACTGGAAAAATGTGGCGCCGTAAAGTGCCGCTCCCATAAACAGTATGTATGGCATCAGTTTTGCAAGTCTGCCTGCCTGACCGCGCGCCGACACGTTACCCTTGAAAAACGGGCGCATAACAGCAAGTACAAGGCACGATATGGCAAAGGTATAAAACGTAAACAGATTTACCGAAAAACCTTTTACAAAGAAGGTAAACAGCTTCTGACAAACTGAGTTTGCTCCTGCAGTCACAAATACTGCGGCAAGCAGTACAAAATCACGCAATGACGGTTTTGTGTAAAGTTTTGTCTGATAGCGTATCATAAAATACATGGCAATCACAATAAGCAAAAATGCCGCAAGCTTTGCAAAACTTATATGCTCTCCAAAAACAGCTACGCCGCAAATTGCGGCAATAACAAAGCTGGCTGTATTTGCCGTATTGGCAAGCATATAAGCATCTCCCTTAAGTGCCATAAGCCATACAATGTAGTTTACTGTCATGCTTATGCCCGAAACCGCACAAACAAGCCACCCCACAGCAGGCATGGAAAAACCTATGCCGCCAAACAAAAGGATAGCTGCACCTATTACCACGCATATAAAATTGCGTACAAAGCAAAGGTTTATGTTATCAGCGGTACATTCAAGCTGTGTGCTCACCTTTTTTGAACATCCGCCCTTTGACACATTAAGAAGAACGGTTATTAAAATAAACAGATAACCCAACACGATCATTTCTCCTTGTGGCTCAATTCGCCCTTAGATTAACATTTTCCATACAAAGTCCCGAAACATTTTCGGCTTTTATAGGAATATCAGACACAATATCAATATCCTCAAAACGAAGATTTTTTATATTATAGCCTTTCTCGCCGCAAATGTATATGCCGCAATCCGACTTTTTGCACAAAAAGCCTTTCACGGATATATTGCGCATTTCGGGCATGTTTTCTATGGGTTTTGACTGATCATCCAGCCGCTCGCCCGCATATCTCATTGAAAAATACAAGGCAGCATTGGTAGCATTGGTAACGGTTATGTTTTCCAAATCTATATTTTCCACGTAACCTCCCCTGCCCTTCATGGTTTTAAAACGAATACCGCTGTAAAAATCGCCCTCAAAAACACAATCATGGATATAAGCGTTTTTTATGCAAGCACTGGTTTCGCTGCCCACGGTAAAACCGCCGTGACCGCCGTATGCCCTGCAGTTGCGAACCTCTATATCCTCACAAGGGATGCCCACCTCCCAGGCATCCTCATCTCTGCCGGCTTTAAGGCAACAAACGTCATCACCCGTTTTTACATCTATCCCCTCAATGAGCCCTCTGCGACACGATTCAAAATTCACGCCGTCGGTATTCGGGGCATCCGCAGGATTTCTTATTGTAATATTCCTTACGGTTATATTTTTGCACCATGCAGGATGCACAGTCCAGGAAGGGCTGTTTATCATGGTTATGCCCTCAATAAGTACGTTTTCGCACTCAACGAACTGAAGCATGCGCGGTCTTACGCCTTGTTCGGGACGGTCATATACACGCTCGGTGAGCGGAGCAAGCATTCTGCCTTTAACCATAAGATCACGCATTCCGATGTTATGATCTTTCATCGGCCACCATGCATAACCGTGACCGTCAAGCAAGCCTTCACCCGTCACAGCAATGTTTTTGCATCTTAAGGCATACAAAAAATGGCTTGGCGAATAGCATCTGTTACCGCCGAGTATTCCATACACCACGGGAAGATAATCGTCAAAATCCTCACTGAAATGAAGCACACTGCCTTTTTCAAAATGAAGATCCACGTTATCCTTAAGGTGTATTGCTCCCGAGCACCATTCACCTTGCGGTATTACAACATGACCTCCGCCCTGAGCGGAGCAATGCTTTATTGCCTCGTTTATGGCATGGGTGGATTTTATATTTTTATCCGATATTGCCCCGTAATCCCTTATGTCATAGCGCACATCACGGAACGTGGGAGAAACAGGAAGTTCAAAAGGCTTGAAAAATCTCATATACACCTCGTAAATTCAAATAGATCATATATTAGATTATACATTTTACGGTATATATTTCAATAGATATATTTCCGATTTATTTGCACAATATTCCGATTTTAATTGACAATCCTCCAAAAAGAAAGTATACTTGGATTATAAACAGATACAACAATTATTTTGGAGTGTTTACATACCGTGATTATTCCTTTTAACGAACTGAGGCACCACACCTTTGCCATATCAGATGTGGATGTTTTTCTGCAAAAACCGCTGTATAAGCATCTTGTTGTAAACGGAAGGCTTTATAACGGTTTTATATGCATAAAAAACGGATCGTGCCGTTACACATCAAAAAACACAAGCTTTACGTTATCGGACGGGGCTGTGGCATATGTGCCTCTCAACTCAAAACACAAGCTTGAGATACTTTCCGATTCAATAGAGTTTTACCGTGTGGATTTTACCGTAACAGTAAACGGCGATATGGTATTTTTTTCGGATACTCCCATAAAGCTTACCGACAACGCATCGCACGAGTGCGTATCTGCACTGCGGTATCTTGAATCGAATATACCTACATACCATAACACTGTGGAAAAAACCGAAAAAATGTGCACGATTTTCCGCACCCTGCAGCAATCCCAAAACAATGCCGCCGCAAACAGAATAAGGCCTGCCCTTGAATATATCTGCGCAGATCCCACCCGTTCTGTAGATTGCAAACAGCTTGCAAAGCTTTGTTTTCTCGGTTCTTCCCGGTTTTATGAGCTTTTCAGGCAGGAAACCAAAAAAACACCGATAGAATACCGCGACAGCCTGCTTATACGCCGTGCCATAATGTTGCTTGAAAACACCGACAGTTCCATAAACGAAATATCATCGGAGCTGGGTTTTAAAAACATGTCTTATTTCAGCAGATTTTTCAAAAAACACACGGGCTCCCCTCCGATTAAATACAGAAGCTTTTAAAATTGCGATCTGTCATGTTCACTTTGATATACAGGTATGATTACAGACTTTTCGGTTTATGACATTGGCGAATACATTTTAAAAACATATAATTGCTTTGAAGAATAAAACTAACCCCTTGAATTTTCATTCAAGGGGTTTAATACTGCAATTACATTTCCACTCTGCCTTCAATGGCTTTAAAAAGAGTAACATCATCGGCATATTCAAGGTCACCACCCACGGGGATTCCTTTGGCAAGGCGTGTTACCTTAACGCCCAAAGGCTTAAGCAATCTTGAAATATACATAGCAGTTGCTTCGCCTTCCACATTTGGGTTTGTGGCGGCAATAACTTCAATCTGTTCATCTTTATCATAGGCTGACAATTCGTTTATACGCGCAAGCAATTCAGCTATCTTAAGCTTTTCGGGGCCTTTTCCGTCCAGCGGTGAAATAACTCCGCCAAGAACGTGATAAACTCCGTCAAACTCGCCAAGCTTTTCAATGGCAGCCACATCGCGGGGATCTTCCACAAGGCAGATAAGATTCTTTTTGCGCTTATCCTGCGAGCAAATGCCGCATACCTCGGTATCGCTTATGTTCTGGCATATGCTGCAACGGCATATAAGGCGTTTTGCATCAAGTATTGCATCCGAAAAGCTTTTGGCTTCGGCTTCGGAATAATCAAGCACATGATATGCCAATCTGTATGCGGTTTTTTTACCTATGCCGGGCAGCTTGCGAAACTGTTCTGCCAACCGCTCAAGCGGTGCTACAAATCCGTTTGAATTATCCATTTTATCAGAACAAGCCGGGTACGTTGAGGTTACCGGTTATTTTGCCCATTGCTTCGCTGTTTGCTGTGTCAACGGTTTTAATTGCTTCGTTAACAGCGGCAAGGATAACATCGGAAAGAGTTTCGATATCATCGGGATCAACGATGTCGGGGGATATTTCAAGAGCGATAATCTCTTTTTTACCTGTGATCTTTACTTTTACGGCTCCGCCGCCTGCCTGGGTTTCGTATTCTTTTTCATCAAGCTCTGCCTGAGTTTTTTCCATTTCCTCCTGCATTTTCTGAGCCTGCTTGATCATAGACTGCATATTCTGGGGGCCGCCGCCCATACCCTTGGGTAATCTTGCTTTCATTTTTTAATCCTCCAAATATAATTAAATATAGTTTTATACGTTAAAGCGGAACAGCACAACGTCGCCGTCCTTCATCACATATTCCTTGCCTTCGGATCTCATAAGGCCTTTGTCACGTGCTGCCGCCAGTGAACCGCAGTTTACAAGATCGTCATATGCCACAACTTCCGCACGGATAAATCCGCGTTCAAAATCCGTGTGGATCTTACCCGCCGCCTGAGGTGCACGTGTGCCCTCGGTTATTGTCCATGCACGCACTTCTTCGGGACCTGCAGTAAGGAAGCTTATAAGACCGAGCAGCGAATAGCAAGCGGATACAAGCTTATCAAGGCCCGAACATTCCAGACCGAGATCGTGAAGAAATTCTTCTTTTTCGCCGTCTTCAAGGGTGGCAATTTCGGCTTCGAGCTGTGCACAGATGGATATAATGCCGGAATTTTCAGCGTCGGCATGCTCTTTGAGCTGAACATAGTACGGATTGCTCATGGGATCATCGGCAATCTCATTTTCGTCGATGTTTGCTGCATAAATAATCGGCTTCATGCTGAGAAGCGGAATATCACGCAGCATTTCTTTCTGATCGTCGGAAAGCTCAGCGGCAAGAGTACGTGCACTTTTGCCTTCGTTAAGTGTGGCAAGAAGCTTGTTTATAAGATCTATTTCGGCGGATATGGATTTATCGCCTTTAAGTATTTTGTTGTCACGGTCGAGTCTGCGTTCAAGAATTTCGATATCAGAATATATAAGTTCGAGGTTTATGGTTTCCACGTCGCCCTTGGGATCCACATGGCCGTTAACGTGAACTATATCGTCATTTTCAAAGCAGCGCACAACATGAACTATTGCATCAACCTCACGGATGTGAGAAAGGAACTTGTTTCCAAGACCTTCGCCCTTGGATGCTCCCTTTACAAGACCTGCAATATCAACGAATTCAATAACCGCAGGGGTGTACTTTTTGGGGTTATACATTTCTGCAAGAACATCCAGACGTGCATCCGGCACCAAAGCAATACCCACGTTGGGGTCGATGGTGCAGAAAGGATAGTTTGCCGCATCCGCTCCTGCCTTTGTTATGGCATTGAACAGGGTACTTTTTCCTACATTGGGAAGTCCCACTATACCTAATTTCATATTTTTTAAATTCTCCTTTATTTTAAACGGTTTGCGGTGATGCCACAAGGTGATTATCGTTTAATTTCACAAAGCTTTGCCACACACAAACCGTCGAGTGTCATTCATTATATTGTATCACAAAGAAGCGGTTTAGTCAATGTAATTTTTAATATATTTTGCCTTTCGGCGCACCGTATCACAAAAGGCTGTCAGAAACAATCTTTCTTTGTCCTGCCGCAAGCTCAACCGTTACAGCCTTTTTATCATTGCCAATGTACAGCTGTATTGTTTTATCGGCAGAGCTTATAATTGACAGTTCCTTAAGCTTCCCGTTTTTCCAGGAAATATCCACTATACATCCACAGCGTGTGGCAAGGCCTTTTATACTGCCGTTTTTCCATTCCGGGGGCAACGCAGGCAAAACCGCAATACTGTTTTGGGTACTTTGAATGAACATTTCGCCCATGGCAGCAATTATACCAAGATTAGCATCTATTTGGAACACATTCTCGGGGTATGATGCATTGGCCCCCAAAAGGTTTTCAAAAGTAACATTTGAAATATGGTAACGCAGTTTTTCATATGCCTTATCTCCGTTTCCAATCCTTGCCCATGCACCCGCATACCAGCAATTTGCAAAGCTATTTGTTGTTGCATCACGCTGTTCAAGAGTTTTCTTTGCCGCCGATACTACTTCTTCGGAAGCTTCCATCAAGCAATAACCCGGATACACACCGTAAAGCAAACCAAGCCACATATACGGCGACGATGTGCACTCAAACTGCCAATCTGTAATAAGGCCGTCCCCGGATATCGGCACAGGCGGAAACCTTTTGCTTACACGGTCAATATCGCAAAGCAGCTCATCCTCGCACACTCCCAACACCTCAACCGCCTTACGCACAGCATCAAACAGCTCAGTTACAAGCTCGTAATCAAAGGTAGAACCCGCACCCACGGCAAAAACCGTACCGTCGGGTTTTGTAAATCTTCTTTCGGGCACGGTGGCCGGGCACATTCCAAGGTATCCGTCCTTCATTTCGCACATCATATCAACAGCAAACAAAGCGGAACCTTTTAATATGTGGAAATACTTTTTCAAAAATTCCACATCGCCGGTAAACATAAAATGTTCCCACACATTAAGGCTCAACCATATTCCGCCCGATGGGAATATGGACCACATATTATCTGTTTCGCCCATGCCCGTAGGTATTGTGGCTCGCCACAGATCTATATTGTGATGTGCACAAAAGCCTCTTGCTCCGTAATGTCCCGATGCCGTATCGGCACCCGTGTGGGATATGCCGTCAAGCAGATCCATAAGTGGCATATGACATTCCGGCATGTTCATAACTTCCACACCCCAGTAGTTCATCTGGGTATTTATATTTATGGTGTAACTACAGCACCACGCAGGGCGCATTTCCCAACACCATATTCCCTGCAGGTTTGCTGCCTGGGTTCCGGGACGTGACGATGAGTACAGCAGATATCTGCCAAAATCAAAAATCTGCTTTTCAAATCCCGCATCGGCATTTCCGTTTATATAACGCTGTTTGCGTTCTGCTGTATCAAGGCTGTCAAGAGTTTTGTCGTATTCGGGTTCAAAGCAAACTCTGCCATAGTATTCGTTCATATCCTCACAATGAGCTTTCAAAACGGAAGCATAGCCTTTATCCGCGGCAGAGCAGATTTTGCTTTGGGCAACAGATGAAATATCCATACCTCTTATGCAGTAATCCTCAACACTTTTGCCGCTTAAAAAATACTCTTTGTTATAATTTGTGCCAAGCCACAGATACAATGTGACATCCGTTGCACCCTTGATATAAACGCCGTCATCGCAGGATGAGATTTTCCCCTTATCGGCAACAGCTTTTATATGACATTCAAAATTAAGTCCTTTGCAAAACTCCCATTCTTCGTCATACACAATGGCTTCTCTGCAGGCGGATGTATACTCAAGATACTGCGGCTCCACATGTCTTGGCGCTCTGCCGCAAAGAGCCGCATTGCCTCCCGAATAATTTACCGTATGGCGGATCATGCTTGACAAACCAACGTTAAAATCCAGCGCACCGTCGCAGTCGCAGCAAATATGCACAACCATAATATCATCAGCCGAGCTTACAAAAACCTCGCGGGTATAATTTATTCCTCCGCAGTTATATTTTGTAAAAGCTACACCGTTTTTTATATCAAGACCTCTTACATAATCCGATACTTTTTCCCCGTGGGCAAAATTCAGCAAAAGCTCGCCTGCGGCAATGTAGCTTTCGTTATATTGCCCCTGAAGGCGGTCTGCAAAATCCTCCGCACCCAAAAGATCCTCCTCTTCAAGGATCTTTTTTCTGAGTCTTTTGGTAAATCGTTCATAGGTATTATACATCCAATTGCTGCGCGGAAAACCCGACCACAAAGTATCCTCGTTGAGATTGATCTTTTCCCTTGCGATTCCTCCGCATACCATGGCTCCCATTCTGCCGTTTCCAAGCGGAAGTGCATTTATGTATTTTTCTGCAGGAGTTTTATAAAAAAGTATCTCGTTGTTCATACCGAAACCTCATACGTTTTTGTCTTACAAAATTATACATAACAGAATACCTGTTGTCAAGCCTGTTTTTCTGTCATTCCGGCAAGGCCTTTTTTGCCACAATCTGTCCGTTTTATCGTACACCAAAGAGTATTCTATACAGAAGTTGCCAGGTAAGTTACCTCGTAACAACAAAATGACAGAAGATTGTAACAACCCCCTGTCATTTTTTCTTTTATATAAAATACTTTTTAAAGATTTGAAAAAAACAATTTATCTGATCTGTCACTGCGCGCAAATATCAATGCTTTATTTTGTAATCAATAGGGAATTATTTATTTGCTTCCACAACATCAATTATGTTTGTTTTGAGGTAACTCTTTGCGGCTTCGCTTTCCTTAGAACCCTCACCGCATGCAAGGCAGGCAATTTCGTATATACTTGTGGTTATCATTTCGCCATAATATGTCACTTCCTCATCGCCCTTCATAACAGTTACATAAGGAACAACGCAGTAATTGCTCTCGTA
>JAZSGA010000134.1:0-6815 GCA_045532495.1 Eubacteriales bacterium | reverse complement strand
TGTGGCGGTGGATTTGCCCGGTGCTTATTCCATGTCGCCCTGGACATCCGAAGAAAGCGTAACAAGCTCATAAGTAAAAAACGAAAAGCTTGATGCCATTATAAACATTGTGGATGCTACAAATTTAAGCCGCAGCCTGTTTTTTACGACGCAGCTTCTTGAACTTGGAGTGCCCGTGGTTGTTGCTCTTAACAAGCAGGATATAAACGAAAAGAAAAAGACAGAAATCGACGCAAAAGCTCTTTCCGAAAAGCTGGGATGCCCTGTTATTAAAACAGTGTCCACCTCGGCAAAAGGTCTTTCGGAAGTGGTAAAAGCGGCAGTTGAACTTGCAGGCAAAGGTCAAAAAGCTCCTTATGATCAGGGCCAAGTTGATCTTACAAACAAAAAAGAAGTGGAACTTGCCGATCGACGCCGTTTTGAGTTTGTAAATAAAATAGTGGCTTCTGTTGAAAAACGTCAGGTATTTACAAAAAACAGAAACTTCCAGGACAAAATCGATGTCGTGCTTACAAACAAATGGCTTGGTATTCCGATTTTTGCCGTGGTTATGTTCCTTGTATTTGATATATCCCAGTCATCCCTCGGCCCATGGATCGCTGATTCTCTGGTGGCATTGCTTGAAGGCTTCCAGGGGTGGGTAGGCGGATTCTTTGAAAACGCAAATCCGTTGCTTTCTGCTTTGCTTGTGGACGGTGTTATTGGCGGCGCCATTGCCGTTATCGGATTTTTGCCTCTTGTAATGGTAATGTATTTCCTCATTGCTTTGCTTGAGGATTGCGGTTATATGGCACGTGTTTCCGTTGTGCTGGATCCCATATTCAAAAAGGTAGGCCTTTCGGGTAAATCCGTAATCCCATTTGTAATTACAACCGGCTGCGCCATTCCCGGTATTATGGCTTGCCGCACCATACGCAACGAGCGTGAACGCCGTGCAACAGCAATGCTTTCACCTTTTATGCCCTGCGGCGCAAAGCTTCCCGTAATTGCGCTTTTTGCAGGTGCATTCTTTGAGGATGCTTCATGGGTTGGTACTCTTATGTACTTTGCGGGCATAGTTATCATTTTCTTCGGTGCGCTTCTTGTCAACAAGATCGCAGGCCACAAGGCAAGAAAATCCTACTTTATTATTGAACTGCCCGAATACAAGATCCCTTCGCTTGTCCGTGCATTCAAATCCATGTGCAGCCGCGGATGGGCATACATAGTAAAGGCGGCAACTATCATTCTGCTTTGCAACACTGCGGTACAGATAATGCAGACATTTACCTGGAGATTTACGGTTGCTGAAACAGCCGATGCTTCGATACTTGCCTCCATTGCCGGTCCTTTTGCGTATCTGCTTGTTCCCGTTGTCGGTGTGCTGTCATGGCAGCTTGCGGCGGCAGCAATTACAGGCTTTATAGCCAAGGAAAACGTTGTTGGTACTCTTGCAGTATGCTTTGTGGGACTTGAAAACCTTATTGATACCGAAGAACTTGCACTTATGGAAGGCGCAGGAGCAGAGGTTGCATCTGTATTTGCAATAACAAAAGTTGCGGCACTTGCTTACCTTATGTTCAATCTTTTCACACCTCCCTGCTTTGCGGCAATTGGTGCCATGAACTCGGAAATGAAGAGCAGAAAATGGTTTTGGGGCGGTATTGCACTTCAGCTTGCAGTGGGTTACACCGTTGGTTACCTTGTATATCAGATAGGCACACTTATAACAACAGGCACGGTCGGTGCGGCATTTGTTCCCGGTCTTATAGCGGTTGCTGTTATGGTTGGAATTATAGTATACCTTTGCATCAATGCCGATAAAAAAATCAGGGAAGAGTATGCTTCCGGTGCAACCAAAAAAACACCTACCCTGAGCGCAAAATAAGTTTTAAAATGTCAGGAGGATTATTATGGATAATCTTGTTATTATTGCGATTATAGCATCAATAGTCGGACTTGCCGCATTATATGTTTACAAAGCAAAAAAGAGCGGCAAAAAGTGTATAGGCTGCCCCGATGGCGGTTGTTCATGCGGTTCCGATAAAAACGAATCGGATTGCAGCTGCTGTTGCGGTAAGCAATGACAAATCTATAAACACAAAGGACGCAGCAAACCTGCGTCCTGATTTTTTGCTTTTATTGTTGAAAAATAATAAACCCTATGTTATACTGTAAAAAATGCGAGGTGACAGAAAATGAAAGATTTGCAAAACAAAATAGATTCTGCATGGCAATATATAGAAAACAAAGTGCTGTGTAAAAAAACTTCACTTATATGCGACCACAGCCACGCCAATGAACCCGAACATTTTCCGACAGCGCAAGAGGTTGCCGCACAGTATCCCAATGCCTGCGGCTACGGTGTGGGCATGGAAGACGGCATGATCAACGGCGGCACCATGACGGATGCCTGCCTTTTACGTTACAAAAAATATGGCGACAGATGTGCCGCAGAGCTTGCCGGAAAACTTGTTAAAGGTATGCTGAATACTGTTTTCTGCGCAAAAAGTGAAGGCCATGTGCCTCGAGGAATTACTCCGCATGATTGCGCATCCTGCTACGCAAATTCATCAAGAGATCAGTACACAATGTTTGTTTTTGCCATGCACAGGTATCTTAATTCGGATATCTGTACCGTGCAGGAACATGATGACATAGCAAAAGCACTGGTGGCTGTTGCAAGGCGCTGTGAAAAAAATGTTGTACCCAAAAACAAATATAACATTTTAAATGATGATGGTACAATGGCACTTGCGGGGCAGATGTGGGGCAATGGGCTTGGAAATCATGAGTATTTGCGTTTGCCCATGATATACATTGCCGCGTGGGAGGCAAGCGGAGATAAGCATTGGCTGGATATGTACTTGTCCGTAAGGAATGAGGCATATGAAAAATCGTTGCCTATGACAGAATACTGGCATTTGTATGCTTTACAGCAAATGCAGGCATCAATATTGGTGTGTTATGATGTTGATGCGGATACAGAGTGGAAAAATAAATACCTTGACCTTATGAATACTGTTGCCGATTACAGCGACAGCAAAGCGGCATCCGTGCTGAATCAACTTAAAGGTCTTTGTAATTTCAATGCTCCGTATACTTGTTTCCGTGATGCAACGATTGAAGTAAGTAAATCTATGAAAGAGCTCGGACTTACGTGCGATATACCAAGGCGCTCTGATGAGCACGAGTTTTTTGTGCTTCAGGATGCGGCAAATCTTGCTGTTATATCGGGAATTGTACCGGGTAGACATATTTCTGCAAGCGCTATGGAAGCATATAAATACGGCTTTTCGCAAATTGACCTTTCAAAGCATGAGCGTGTTGTGCCGGTTCACTACATCGAGGGCTTTTACAGAAATATATAGTTATTGCACCGGCTTGTTGCGGAAATAATCTCTGCAACTAAGCCCCGTTACCTTTTTAAAAAGCCTGCTCATATATGCGGGATCGTTTATTCCTACGTTAAAAGCAGCCTCTTTTAATGATAGATTTTTATTTTCAATGAGATTGATGGCTGCAAAAACTCTGTGCTTGTTTATGTATTCCGAAACTCCCGAGCCTTTTACATTGCGGAACACACGGTGCAGATATCCCTCTGAAACTCCGATTTCAAAGGCAATCTCCTTTATTGTAAGCGGTTTTGAATAATTTTCGTGTATATATCTGATTGCTTTTTGGGCGTAAATGTGTTCGGCAGGAGGTAACTTTTTGCCGTCATAAAGCTTTTTTATCACAAAGTCGGTAAGTAGACCCGTAAGTGAAAACCATTGGGAAATTGCATTTGCCCTGCTTAAAGCTGTGTTTTCTGAATACAGAACCGCAATTTTCTTCAGGATTTTAAGAGTTGGGGTATAGTACTCATCAAGCTCTGTATGGTAGGGGATGAGTATGGTAAAATGTTGATCAATGCGTGATTTCAGTTCGGAAAAGTCGACGTCTTCCGAATTGTGCTTTTTTATTGTATATTGAGCGTGTATGCCGACGGTAGTATGCTTTTGAAGTTCGTTGTTGAATGATTTTATGGTACAGAAAGTGGTTTGGAAAATAGGTATAAGCATGCCGGGGCAAACGGTTTCCTTTTGACCGTCAAAGTATTCATAAATCGCCTGTCCTTGTTCACATATTGCTATTTCGAGAAAATTTTCAAATCCTTCAAAACGGTTTCTGTATTTTGATGTTTCTACATTACACGAAAAAATTATTTTAGGAACGGTAAAAAGTTCTATTTCATAAAAAACCATATTATTTTCCTCGTTTGTTTTTTGTTTTATGTCATTAGTATAACATGTTATATCAGTTTTGTCCATGTTTTTCAGGATAATGTATTTACTTTTTTTATACCTGTATTATAATTAGAAAAAAGGAGTGTGATATTTATGAAAATGTACAGCAGGTTAAAAAGGTTTCCGCTGGGCTCCATAAGCGCACAAGGCTTTTTAAAGGATCAGATGCTTATTGGCAAGGATGGTATATGCGGTCACCTGCATGAGCTTGAGCCGGAAATGATAGCCGATCCGTATATCCGTTTATCAAGAGTGAGAGCGTGGAGTGAGGGGGTCCAGGATGGCTGGGGTGCTGAAATATCCGGCAACTACTGGACAGGATACATTCAGTTTGCGTTTACTTTGGGCGATGACGAAATGATAAAAACAGCCACCGAATGGGTTGATGCCATGATTAAAAGACAGCGCCCCGACGGTTATCTTGGCACATATTATAAAGAACACTCAAACCCGTATGATGATTATAACGCATGGGGTACAGCAAGTGCCATGCGTGGACTTATTGCTTTTTATGAAGCAACGGGCAGAAAAGATGTGCTTGATGCTGTTCACCGTTGTATGCTGTGGTTTTGCAACACATGGACAGGCAATAAAAAGACATGTTATGCAGGTCAGTTTATCATAGAACCCATGGTGTTTACCTATTACTACACGGGCGATGAAAGGCTTGTGCAATTTGCGGTTGAATATACCGAGTTTTTGTGCGGACATGATATTTTTAAAATATCATATAAATCCATGCTTGAGGACGATTTTCATTATACATCCAACCACACAGCGGGGATGGGTATGAATCTGCGTCTGCCCGCATTGGCTTATTCCGTTACCGGTAAGGAGCATTATCTTAAAGCCTCGGAGCGCAGAATACACCAGGTGCTGGAAAAAGCCTGCCATTTATCCGGCAGCCCCGTTTCTGTAACGGAATTTCTCGGTCCCGTGGGCTCTACCACCGAAACCGAATACTGCAGTTATGCGTTTTTTAACGCAAGCTATGCTTGCATGGCATATATTACAGGTAAGGCAGAATACGGCGACCTTATGGAGCAGATGTTTTATAACGGTGCTCAGGGAGCAAGAAAAAAAGACGAAAAGGCAATAGCATATCTTAATGCTCCCAATCAGATATTTGCCACAACCACATCTTCATCTTCAATGCACGATATGCAGGTTTATGCCCCGTGCTATCCCACATCATGCTGTCCCGTAAATGCTGTGGCGGTGGTACCCGAATTTATCCGTAACATGATGCTGCATGATGGGGATGACAATATTTATGTTTCCGCATACGGACCATGTAAACTGAACTACAATAATATAAGCATAAACGAAAAAACGCTGTATCCTTTCAGAAACAGCGTGGAATTTGAAATAAACTGTTCAAATGAGTTTTCGCTTTATCTTAAAATACCTGCATGGAGCAGGGGATATGCCATAAAAGTAAACGGTGTCGAATATGCGGCGGATGTGGACGAATACGGATACGCATGCGTGCACAACGAGTGGAAAAACGGTGACAAGGTCGAGATAACTTTTAAAGCTCAGGTTGAAATTGTAAAGGTCGATGATGGTGATTTTGCCGCTAAATATCCGTTGGCAATAAAATACGGGGCGCTGCTTTTTGCTTATCATATTCCCGAAAAATGGGAGCCGATAAAGGGCAACCCGATGACCGAACTGCCTGAGGGATGGAGCTGGTTTGATGTAAACCCTCATTTTGTTCCTGCCGATGTTGAAGATGCACATGAAAAAATGGGTATGCACCGTTACCGCTTCAGCTGGAATGTGGCGTTGGACGAAAACCTTTCTCCTGACGATGTGACCGTGGAAGAACTTCCCGAAAACGGCTATGTGTGGGCAAACCCCATAATAAAGTTGCACACCCATTGCTACAAGGCACCTTATCTTTGCTCGCCTTATCAGCAAAAAACGCTTGAGCCTTTTGAGGAATATCAATACGTTACCGATAAATTGCCGCTGGAGCTTGAGCCTTACGGATGCACAAATCTGCGTATTACTTATTTCCCCAAAGCTATGAAAAAATAAGAACAGTAAATGTTTTCTGTCATATTATCCAAGGTTTTTTAATAACATTTATCAAGACTGAATCAAAGATAAATTTGTTTAAAGCAAACGGAGGATATTATGACAGATTTTTTTATGCCCGAAGGCTATTACATAGACAGCCGTGCAAATATGGAATACATTTCCACGCTTGACGGTCTTGAACGTGCCATGGAAAACGGCATAGTACTTGAGGCCCGTGCTGTGATGTGTGACAGCAGACACGATTTACATGTGGCGCTGGGACAGTACAGGGGAATAATACCCAGAGAAGAAGCCGTTATGACATTGCCCGGTGAAACCGTGCGTGAAATAGCGGTTATAACCCGTGTGGGCAAGGCGGTGTGTTTTAAAGTGACGGAAATAGAAAAAGACGCCGATGGCGGCGTCAGAATATTGTTATCACGCAGGCTTGCTCAGGAGGAATGTTACGAGCAGTATATAAAACAGCTTTGCGCAGGCGATGTTATAGATGCAAAAATAACT
>JAZSGA010000120.1:0-4430 GCA_045532495.1 Eubacteriales bacterium | reverse complement strand
AATAAGTGTTGTCTTGCTTTCCTCGAGAATATCGTAAATAATGCCCTTAAGGGAGTTAAAGAAAGGTCTGAACTCCTTTGCATGGGAGAAAGTTGTAATGGCGTTGAGATCGTCATAAAGCTTCTGCATTTCTTCCATGGGAATGTCGTCAACAGTCATATCGGGTTCTTCATCGGGATGAACCTCGTGATCCTTGCTTCCGCAATCGGGGCAGGTGGGATGAACGGTATGTTCTATGCTGCCACAATCGGGGCAGGACGGATGAACTTCATGCTCCTTGCTGCCGCAATCGGGGCAGGTAGGATGAATTGTATGTTCCTTGCTGCCGCAATCAGGGCAGGTGGGATGAACGGTGTGTTCCTTACTGCCGCAATCGGGACATGTGGGATGGGTTGTATGGGATGTGCTTCCGCAATCGGGGCACTTGGGATGATTCTCTGTGGTGTGATCCTTGCTTCCGCAAACATTACATTCCTTTACGGTTGTACCTTCACCGCCTTCGGGATGGGTTCTGTGCTCAGTGCTTCCGCATACGGGGCATTTGGGATGCGTTGTATGCTCGGTACTGCCGCAATCGGGGCACTTGGGATGATTTGCGGTGGTATGGTCCTTGCTGTTACATACTTCACACACGGGGTGAGTTACATGTTCGGTGCTACCGCAATCGGGACATGTGGGATGGGTTGTATGGGATGTGCTTCCGCATACCGAGCATTTGGGATGATTTTCGGTGGTATGGCCGGTGCTTCCGCATACCGAGCACTTAATGCTGGGTGCGCTGGGACCTCCGCCACCGGGACCTGCACCGGGGCCTCCGCCGATAGGACCGGTGGATGTGGGATGCTTTGTATGTTCGGCGCTGCCGCAGGTGGGACACTTGGGATGACCGTCTGCATTATGCTCGGTGCTTCCGCAATAGGTGCAGGGAGCCTTTACAATGTTACAGAACAGTACAAATACAGTTGCAAATTCCTGACGTGTCATATCCTGAGTTGCACGGAAGATGTTGCCGGGTTCAAGATTCATAAAGCCGTTGGAAACCACAGCCTTAACGCTGCTGAGAGCCCAATCGGATACCGTATCGGTTATCTGAATGTCAAAAAGGGTGTAAAGACCGAATATGCGGTTGAGAATTGTACAAACCTGCTCACGGGTTACTTTGCTGTCACCGCGGAAGGTGGCATCTTCAAAGCCCATAATGTAGCCTTGTTTTTTCGCTATAAGCACGTCGTTATAGTACCAATCCTCGGGCTTCACATCGGAAAAACCGGTGGTGTCAAGCTCGGTATAACCGAAAAGCTTGTTTACCATTTTGCAGAATTCAGCACGGGAAAGAGTGCCCGACGGTCTGAATGTGCCGTCGCCGTAACCGTGTACTATTCCTGTTTCCACAAGTTTTTTTACTGCGGCTTCAAGATCCGAGCCCTTTACTATGTCAACAAAAAGGTCGGAACGCTGTTCCTCGGGAATAAGCATGGTTGCATAAGGGTCCTGAACGTCTGTAATAAGCATTGTTGCGTAGGGATCTTCATAGGTTTCGGAAATGGGCACTATTCCATACTCATCGGCAGAAACAGGAAGTACAATGCCTGTGAGCATAAGCAGCAATGCAAGAATAACGGAAAGATTCTTTTTCATAAAATTCCTCATTAGTTAAAATATAGCTTTTATACCATTTTGCAAGTCGTGGGCAAACATTGATTTGTTTGCCCACGAAAGCGCTATTTGTAATTAATCAGATTCAATTACAGTTCGGATCAATATACATAATACCAAACGGTAACTGCCGCCTTATCCTTATCGGTTACTATAAGCTCGTAAGAAGCTATAACGTCGCCGTCTTCGTATGCGGGATTTTCACCGGGATAGTACATCTGACCTGCCGCTGTACGGTCAACAAGGCTTACATTGAATGTGTAACCGGTCTTTGCGGTGATCTTTGCGAGGTAATCGGCAACGTCATAGGACTTACCGTTTACTGTGATCACTGTGCCGTTAACGCTTACTGTAAAGCCTGCCATTTTGATATCCTTGGCGATATCGGCAATGGACTTAACTGTCGTTTTGCTGCCCTGTACAAGTGTAACTGCATCGTGAGTACTTGCAACAGTTACGGATACGGGAGATGTAATATCGTATCCTGTAATCTCAAGAGCCTTGTCAACTGCCTTTGTAAATGCGGGATCAAGCTTGAGAACAGCTGCATTTGTTGTTGTATCAAGCATTTCGGCGTTATCCTTGCCGATAAGCTTGCTCATAAGGTTGCGTGCCTTGTTGTAAGCTTCGTCAACTTTAGCGTTGTTAAGAGCAGAAACCTTGGCAATAAGCTTATCGTAATATCCGCCTATTCTTTCAACAGCAAGCTCAAGTGCGCTGTCGATCATAGCTTCGTCAACAGTGCCGCCGTTAAGTGCGGGATCGGTAAACCAGTCAGCCGCATCATAGGTGAGAACTGCAAGATCGTACAGGAAATCGTAGTATTCATCCACAGATTTGATCTTGTATCCGCTGGAGCCATCAAGAGGCGCTGTGGCGGTTGAAATCAGTTTGTCATAATGAACAAGCTCTGTTTCGATCATCTTGATGTAGGGGTTAGCATCGTAAAGTGCGTTTCCGCTTGCCTTACCAACAAGCTTAGGCCAGTAGTTATTGTAGGTGGGGATAACAACATCATCGATGGGGTTAACAATAACCTTAGCAAAGCAGCTTACATAACCCTCTGCTGTATCGGGGTTGCTGTTAAGAGCATTAATTGCCACTGCAACTTCTGCTCGGTATGCCGCCAGTGTTTCATCGAAGATATCCTTCATTACAGCTTCGTCAAGCACCTTGGTGATTACCGAGGGCAGCTTTGCTTTGATTTCTTCGTATGTGGTAGAAGCAAGCTTCTTATCCAAAGCATAAACTATAAACTGACGTTCCTTGTTGTAATAGAAAGTTTTCTTGTTCTTAAGGCTGTCGATGAATTCTTCGATGAAAGGATCGTAAACTTCAAGAGCAACGTTTACAACTTCATCTACAAAACCGTGATCGACAGAATCATCACCGATGTGGCTGATAATAAGAGCATCGATATCTCCTGCAAGCTCAAGTCTTACATCTGAATCGTTGCAAACTTCGCGGATAAGATCACGGCGCTTGGTAGTGTCGTTCATGATCTTATCTACTTCATCCTTAACAACCTGGTCGGCAGGATCAACACCGGTAAGATTCTTGTACTGCTTCTTGAATTCAACTTCAAGTTCCTTGCGGAGCTCTGCCTTGTAATCCTCATGACCGGGAGCCATTACGTAGTCGTCAAAGTGCGCAAGAGCATCGTTATCTGTTGCAAATGTAGTAAGAACTGTATCGATTGCGGAAATTACCAAAGCGTTGTCGCTCTTGATAAGATCTTCAACCGCATCATGAGTAAACTCTCTGACGGTGGATTCGCCGAGCAGATCGATGAGCTTGTAATCGATAACAGCGTTCATGATCTGATATTCGGTTTCGCTGCCGCTAACTGCGGTTTTGATGGGTGCATAATCAATATGCATTCCAGAAACATTTGCAGAAGCCTTTATTTTGGGAAGCTTATCGTTGATCTGTTTCTGGACGATATCAAGACTTGCGTTATCCTTGTTTGCATAAAGTGCATCAAGTGCAGTCTGAGCAGCGCGTCTTTCATCATCGTAGAACATGCCGCCGAATGTCATATAACCTGCGGAAGGAAGCACGGATTCGAGAGTTACTCGCATTTCAATGCCCTTGAAGCCGTAGTAAACTTCCATATTCTTGTTAACTTCTACGTTTTCGTCAAACACTTCAAGAACATAATCATCGGTAAGGTAATACCAGTTACCTGCTATTTCGTCCTGAACTGCTCCCTTGGGAAGTGATTCGTAACCGCTAACGATAGTTGTATCATTGGCAAGGTAGCCAAGCTTAAACTTTTCAATAACAGCCTGATAAGCTGTACCGCCGGTTGTATTGTAATCGATAGCAAATTCCTTGGGATCTACTTTTTCGTTGGAAAGAACGTTTACTGTGTGGATCTCATAGCTGGGGTTGGAAGCTTCGATAAATACAACTGTATAATTCCACTTTGCATATACGGTGGTATGTGCTGTGAATACTACTGTTGCGTTGAATTCATGTTCTGCATCTTCAGCATCACGGTAGAACCAGCCACCGAATACCATTGTTCCGTTGGTGGGATCTGCAGGAACTGGGGCTGTTGTGTTGTAAGCGATTGTCTGAGTAGCAGCCACCTCTGTTGTGCTGCCTTCTTCAAGTACGAACTTTATGTCTACTGTGAATCTTGCTTCAAGGGTGTAATCCTTGTAAATTGCTGTTGTGAAATCAAACTCGCTGTCTGTTGCTGTGTCAAACCAGCCTACAAGTGTTCTTGCGGTTTCATCAACTGTGGGAGCGGTAACTGTTGCGCCGTC
>JAZSGA010000236.1:0-14188 GCA_045532495.1 Eubacteriales bacterium | reverse complement strand
TATTATTTTATAACTATCTTTGCGTAGCTCTTTTTACCGCGTCTTACGATAAAATCAGCGGAGTTGATCTCATCGGGAGTATAAGCCTTTTTAACATCGGTAACCTTTTCGCCGTTAACGGTTACACCGCCCTGCTCAACGGCACGTCTGCCCTCGGAATTTGAGGGAACAAGCTTTGCCTTTGAAAGGATGTTTACAATAGTGATGGTTCCGTTGATAAGCTCATCGGAGGAAATTTCCGCTGTGGGCATATTTTCAAGGCTTCCTGCACCGGAGAACAAAGCCTTTGATGCTTCGCGTGCCTTTGTGGCTTCTTCTTCGCCGTGTACAAGGTTTGTAAGCTCATATGCAAGAATATCTTTAGCTTCGTTAAGCTTTGCGCCTTCCCAGTCTGCCATTTCTTCGATCTGTTCGATGGGGAGGAATGTGAGCATGCGGATGCACTTAAGAACATCGGCATCTCCAACGTTTCTCCAGTACTGGTAGAAATCGTAAGGGCTGGTTTTGTTGGGATCAAGCCAAACAGCGTTACCTGCGGTTTTACCCATCTTTTTGCCCTGGGAATCGGTGAGAAGAGTTATTGTCATGGCATGGGCATCCTTGCCAAGCTTGCGGCGGATAAGTTCTGTACCGCCAAGCATGTTGGACCACTGGTCATCGCCGCCAAACTGCATATTGCAGCCGTATGTGCGGTAGAGATGATAGAAGTCGTAGGACTGCATGATCATGTAGTTGAATTCAAGGAAGGAAAGGCCCTTTTCCATTCTTTGCTTGTAACATTCGGCACGAAGCATGTTGTTTACCGAGAAGCATGCACCAACCTCACGCAAAAGTTCAACATAGTTGAGATCCAGCAGCCAATCGGCGTTGTTTATCATCATCGCCTTGCCTTCACCGAAATCGATGAATTTTTCCATCTGACGTTTAAAACATTCGGCGTTGTGATCGATATCCTCTTTGGTAAGCATTTTACGCATATCGGTACGGCCGGAAGGGTCACCGATCATGGTGGTGCCTCCGCCAATAAGTGCGATGGGCTTGTTGCCTGCCATCTGCAGACGCTTCATAAGGGTAAGCGCCATAAAGTGACCTGCGGTAAGGCTGTCGGCTGTACAGTCAAAGCCGATATAGAAAGTAGCCTTGCCCTGGTTTATAAGATCTCGGATCTCATCCTCGTTTGTAACCTGAGCAATAAGGCCGCGGGCTTTAAGCTCTTCATAAATTGTCATTTTATATTCCTCCTGCGGATAATTTACTAAAATAAAAAAACCGTCCCGGACAAACCTAAGGACGGATAAAACCGTGTTACCACCTTAATTCGCAAAGCTGTGCTTTGCCTCGGTAAAAGCATCTGACTTTTACGCACTGTAACGTGTGCAAAACGCCGCAGCCTACAGGCAAAAGCTTTCGGTACGGTGCTCCGGGATGTATTGTGCGAAAATTAAAGCCTGCGCCTCTCATCATCCGGCTGCTTTCTGTCGGCATCGTTTTCGTTATTTTCCCATCATGGCATTATTACATATTATATAACAGTATAGCACACAAAAATACTTTTGTCAACCGCAAAAATGCCGCAACAAAGCAAAACAGGGCAGAAAAATTCTGTCCTGTGTAAAATATGCGTTAAGCAATTATATTTCGGGAATATCGATAACAATTTCCTTGCCCTGTTTGCAGGATTCTGCAATACCCGAAATAATTGCCTGGTTGTAAATGATTTCGGATGTGGGAATAGGAGCCGGTCCGCCTGTTTTAACAGCATCGATAAATGCACGGAGCTTGCCTTCAAAAGGAGTATAAGGAACATCGGGAGCCTTGGGAATAACTGTCTTTACACGGTTGCTGCCCATATCGCTGTAAACGATAAGCTCGCTTCCATCGGCAGGAATTCTTACGCCTGCCTCGGTACCGAGGATTATGTGGTCACCCATGGTATCCATATGCATTGCCCATGCAATACGGAAATCGAGGATAATGTCATCTTCAAGACGGATGTAAGCGGATGCAAAATCATCCACCGAGAAAAGATCTGCATATTCGGGGTGATCGGGGTTTTTATAATAACCGGGCTTTTTGCCGAAATAATCGCACTTGTGACCCGATACTGTAAGCGGCTTGGGATAACCCACTGCATTAAGCACAAGGTCAAGAGAATAGCAGCCGATATCAGCCAATGCGCCAAGACCTGCTGTTTTATCTTCAATAAAGGTTGTACCGAAGGGTGTGGGGATACCATGGCGGCGTCCTGCACCGGTCTGGATATAATAAATCTTACCGAGCACGCCGGAATCTACGATTTCCTTAAGCTGAACAAGTCTGGGATCGTATCTGGGCTGGAATCCGACGGATACAAACTTGCCTGTTTCCTTTTCGGTTTTGCGGATTTCTATTGCTTCTTCCATGGTTACGCACATGGGCTTTTCAAGCATAACATCAAGGCCGTGTTTGAGCGCATCAACGGTGCACACGGTATGAGCGCGGTTGTATGTACAAACGCTTACCGCATCAAGCTTTTCGGCTTCAATCATTTTAAGGTGAGCGTTTTCGCCTTCGTAGCAGGTAGCGCCTTCAACGCCATATGTTTTCTTGAATTTTTCGGCCTTGCCGGGAATAAGATCCGCCAATGCCACAACTTCAACGTCGGGCTGTTTTTTATAGCCTTCGATGTGGGAACCTGCTATCCAGCCGGTGCCGATAATACCCACTCTTACTTTTTTGGAAGTGTCGATTTCCTTTACTTCCTGGTTGGATTCGAATTTGTAAAGATTGCTGTCCTTTGTAGCGGCCATGATAAATGCCTCCGAATGATAAAATTTATAATTAAGAATGAAGTTTTCACATTCATCAATATCCTACATCAACAAACAGCTTAATTGATTAATGAAATGTTAATTTTGCAAAAAAATTGTCAATTTCCCGTAAAACGGGTGAAAAAGTTGCTTTTCAGGCAATTATAAAACCAAATTACAGCACGGCATAGTCTTGACAAAGGCAAAAGATTTTGATAAACTATACTCGTTATGGATAATAGCGAAATATGTTGTTTTTTTACAGTTTATTATACTATATTATATATCAGGAGAACACTATGGGAATAAAAGTAGCAAAATTCGGCGGCAGCTCGCTGGCCGATGAAAATCAGTTCAAAAAAGTTAAAGCAATTATAAATGCCGATCCCGACAGAAGATACATCGTACCTTCCGCACCCGGCAAGCGTTTTTCGGATGATATAAAGATTACCGACATGCTTTACCGCTGCTATGATCTGGCAAAGCACGGCGAAAAGTTTGATGAAGAATTCGCTCTTATCGAAAAGCGCTACAACGATATTATAGCTGCACTTTCGCTTGACCTTTCGCTGGAAGCGGATTTTATCGAAATCAAATCTGCCATGCGTGCAAAGGTGGGACGTGATTACGCTGCCAGCCGCGGCGAATACCTCAACGGCAAGATCCTTGCAGAATACCTTGGCTACACCTTTATTGATGCGGCAGAGGTTATATTCTTTGACGAGGCTGGCAAATACGCCGCCGATCACACCGATTACGTTCTTTCCGAAAGATTAAAAGGAGTTGAACGTGCGGTAATCCCCGGCTTCTACGGCATTTCTGCCAATGATACCATAAAAACCTTTTCCCGAGGCGGTTCGGATATAACCGGTGCCATTGTGGCAAAAGCCGCACGTGCGGATCTTTACGAAAACTGGACAGACGTTTCGGGCTTTTTGTGTGCCGATCCCAGAATCGTAAACAACCCCCGCCCCATTGGAATTATCACCTACCGCGAGCTGCGCGAGCTTTCTTACATGGGCGCAACTGTGCTTCATGAGGATGCCATTTTCCCCGTCAAATCCGCAGGTATTCCCATCAATATCCGCAACACCAACAAACCCGAAGATTGCGGCACCATGATTGTTGCCAGCGTTTCCACCGTGCCCGGCGATGAAGAAAACTCCAACGTTATTACAGGTATCGCCGGCAAAAAGAACTTTTCCGTTATCTCTCTTGAAAAGGACAGAATGAACGAAGAAGTGGGCTTTGGCAGACGTGTGCTTGAAGTTCTTGAACACCACAACGTTTGCTTTGAACATCTTCCTTCGGGCATCGATACCATGTCTGTGGTGGTTAACGATCAGGCATTTACAAAAGATAAAAACACCATCATTTCCGATCTTTTTGAGGCAACAAACGCAGATTCCATCGATGTGGAGTCCGGCATTGCTCTTGTGGCTGTGGCAGGTCACGGTATGAAAAATATGCGCGGTACAGCGGCAAAAATATTTACCGCTCTGGCAGAAGCAAACATCAACATCCGCATGATCGACCAGGGCTCCAGCGAGCTTAACATCATCATCGGCGTAAACAACGACGATTTTGAACAGTCCATCCGCACAATTTATGCGGCATTTGAAAACTGATAATTTAACGTTTGCGACGGCAAAGTAATGCTTTGCCGTCATTTTTATTTTAAAATGACAGTTTTTTAATGTTAATATGTCATTTTTAGCTGTCATAATCCGACTTTTTAATGCAATATAGCTTGACTTTAACGCATTTTATTGCTATAATCAAAAAGTATTTTATGCACTCGGTGCAATAATCGGAGATTTGAAATGATAAACGAAAAAAAAGAGATCTTCCGCGATAACAAGCTTGCGGTTTCGGTACTGCACAGCATTGACATTAACCAGTTTATAACAGTTCCGCATCTGCACTATCATTACGAAATTTATTACAACATAAACGGCGGAAAAAGCTTCTTTATTGAAAATGAATTTTATGAATGTGGTCCCTGCGATCTTTTTGTGATCCCCAAAACCCATATTCACAAAGTGGTGGCAGAAAAAAACAAACCCTACGAACGATGCGTTATACATATTGATGATGAGATAATCGCATCGGTAAACTCAATGCCCCAGATGAACAGCTGTCTTTCGTGGCTGGATGAGGTGGGTACAAAATACCCACGCAAAGTAACACTTTCTCCAAACAAGCACGAAAAATTCATGATGCACATCCGTGAATATGACCGCATCGAAGACACCCGCAACGAGCTTCTTCTGTATTCCAAGCTGTTTGAAATCCTTGCCTTTGCCCATGCTGAATTCAGCAACTCCTCCGACATCGCAGAAAAAAGCGCCGAGCCGGAAAGTTGGTCGGACAAGGCTTTGGGATATATCGAAAAAAACTTCAGAAAAATATCCGTGCTCGGCATTGCATCAAGCCTTTATGTCAACGAGGATTACCTTAACAAAGTTTTTAAAGCAGAAACCGGTATAACACTTAACAATTATATAATACTGCGCAAAATTGCCGAAGCCAAAAAGCTTTTGTACCTTGGATATTCCGTCAAGGAAACCTGCGTTTTATCGGGATTTAACGATTATGCAAACTTTATACGCACATTCAAGCGCATCGAAGGATGCTCACCGGGAAGCTTTGAAATACAAAAATGCAGTTCCGAGGTTTATAAAAAATAATTATTTGAGGAGAAAACCGCAACGGTTTTCTCCTTTTTTTGCTCATACAGTGAATCGCTCTTGCGGATATGGGAAAAATTAAATCAAGTTATCAATACATCAGATTGACAATTCAGGCAGTGTATGTTATAATTATAAAGTGAAAAGTGTTTACATTTTAGCCCCGAAAAGGAGTCACATTATGAAATTCAGACCCGATTACGTTTATTCTGTACGCGAAGTTATTACCCTGCGCGAGCTTGTGGAATCAAGCTGTGAGCTTTACACCGACAATATTGCTTTTACCTACAGTGAAAACGATATTATCGAAACCGTAACCTACGGTCAGTTTATAAAAGATATCCGTGCCCTTGCAACTTATCTCAATGCCAACGGTTTTTCGGGAAAAAGAATATCCGTAACCGGCAAAAACTCCTACCGTTGGGCGCTCACTTATCTTGCAGTAACGGCGGGCTGCGGTGTTATTGTTCCGCTGGATAAAGACCTGCCCATTGAAGATGCCGAATACATCCTGCGCGATTCCGAAACCACCGCTGTTATGGTATCTCCCGAACTTGAAGAAAAATTTGCGGGCACCGACTTCTGCAAAAAATTATATATGAAAAACATTCCTCAATATATATCCGAGGGCAACAAGCTTCTTGAGGAAGGTAACACCACCTACGCCGATCATAAGATCGATCCCAACGCCATGGGCATCCTCATTTACACATCCGGCACAACGGGTGTGGCAAAAGGTGTTATGCTTTCACAAAGAAACATATGCTCCGATATAACAAGCGTGCTTAAATATGTAAAGCTGTACCCCGAAGACAGAACACTTTCCGTTCTTCCGCTTCACCACACCTACGAATGTACCACAAGCTTTTTGGGATTCATATATGCCGGTGCTTCCATCGCCTACAACGAATCATTGCGCAAACTCAAAAGCGACCTGCAAACCTTCAGGCCCACGGTATTTATTGCCGTGCCCATGATGCTGGAATCTTTTTTGAAGCTCATAAATGAAAAATACAACGCAATCCCCGGCGGCAAGGCTGTGCTTGCCATGCAAAAGGCAGCAGCAAAAACCCTGCCGGAAGGAAGCGATGCCCGCCGCATGCTGTTCAAAACAGTAAACCAGGCCTTTGGCGGCAGAGTCCGTCTTATTCTTTGCGGCGCCGCCCCCCTTTCGCCCGAAGTGTTCAAGGCTTACGAAAGCTTTGGTATCAAAGTATATATCGGCTACGGTCTTACCGAAACCTCTCCCATAAGCCTTATGCACAGTGATTTTTACCGTTCTCCTTACGATAACGGATATCCCCCTGCGGATATTTCCGTAAAGATAATCGATCCCGATGAAACCGGAAAAGGCGAACTTGCCGTAAAGGGTAAAAACGTAATGCTTGGCTACTACAAAATGCCCGAAGAAACTGCAGATGTTTTACAGGACGGCTGGTTCCGTACAGGCGACCTTGCAAAACTTGAAAAAAACGGCGCGGTTACCATTGTCGGCAGATTAAAAAGCATGATAGTTGCCAAAAACGGCAAAAAAATATTTCCCGAAGAGCTTGAATATAAGCTTTCGCTGAATAACTGCATAAAGGAATGTATGGTATTTGCCACAGGCGAATCCGATTCTCCCATCGTAACAGCCGCCATATTCCCCGACAAGGACGAGGTGGAAAAGAAACTCGGCATAAAACGTGACGATAATCCCGAAGCATACCGCACAGCCATGAAAGAGCTTATCACATCGATTGTGGAAAAGGTAAACGCTGCCAACATTTCATACAAGGCTATTAAAAAGATCATTATCCGCGAAAACGAATTCCAGAAAACAACCACCAAAAAAATAAAACGCAATGCCCCCGAAAACATGGCGGAGGAACAGCAGTAATCATGAGAACTCCCAACAAAGCCACCAAAGAGCGTTTTATAATCGCCGCCATATCCGAGCTGCAGGAACACGGCATTGCCGATTTTTCCATACGCCGTGTTGCCGCACGCTGCGGCACTACCAGCGGTGCGCCTTACCGACATTTCAAGGATAAAAACGCACTCATACTTGAAGTTCTGCGCCATGTTAACGAAAAATGGTATGCAAGGCAAAACGAAATACTTGCGTGCTCCGGAAACGATCCGCGCACGCTGCTTACCGAAATAAGCTTAAGCTACATCCGCTTTTTGTACGAAAATCCCGAATTCCAGTCCATACTTACCATGAATGACCGTACCATGACGGACGAGCAAAAGCAGGAAAAGGCACGCATAAGCGAAGTTACCACCGAACTTATAACACGTTACTGCAAGGAATGTGGCATGAACGATGCCGACCGCATACGCAAAACCTATGCCGTACGCTCTTTTATATACGGTGCGGCACTTATGATAAATTCCGGTTACATGACCGGCATAGATGAAACCCTAAGCATGGCACGCATATGCATAGAACGAGAATTTGATCTTGCATGACAAAAAGAAAAGGAGATGTTTGATTTGCTGATCAAAAGAACAAAACTTGCCGACAGAACACTGCCGTCATATACCCCCGGAGAAGAAATTTTCAACATGGTAACTCACATTGTGGGAGGGGCTCTTGGTATTGCCGCAACGGCGCTTTGCGTTGTGTTTTCCTTTATAGGCGGAGATCCTTACAGCATAGTATCGTCTTTTATTTACGGTTTTTCGATAATATTGCTGTTTACCATGTCAAGCATTTACCACGGTTTAAAAACAGATACATCAAAAAAAGTTATGCAGATTTTGGATCACTGCACCATATTCATACTTATTGCAGGAACATATACTCCTTATTCTCTTGCAGCCATACGCCGCATCTCGCCGGTCACAGGCTGGGTGCTTTTCGGCGTGGTATGGGGCGTTGCTGTTATAGGCATCGTGCTTAATGCCATTGACCTTAAAAGCTTTAAAAAGTTTTCGCTTATTTGCTATGTGGCATTGGGGTGGACCGCAATACTGACCGTTAAACCGCTTATTGCCTCCATTACCGTACCCGGTTTTATATACCTTCTGGCAGGCGGCATAGCTTATACCGTCGGCGCCGTGCTTTACGGCTTGTCCAAACGCGGCGAGCACAAAAAGTATATGCACTCTATTTTCCACATCTTTGTGGTGGCGGCAAGTGTGCTTCACTTTATAAGCGTTTTCTTCTACGCAATACAGTGGTAAACTACCAAGTGGCTGTATCAGAACGATACAGCCACTTATTTTTTCAATCACACATGCATTGGCATCGGAAAATTGGAATTGCAGATAGTTTTTCTGTATCAAAGCATAAATATTATGTAAAATTACATGAAATTTTCAAAAAAATCATAAAATACCTATGTACTTTTGTGAAAAATAATGTTATAATATAAATTAAGTAATTATAACACATTTCTATAATAGAAAGGATACGCAAATGAAAAAGATACTTTCTTTTGTTTTAGGCGGACTGCTTATTGCATCAACCGTGTTTACCGCAAGTGCCGCAAATGTCAGCGATTTTTCCGATATGCCAAATGACTGGTCCACAACAGCTCTTACCGCAGCTGTAGATAACGGATTGCTTACAGGCTCCGACGGCAAGATCCTTCCTGCCGATAACCTCACAAGAGCTCAGATGGCAACCATCATCTCCCGTGCTTTCGGAGCAACCTCCAAAGCTCCCCTTGACGGCTTTACCGATGTTCCCGCAAGCGCTTGGTATTACGAATACATGCAGAAAGCTGTTGCCATGGGCGTTTTTGCAGGTGACGGCTCAGGACTTCTTACCCCCGAAAACAACATAACCCGCGAACAGGTATTTACAGTTCTTGCCCGCGCTTTCAAGCTTGAAAACGGCGATGCTTCCGTGCTTGACAAGTTCACCGATAAAGGCGATATATCCTCCTGGGCAACCGGCTTTACCGCCGCACTTGTTTCTAACGGCTATGTAAACGGTTCAAACGGAAGACTCAACCCCAAAAGCAACATTACCCGTGCGGAATTCGCTCAGATAATGTACAACATGGTAAAAACCTATATCGACAGCCCCAAAACCCTTACTGGTACATACCGCGGAAACATTGTTATACGCAGCTCGGACGTTTCTGTACTGTCCAATGCTACCATAGACGGTATACTTATTATATGTGAAAGTTGTGAAAATGTGGAAATAAGCACTGCAGCAAGAATTAAAAACACGGTTGACAACCGTCCCAAAGCCGAAGCTCCCGAAGATAACAAGGAAACAACAGATTCCGGCAACAAAAACAACAGCACAGGAGATATATTCTGGGTTGTTGAAGGCAACAACGGCGGCAACTCTTCCGAAACACTCCCCGATATTGAATACGAGGAAGACGAAGAAGGCTGGTCCGGTATTTACAGACCTTAAGTACATATTTTTTCACCTTCAGACCGCATAGAAATATGCGGTCTTTGTTTATGTATTATTGACAAAAAAATAAAGAAAGGTTTGGAGATAAAGTAGAAAAAAACGTCCGAAACCAAAACACTGTTGATTTTATGGCGTTTTTTGTGTATAATAGATTTGTATCTGTATGCGTTGGCAGTTTACAGCGCATCAGCAAAACAACTCTGCCATATGGCAGTAAAATTTCAGGAGGAATTTTTTATGATCAAAACAAAAGTGCTTCTCGCAGCTCTTCTTGTTGCTGTGGTTCCCACAGTTTCCCTTTTCGCTTCCTGCGGCGGTGACACAACAGGTCCCGACACAGAACAGACCGAAACAGGCGCCGAAGCAGGCGAAGAATCCGGCGAAGAAGCAAACGACCCCGAAGAAGTTGACAGACTTGCAACACAGTTCAGCCCTAACATCCCCGAAGGTGTTAAGTTTGACGGTGAAACCTTCAGCCTTCTCATCGGTAGCTCCGGTGGAAAGATCTACGCTGAAGAAGAAACATCCGACCTCGTAAACGATGCAGTTTACCGCAGAAACAACCTTGTTGGTGAACATTTCGGTGTTGAAATGAACATCGTTAAGGGCGGTTACGGCGGAACAGGCGGAGCTCAGCAGGAAGCTGCAGCTTACTTCCGTTCTCTTATCGAAGCAAACGATGATACATACCATGCTTTCACACACGTTCAGCATACCGGTATGCCTCAGATGATCCTTGAAAAGTACTTTGTAGACTGGAACACTATTCCTTACATCAACCTTGATGATGAATGGTGGCACCAGGGTGTTCGTGACGAACTTTGCTTCGGCGATAAAGTTTACGTTATGACAGGTGACTACGCACTTTACATCGACTCCATCGACTGCCTTGTTTTCAACAAGGACATCTTTGATAACCTCGGCCTTGAATATCCTTACCAGGACGTTCTTGACGGCACATGGACATGGGATAAGTTCGAAGCACTCGTTGCTCAGGGCTCCGATGACCTTAACGGTGACGGTCTTATGACTGCTGCTGATGACCAGTGGGGTCTTTCCGGTTGGATTTATGAGCTTGCTTATGCTCTTCTTGTTTCCTCCGGCTATTCTCCTCTCGAAAAGGATGCTGACAACATGCCTATCCTCAACCAGAACGTTGACGAAGCACACGCTATTTACGACCGCATCGTTAACCTCTTTGTTGACGGTCAGAAGGCTTGGGCTGAATCCAACGATTACGGCCTCCAGATCTCCATGTTTACCGAAGGCCGCTCCATGTTCAGAGATACATTCCTCGGCGGTATCACAGGTCTTTCCGACGTTGAATTCGAATTCGGTATTCTTCCTTATCCTAAGTGGGATGAAAACTCCGAATACCAGAACCGTTCTTCCAACATGACAGCTCTTACATACATCCCTGTTACAAACGCTAACATCGAAATGACAGGTGCTGTTCTTGAAGAAATGGCTTACCAGAGCGCAAAGGAAGTTACTCCCCTTTACTTCGACACAGTTCTTACCGTTAAGAGCACACGTGACGTTGAATCCGAAGATATGCTTCCTATCATCAAGAACAATGCTCGTTTCCTCTACCACACCTATTCTCCCAGCATTATCGGTATGGTTCAGAACAAGAGCAACACATACGCTTCCAGCTACGCTTCCAGCCTCTCCTCTTACCAGGAAAGCCTCGAAGAAATGCGTGAGCTTCTTTTAGCTGAATAATTAACCCTACCCCCGATGCACAACAAAATGTGCATCGGGGGTATTTTTTTGTTACGATAGCATTTGCATATATCTATTGTGCATTTTATATAATACGCAAAAATGTCTTTCGAAAAAAAATACTATTTTCGACAAAACGCTTTACAAAACGGCAAATTTATGATATACTTGTTGCGGAGTAAAATCCGTAAATTTCAACATATTTGGAGGACGCAGAATGAAACTTATTTACGGCGTTGAAGACAAACCGAAATTTGGCAGACTGATCGTTTTTGCCATCCAGCAGCTGCTTGCCATAATGGCGGCAACCCTTGTTGTTCCCGTTATTATCGGTAACGGAATGAGCCCTGCGGCAGCACTTTTTGGTGCCGGCATGGGTACATTGGTTTATGTTTTATTTACACAAAAAAGAAGCCCTGTTTTTCTTGGCTCATCCTTTGCTTTTCTCGGATCTATGGCTGCAGCATTTGCAGGTGCGGTTTCCACCGCAGCAGGCCATGCAGGTCTTATAATCGGTGCGATCTTTGCAGGTCTTGTTTATGTAGTAATTGCCCTTGTTGTTAAATTTGTAGGTGTTGGCTGGATCGACAAGCTTATGCCCGCAGTTGTTATCGGCCCCACAGTTGCAATTATCGGTCTTTCGCTGGCAGGAAATGCGATAGGCGATCTTGTTAAAGGCGAAGTTACAAATGCGGCAGGCGAAGTTGTTGCTCATCCTCTTATTGCTATTCTTTGCGGTCTGGTTACACTTTTCGTTACCATGGCATGCGCAACATACGGCAAAAAAATGATCCGCCTTATTCCCTTTATCATGGGTATCCTTGCAGGCTACGCAGTAGCTCTTGTTCTTACTCTTATCGGTAATGCGGCAGGCATCGACGCCATCAAGGTTATAAACCTTGGCTATTTTGCTTCCCTCGTTGAAGGCGGCATCACAGCAAATACATTCTTCACATTGCCCGATTTTACAATCGTAATGGCGAAAGAAGGCTTTGCACAGCTTGACGGTACATACATTGCAACACTCGCAGTAGCATACATTCCCGTTGCGTTCGTTGTTTTTGCCGAACACATTGCAGACCACAAAAACATTTCCACAATCATCGAAAAGGATCTTCTCCGTGATCCCGGCCTTTCCAGAACTCTCCTTGGTGACGGTATAGGCTCCATGGTTGGTGCAATCTTTGGCGGATGCCCCAATACCACATATGGCGAATCCGTTGGATGTGTTGCCATCACAGGTAATGCTTCTGTTGTTACCATTATAACAGCGGCTATCGGTGCAATGCTTATTTCCTTCCTCAGACCCTTCGTTGTATTTGTAGATTCCATTCCTCCCTGCGTAATGGGCGGTGTGTGCATGGCTCTTTACGGATTTATCGCAGTTTCCGGTCTTAAAATGATAAAGACAGTTGACCTTGAACAGAACAAGAATCTGTTTGTTGTATCCGTTATCCTTATTGCAGGTATCGGCGGTCTTACAATCAACATCGGCCCCGTTACCCTCACATCCATTGCATGCGCTCTTATCCTCGGCGTTATTGCAAACCTTATTCTCAACAAATCAAAGGATCAGTAATTTATAACATAAAAAATGCCGCCCGAAGGCATGCAAAATTAACGGAGAAATTATAAACAGATGTTTAACAATTGCTCCGCTGTAAACAAAAAAGTAACCCCCGACAGATTTAAAAATCCGCCGGGGGTTGTTGTATGTTTATAACAAAAACTCCATATATCGAGAAAAACCCATGCCCATAAGTTTGCGCACATACCGAGGCTCTCCCCTTGGGAGAGCTCACGCAATAGCGGGTGAGAGGGTGGTTTACGGCAAGTTTTCTATTCTCTCATTTATCACTCTATCGATCATTCGGCAAACGCCGTCAAAATTTTCATCTATGTCTTTATTAGAAAAACGCAAAACATAAATTCCGTATCTTTCTAGAATTTCAGTTCTTGCCGCGTCGTGTGCTTTGCCTGAATTCGTGTAGTGCTGTGACCCGTCAATCTCTATCACAAGACGAGCACTATGACAATAAAAGTCCGCGATAAAATTATCTATGATCCGTTGCTTGTACATCTTTACAGGGTAATATCGCAAAAAATCATACCATAAATGCTTTTCATGCCGAGTCATATTACGACGCAAAATTCTTGCGACATCCAGCAACTTATTATTTTTCTTTAATTGCACTTGCTCCATTTTGCCCTCTCCGTCGGCTATGCCGCCACCTCTCCCGAAGGGAGAGGCTTTTTCATTATCCCCATCATATCACAAATCGGCAGAGAATACAAGTTCTCTGCCGAAATCTTGTGCCTGCCTATTTCTTCATTAATAATGTGGTGCAGATGGGCGGCATTTTTTATTTATGTACCTTATTTATACTGTTTCGATTTTTAAAAGGTTTGTGTTTCCGGAAACCCCGTTTGTCATACCGCCGGTGATGATTATCTTATCGCCTTTTTTGAGCGACATGTCATTTTTTGCAGTACATTTTGCGGTATAAAACAGCACATCCAGCGATTCGTACTGTTCAATAAGTACCGGCTTTACACCCCACGAAAGCGCCAGCTTGCGGCAGGTTTTTTCGTTGGTGGTAAGAGCAAGAATATCTACA
>JAZSGA010000007.1:0-2046 GCA_045532495.1 Eubacteriales bacterium | reverse complement strand
TATTCCGTTTGCTCCTCACAATCCTTCCGGCCCCGTGGCAAACGCTGCCACACTGCAGCTGGCAGCCACTTGCCCCAACTTTGAGATACTTGAAATAATGTATTCCGATGTGGAATGGCGCAGCGATGTGACAAACGAAAGCCTCGAATATGCCGACGGCTACATGACAATTCCCGATAAACCCGGCCTTGGCATTGAAATAAACGAAGAAGCATGCCTTGAGCACCCTTACAGCGTTCATACTTTAAGGCATTATACCGGCGCTCTTACGGATATAAGACCGGCGAAAACAAAGTTTTATTTTTGATTAAAAATTAAATCATCTGATAATATAGTGTTACGATGTTGAATTTGCCGAGAGGATCAGACAGGAGGTTTTAAAAAATGAATAAGTGTGTATTTGTTACCGGTGGCACTGCCAATACCGGTCTTGGAATAGTTGAAAAATTTGCATCCGAGGGTTATGATGTTTTTGTGGGCAGCAGAAACGGCGAAAAGGCAAACGAGGTTGCTGCCGCGATTGCTGAAAAATACGGAGTTTTTTCCAAGGGCTACGAAACAAAAGTGTTTGACGAGGAAGACGTAAAACGTATTTTTGCCGATATAGAGGGAATGGGTTATCAGCTTGATTGCCTTGTGCTTTGTGCGGCAAATCTTGGAATACGTCAGCAGTTTTTAACAGTTTCCATGGAAGAATTCATGGATGTTATCAATACAAACATAGGCTGGAATTTTATGCTCTGCCGCGAAGCAGCAAAGCAGATGATGAAAAAGGGAAAAGGATCGATAGTATTTATTAACTCCAACACTGCATACCGTGCTATCCCCGACAGAATAAGCTATGTTGCATCAAAAAGCGGCGCGTTGGGCCTTGTTCGTGCTCTTGCCATGGATCTCGGCAAGTATAACATCCGAGTAAACGCTGTGCTTCCGGGTATGATAAAGACCGACCGCTGGCAGAACAATTATAACGATTGCCGCAATGCGCTTTCCAATTATACTCCTCTTGGCGATATTGCGGATTTTGAAGATATTGCCAATGCGGCATATTATTTTGGCAGCGATCTTTCCAAAAACGCCACAGGTGCCGAACTTACTATTGACGGCGGAAACATGATACAGCTTTATCCCATCGTTCCCGAAAACAAATAAAGTAGTTACAATTACAAGTACGCCCCAAAAGAATCAAACTTTTGGGCAATAACAATGCATACAACGACATAAGCCGCATGGATATAGAATATCTACGCACTTACATGGAGCCTGCAAAACGTTTTATTGAAAGGAATCCCGATAAGATACTGTGGTGCGGCGAATTCGGTACAATCCGTCATTGCAACATTGAATACCGCGAAAACTGGATGCATGATATTATAAAGATACTGAAAGAAATGGATGCACCATATTGTGTATGGAACTATCTGAGCACTCCCAATGACGGAAATCGCTTCAGCCTTGTTGACGATGATACCCGAACCGTACTTAGCGAGCGCATGGGAAGGATAATTCGCGGCGATTTATGACATCGGTAGTTATGGTTGTAAACATACTGTCCAAAAATGTGTCGGGTCTGAATTTTGGCACAAGACAGTTTTATGCTTCTCAGGTGGCATCTTTCGGATGTGGAAGTATCGCGCTTATAATGCTGTCGTACAGAGAGTTTTCCGATGTTGCTTTTTTTACAGTCTGCTGTGCAGTAGTGTACGGTATCCGGTTGCGGTTATTCTTCTGGGAGCGGCGGTAATAGTTCTTGTTACAAGATAAAAAAGCGGGATGTAAACGCAGGTTTACATCCCGTAAATTATTTTATATTATATCAACTCATCAAAAGCAACTTCGCGTCCGAGCTCGGCAGATTTGTAGAATGCTTCTATAATGCCTGCAACGTTTATGGTTTCTTCGGGTTTGATAATGGGTTCTTTTCCGTTGACCACTACGTCGTATACATCCTCGATAACATGGAAGTGACCTGAAAAAGGAGCACCACATTCGTATTTTTCGGGTTGTATATCAAGCGATGAATCGTTGTCAAATCCACGGTGAACA
>JAZSGA010000010.1:0-3784 GCA_045532495.1 Eubacteriales bacterium | reverse complement strand
AAATCATTCTTTAAGTGCTATAATATCTCTTGTTGAAACGATCTGGGTGTGGCTCAGGTGGTAGAGCGCTACCTTGGGGTGGTAGAGGCCGTGGGTTCAAGTCCCGCCACTCAGACCAATAAAAATAAAGACGTCCGCAGGGCGTCTTTATTTTTATTTTTTTGTAGGGACTTGGACCCTAAGAGGGCTTTTTGCGTAAAGAAAACAGCCTGAACGGCTGTTTTTAGCAAAAAGGTGCGAAGGCGCTTGCCGCCGAGCAGTGCAGATTGCGAAGCAAGCTGTGTCCCGCCACTCAGACCAACAAAAATCCGATACCTTTTGGTATCGGATTTTTTTATTTTTCCGGGACGCGAAGCCAAGAGAGGGATGTTTTTATTGCTGCAACGAAAGTATGTTACCCAATATAAGCCCCGTTTTTCAAAAGCTCACTCTGCACATCTTCAAAAGGCACATCCGATGCTTTAAGTCCCCTTTGAGCTGCAAAGGCTGCAGTAATACCTACTGCCTCGCCCATGGCAATACAAGGCGGCATTACACGCACTGCGGCAAAGGCGTATCTGTCGGCCGAAAGGCTTTTGCCTGCGGTAAGCAGATTGTCCACGCTGTTGGAGATAAGGCAGGAAAGGGGAATATAATAATTTTCGTTGTTGTGGGCTGTGTAGCTTACACCTTTTTTCTGATGAATGTCAATGGAGTTGGCGCAAACGGCAATACGGTCATCAAACTTTCGCGAGCTTTGTATATCGTCAAGTCCGAATACGGTTTTGCCCACCATGCGGCGGCTTTCTCTTATGCCGATATCCGAAGCGGATGCCACAAGCTTAATGTTTTCAAGACCTATGATGTTTTTGCGAAGGAATTCAATGATCTGCATTATCTGCTTGCGCTGAGCTATTTCGGCATTTGTTACTTCTTCCGCATCAAGCTCGTTAAGCTGTTCGTCTATCTGTGCCATATTTACTGTCCAGGTTCCGTCGGGGTTTTCGAAAATGCGCAGCTTTTGTGTTCCGCAGGGGAAACTGCCGTCCTGTTGCCCCTTTTCGATTATATCCATGAAAAAGCGTGAACGCATGTCCGTATGCGTTGCGGTATAGCTGTCAAGAGCTTTCTTATCAACGCCTGAAATTGTAAAGAACATGGACGCCGTTTGCACTATGCCGTCATCGTTTCCGCGCACAGTTTGCGCACCTGCTTTGTGGGCAAGAGTTGCGCTGCCTGTGGTATCGATAAACACTTTGGCTTTTACGGAAATTATGCTGTTGCAAGTGGCGGCATATATTTCGGTGATGTTGTTACCGCATTTTTCGCATCCGATAAGTGTCGTATGGTAAAGCAGCTTTACCCCTGCTTCAAGGCACATCTGCTCCATTACACGTTTAAGTGCTTCAATATCAAATGGAGTAATACCAATGTGGCCTGATATGCGGTAACCGCTGTGGCTGTCACCTCCGGGACATTCGGAAGGATCAACTGCGCCTTTTTCATTTATCAGTCTTTGTACAAGCTGAGCAAAAAGACCTTTTATAATACGGTTTTCGCCTTTGGCATCGTAGCAGGTCATAAAAGGTCCGACCATGCCTTTTGTGGCGGTGCCGCCAAGATAACCGCCGGATTCTATAAGAACAGTTTTTGCACCGCTTCTTGCGGATGCCACTGCGGCGGCAAAACCGCTTACGCCGCCTCCGCATACGGCAACGTCATAATCAAATTCTTTTTGTATATCAAGTGTAATACTTTTCATAAAACCACTCCTTTTGTATATATTATACTTTTGACTGTTGACATTTAAAATACAATATGCTAAAATTAAATTTATAAAATACAACAATAAAATGGTGTATATTTATGCAATTTCCTTTTAAAATTATAGAATCCAAAATAACCAGCCGTGATCAGTTTGAGATGGTGGACGGATATCAGCCAAGCCATGCGCTGTTTTATCTTAAAAAGGGCAGTTTTTCCATGGAAATTGACGGAGCGGAAGAAAAAATGGAGCAAGGCGACTGTGTTATATTGCCGGATTATATCCATTTTCGCCGCAAAGTGCTTAATCCCATTGAGTTTGTATATGTAAAATTCACCTACAACAATACTTGCCCGTATTCCTTTGAAATACCGTGCGGTAAGGTGGATTTTAAGGATAAACCACGCTTTTTGTCGGATATATCTGCCATGGAGCGGCTTATAACAAATGACGATCCCCTATCCGCAGGTTACCGTGAGCATTTGCTTATGGATATACTTTTTCAGATGCATTTTGAACAAAGCCCATTTCAGTCCTATACGGAAAAGCGCATTTGTCACGATGCTGTTGTGTCATGTGCCGCAGAATACATAGAAAACCACATTAAAGAAAAGCTTCTGATATCCGACATATGCCGTGCTGCGGGCACAAATGCATCATCGCTTAACTTTCGTTTCCGCCGTGAATTCGGCACATCCGTGGGCAGATATATCACAGACAAGCGTATAAAACGGGCAATGCATTTGTTGGTAAGCACCACTTACGGTATTTCGGAAATAGCACAACGCTGCGGATTTGATAATGTATATTACTTTTCAAATGCCTTTAAAAAATCCGTCGGAGTTTCACCGTCGGCGTACAGAAAATAAATACCAAGCGCACATACGGCAATTTTTCTGTAATAATAACAAAAAAACAATTTTGCTGTTTACACTTTTGCTTTGCGGTGTTATACTGTTATTAAAGCAACTTGAAACGGAGGAGTAACAAAATGAAAATTCCAGTAACTCTCAGAATCGACGATCCCTCACCGGTGATCTCGGTATATTATTGCCATCATAAAAACGGTTTTACCGAGGATGGAAGGGAGGTTATACGCTACTACCCCAACAGCTTTTTAAACGATTTTTGCGATGTTATAGAAAAGTGGGGTATAAAGGGCAAGTTCAGTATTGTGCCGATGCCCGGAAACTGCGGTGATATTATAAACGGAATTGACGGCGTTGATAATAAGGACAGGCTTGAATGGATTGATACTGTTAAAAAGCGTGTTGTTCCGTTGTTTGATATAAGCCCCGAAATGCTTACTCACAACAAAGTTGTGGATATTGAAACGGGAAAGGTGCTTGATATCCGCGAAAACGACTGGTCGCAGACACAAAACCGCAATACCCTTGCACCATACATTTCAAAGGCGCTTTCTATACTTAAACAAGCGGGTTTTGATTGTGGCGGAGTAACATCTCCGTGGAACTTTGCCATAGAATGTGAGAACGAGTATGTGGCGGCAATATCGCAAGCCATGTGGGATGTATACGGCAAAAAAGAATCGTGGTACTTTTTGCGGGGAATGTATGACACGCCAAATGCAAAACCGTGGATAGAATATGAATCCGACGGCAGAACGGTTATTGCCGTGCCAACAACGGCCCATGACAGAATATGGCAAACCATTGACAGCACAGAAACAAGCAACGAATACATAAGCCATGTTGCCGATCAGCTTATAACCGCCGACGGCAAGGGCGGCGATGTGGTTAAAACCGTTGAAACCGGTGGGTACCCCGTTATTATCACCCATTGGCAAAGCCTTGCATCAAACGGTCTTTTTACGGGTTTGCGTGTTCTTGATGAGGTTGCACGCAGAATAGATGCAGTATATGGTGACCGTGTTGAATGGATGAATATAAAACAAATAACCGATCTTGTGCTGGCTGATAAATCTTCATTTCGCAAGAATACATGTAATTAAGGAGCGATGGAATGAAAAGAATATTTAGTTATGTGGCAGGAGCTTTGCTTATTGCCTGCGGTGTAATT
>JAZSGA010000254.1:0-5354 GCA_045532495.1 Eubacteriales bacterium | reverse complement strand
CCGGCACCGAAAATCGGTGCCGGTACGGTTTTATTCAACCTTGATATTTATAACGTGTCCCACATCGCCGTAAACGGTGGAGGTGAGCACATACTGGGGAATAACTGTATCCACCTTATTGCCGTTTGCATCGGTATATGTGGCAAGTATTTCGGTGTAATAATCGTTATGCCAGTGTCCGCAGAAAGCGCCTTTTATAATATCGCCGTTGGAGGTTATAAGATTGTAAAGCTCGGTGGTAGCTGTGTTGCTGTTGGGCTTTATACCGTCGGTATAAAGGTTCATTGCATCGGATTTATCCTCTGCAATAGGCTCTATTGCCGTATCCTTGGGGTTGAGCGTACTTAAGGGAATGTGGTAGAACAGCAGGATAATGTAGTCGTTTTCACGGGCTTTTTCTATATCCGCCTTAAGCTTTACAACCTGCTCGTCCCAGAATCTTGAAGAGCCGTTATCCAGCACAACGCACATAACCTTATCCTTAAGCACCTTTGACTGATAATCTATATCATGCACCCAGAAATCCTGAAGCAATGCACGGCGGGAATCAAGGGATGTGGGGTCAGAAACCTTGCCCTGCATAACTCTTGTGGAATCGTGGTTGCCCAGTGCTGCCATTATATCGGTATCCACACGGAACAGATTCTTTATAACAAGCTCCTTACAGCCGTGAGAAAGGTAATCAAGCACGTCGCCGGTAACTATTGTCTGATCGGCATATCTGCCGTAAGCCATGGCGCGTGCCACAGGTCTTACGGAAACACCGTTTGCCAGCCACAGGCGGTAGATTTTGGTGCTCATAACGGAAGGATTCTGCTCCTTTTCATCCAGTTCGTTTACCAGGTTAAAGTGGGTATCGGAGGTCTGTGTTATATAAACGGGCTCGGTATCCGGCTTGTTGCTCTTTATAACAACATCACGGATATAAGGGCCGCCCATGTAGGTGTAAATGTGGTTGCGGGGATCTTCTGCCGTGCCGTATACGTCGCTGAGTTTTTTATCCCGTGCAGTATCACGCAGGGTATTTACAAGGGTGGAAAGCTCTGTTTTTGCCTCGGGGGTAATATCCTTTGCGGCAACAGCCTCGGATGCGGATTTGTAAAGATGAGTTGTTACCATGGTTGCAAGATCCGAAAGCTTTTTGTCGTTCATTTTTTCCTTGATGTAATCGGCGGCAGATGTGCCATCGGCAGCCTTGCCGTTGCTGCGGTTCCAGCCTGCACCTTCGGCAGTACATGCGGCAGAGATCTGATTCTGAGCCCAGTGGCCTGCCACATCGGAGAATGTGCTTTGTGCGCCTGCTGTGGGAATTCTGCCCAGCACACGGTTTACAACTGTTACAACCTCGGCACGGGTAATATTGCCATCGGGCATAAATGTGCCGTTTTCATAACCTGCAACATAACCGTTTACAATGCCGTGATAAACCGCACCGCCAAAGGTGTTTGTGTAATCCACATCGGAAAACTCATCGTACTTGTTGGCGTTATCCATAAGCACGGAAGTGTTGTAAAGCAGTTTTGAAAAGTCTGCATAGCTTACACCTGAGTCGATGTTTTCAAAATACTTTTCGATATTGTATATAAGCTGAACAAATTCCGCACGGGTAATGGGTGCGTTGGGGTTTACTGTATCCTCGCCCGCCACCTTGTTAAGCAAGCCCACGGCATCAAAGAACAGGATGTAGCCTTCGTACCATGCACCGTCTTCCACATCGGTAAAGCGGTTTGTGAACTTGCCGTTTTTGATAGCGGCTTCGTTATCTGCGATAATGCGGGTAAGCAGGGTTATGGCTTCTGCCTTTGTCATGTTTCCGCCGGGCTTGAAGGTGCCGTCGGTGTAACCTGCAACGTAATTTGCGTTTTCGTTAATACCAAGATTTACGGAGGAAATTATCTTACCCGTAAACTTGCCCTGGGGCAGGGTGAAAATGCCATCCTTGGGCAAAATTTCACCGGTTGCTGAAACCAGCTTTTCTGCTGCACAGCCGTTGACATCATAGCATTTTATGCCGGCAACAGAGCCGCCATCGGCATAAACCACATTGCCAAAACCGCCTGTGAGGCTTAAAAGGTTGGTAAATTTTGCACTTTCCGCAACGGCAAGCTCTTTTTCGGTAAGGCAGATGTAAACCACGTCCGCACCGGTTTTTCCGTCGCCGCTGTCAGATATTTCGCCTATTTCGGCACCGGTTACAACCACGGTTGCAGAGCCGTCAAAGGATGCATCCGCACCGTATGCGCCTGTGGAGATCTTTGCAACCGAGCCACCTGAGATGTTTACGGTGATTTTGCCGTTCATTTTTCCGTTTTGCGCACCGATAACCAGCTCGCCTATGGTGCCGTCGGTGATGTTAAGCACAACATCTGCGTCGCATATGCCGTCGGTACTGCCCACGATAAGCTTGTCAAAGCTGCCGCCGGATACTGTGTGCACTGCATCGGCACTTACATTGCCCGATGCCAGCGCCACGGTGGCGTAGTTGCCCGATCCTATGTTAAAGGCATAAGGCTGCGCGGCATTTCCGCTGTAGATGGAAAGGGATGGGGAATAGGTATCCTTGCCCGTGCTGTAATTTGATGTGTAAAAAGCACTAACGGCATCGCTTGCGGTGTAGCTGTGACCGTTCATTGTTAAAACGGCACCTTCGGGCACCTGATAGGAAAGGTTGTCAAAGGAAAGGTCGGAAGCCGCTGTAAGTGCTGTTTGCTCGGTTTTAAGCACGTTGCCGGTTACCTTTGTGCCCGTACCCTGAAAAGCAAGGGATTTTCCCGAGCCCAAAGTATCGCCCGAAAAAGTTGTGTTGCCGGCAAAAACTATTTTACCGCCTGTGGATGCAAGGGAAGCAAGGCCTTCGTCCATGGTTTTGTATGCCGCACGGGAACCCTGATAAGATATTTTGCCGAAGGAGGAAACGAAGGATGTCATTACTCCATCTATCTCCACGGGCTTTGCGTCCGCCGCAATTGCAGGAAGCCCCGTAAGGGATAAGCCTATTGCCATGGCGGAAACAAGCGACAAAAACTGTTTTTTATTCATAAAAGTTCTCCTTTCGAGAGTGTTTGTAACAGTTTAACACATTTGCACGATTATTTCAATAATATTCGGTAAATTTGACTGCGGATTTTTGCCTGTTCGGGGATTTTTGTTTTTTACTCTCTCAGTCAGCTTGCCTAAAAAACGTAGTTTTACAAGGAGAAGGAGGATCGCAAAAGAGGGGGAACTTTCCGCAAAACGCAAAAAAAGGCGGACCGTTGCGGTCCGCCGTGTATATTCCGTATATGTTCAGAAGCACTTGCCCTGACGGTTTTTGCGGCAGATCTCGCCCTTGCCGCAGCGGTAGCAAAGCTCATTTTGCAGATCCTTGCCGTCAAGATAACAGCGTATGTTTTCGCAGGTTACCTTTGCAATATTTTCCAGCGCATCCGTGGTAAGAAAGCCCTGATGCGATGTAAGTATAACGTTGGGCATGGAAACCAGCCTTGCCAAAGTATCGTCCTGCATTATGTGTCCCGAAAAATCTTCAAAGAAAATGTCGGATTCTTCCTCGTAAACGTCAAGGCAAGCGGCACCCACGGTTTTGTTTTTTATGCCGTCTATAAGCGCGTCCGTATCCACCAGCTGACCGCGGGATGTGTTTACAATAACCACACCTTTTTTCATGGCGGCAATGGAGTCCTTGTTTACAAGATGAGTGGTTTCGGCGGTAAGCGGACAGTGCAGGGATATTATATCCGATGCTGCGAATATCTTGTCAAGGGTTACGTATTCAAGCCACGAATCCTTCATGGGGTAAGGATCGTACGCCAGCACTTTCATGCCGAATCCGCGGCAAATTTCTGCAAAGGCAATACCAATTTTACCTGTGCCCACAACACCCACGGTTTTGCCGTAAAGATCAAAACCGCAAAGCCCCTGAAGGGAAAAATTAAATTCACGGGTACGGTTATATGCCTTGTGTATGCGTCGGATGGAGCACAAAAGCATAGCCATGGCATGCTCGGCAACCGCATGGGGCGAATATGCCGGCACACGCACGATGTGGATTTTTTCAAAAGCGGCGGCTGTATCCACATTGTTGAATCCGGCACAGCGCAGGGCAATAAGCCCTATGCCGTAGCTGTGCAGTTTATCTATTACTGCCTTATCCACCGTATCGTTTACAAAAACCACAACTCCGTCGCAGCCCTTTGCAAGTTCTGCGGTATCGGCACATAGTTTGGTTTCGAAAAATTTAAATTCAATGCCAAATTCCCTGCTGTACTTTTCAAACCCGGGAATATCATAAGGTTTGGTATCGAAAAAAGCAAAAGCAGCCATAATTTTCACTTCCTGTAAGTTTATTTCGAGGCATTTACCGCCGCATTGCGGCAACCTCCGTAAAGTCTGCATTTATCGTTGTTCATACATTCCGAAACAACGGTATCATCACAGTGTACGGTTTTTATTATAACCGTGTTTTTGTCTATAACATGGCAATAACGCTCCACAACTTCACGGTAAACAGCCTTTTTTCTGTTGTTAGTATTTTTTGCACGGTTCATGCATATCACCTCCGGGTATAAAATAGGGAATATATTTATATTCTATACCTGACGGTGGTTTTTTATGCAAAAAAGCACAGCAAAACCCATGCGTAACAGCTTTACAATATTATACACAAAAATCACTTTTTTGTCCATATCAAATTTGAAACAAAAAAATTGCCCTTCCCCGAAAAACGGGAAAGGGCGCTTTTTTTACCGTAAAGAATTATCTTTTGGGGATAAATACGAATATCTGGTTTTCGTCGCCGAGGTTTTCGTAAATATCAATGGCACCGTATTTTGTGGTTGAGGTGCTCTTGTTTTTAAGACCGCCCAGTGTTTTGCCTTCGTCCTGAACGTAAATGTTGCTGTCAAAGGTTTCGCAGCTGCGCTTATCTATATCAAGAAGATATCCGGCACAACGGTCAATGATATTGAATTCGCTGTGCAGGTTTTCGTTTTCGGCATCAACGGTGGAGAAGCTGTAAAGACGTGCATGGCTCATGCGGTTGGTTACAATGGAGCCCCATCCGTAGCCGCCGTTGCGCAAAACGTTATACTTTGCAGTATAGTTTTTGAGCATTGTGTTGTTTTGATTTTCGGGCGTAATCCAGCACTCAATACCCCAGTGGCAATATTCCATAAGGTTGCCGGAATATTCAATGCCGTCCATGCGCAGGTCTTTTCCCTGGTGAGTAACGGCGGTATCGTAGATCTGATACATCCAGTTGTTTCTTACATAGTAACCGTTTATGTTGCCGTAAACTTCAACGGCGTTGCCGTACTGGGTGGTTGTTTGACCGTAGTTGCCAAGGAGTGATCCGCCCA
>JAZSGA010000275.1:0-30900 GCA_045532495.1 Eubacteriales bacterium | reverse complement strand
GTAAGCTGTTCAAGCTCATCTATGATTTTAATATATATATCCTTCTGCGGATATTTTGAGGAATCGTACTCCTCTATTCCCTCTTCACAGGCAATAACAAGGGTAACTTCGCCGTTTGAAAATCTTTTATCTTCAAGAGTTTCCTGAATAAACTTTGTTTTTCCGCCTTCAAGGAATCCCGTAAAAAGATATATTGGTATCTGGTTTTTCATTTGCTATACCTTTCAGTAATTATATTTTGAAAAGCTCACGCACCGCTTTTTCGTCCACCTCGGCGCCGATAATGCAAATTCTGCCGATAACACCTGCAACACCGCGACGGATATCACATTCTCCGGGCACGTAATCAAAATGTATCCAGCCGTTGCCGTCTGCACAGTCAACTATACCTTTTGCACGAAGCACTGTTCCGTACTTTTCGGTGTTATCAAGCTCTGTAAGACACGCCTTTATCTGCTCCTCGGTATATTTTGCCGCTGTTTCGGCACCGTAGCTTACAAACACTTCATCGGCGTGATGGTGATGATGGTCATGGTCATGACATCCGCATCCGCAGTGCTCATCGTGTTCGTGGTGGTGATCGTGATCATGATGGTGCTCGTGTTCGTGGTCATGCTCATGATCGTGGCAACCGCATCCACAGTGCTCATCGTGTTCGTGGTGATGATCGTGTTCATGATGGTGCTCATGTTCGTGGTCATGCTCATGATCGTGGCAGCCGCATCCACAGTGCTCATCATGTTCGTGATGGTGATCGTGATGATGGTGATGCTTGTGTTCTTTTTCAAGCTCTTCGAGATCATTTTTCATGCTGTCACGGTGCTCCATGGCATCAAGTATAGCCTTGCCGGAAAGCTCGTCCCAGGGGGTGGTGATGATGGTGGCATCTGCGTTCTTTTCTCTCAAAAGTGCCACAGCTGCTTCAAGTTTTTCGTGGCTCATGCCTGCTGTTCTGCTGAGAACTATGGAATTTGCATGTTCGATCTGGTTGTTGTAAAACTCACCGAAATTCTTCATATACATTTTGCATTTGGTGGCATCTGCCACGGTGGTAAAGCTGTTGAGAAGTATGTTGGCATCGCCAATGCCTTCCACAGCCTTTATAACATCGCTGAGTTTGCCAACACCCGAGGGCTCAATTATAATTCGGTCGGGAGAGTATTCATCAAGCACCTTTTTAAGGGCCTCGCTGAAGTTACCCACAAGGCTGCAGCAGATACAGCCGGAATTCATTTCGGTTATTTCAATACCAGCATCCTGCAAAAATCCGCCGTCAATGCCGATCTCACCGAATTCGTTTTCTATAAGCACCAGCTTTTCGCCTGCGTATGCTTCTTTTATAAGCTTTTTGATAAGAGTTGTTTTGCCGGCACCGAGAAAGCCGGAAAAAATATCTATTTTTGTCATTTAAACTCCCCTTTTCTTTATTGAACATATGCGTTCAAACATTATATTTTAACTAAATAATTATATCACAGTTTTGCACTTTACGCAATATTTTTAAAGCAAAATATATATTTTTTTACACAAAAAATAAAAAGGCGGAATCTCAAACAGAAATTCCGCCGTAAGAACTTATTTTCTTCCGAAAAGCGAGCCTATGGCACCCAATTTTTCGCCTATATCATCCACCGCAAGCTTTGCTTTTATGCCGTGAACGATCTTTTCGGTCTGATCGTTGGGAAGATCAACGCTCAAAAGCTCCTCCACCGCAGAAACGGGATCGGACATAAACTTGTTGCGGAGCGCCTCATCGGAACCGATTTTTTTAACAAGGCGTGTTATTTCTGTTTTGATATCCATAGCAATATACTCCTTTGTTTTTTATTATTTTATCATATACCGCATCTGTTGTAAAGGTGTTTGTTCAATCCGCAAAATTAAATTACCGATTATTGCAAAAGCGGTTGACATAACCGTTCATAAGCTGTATAATTGACAAAACACAACCTGGAAAAGAGGGATCTTTTATGGCAGCAATAATACCGTCACCCGAAGAGTTTTTTGGGTTTATTCCCGGTAGCGACCGCAAAATGATACGCTGGAACAAGCTCTGCGAATATTACGATCTGCTTGATTCGATATCCGATAAAATGCTGGTTGAAAACGCCGGTCTTTCCTGTGAAGGCAACCGTTTCATTTTTATATATGTTTCATCCGCCGATAACCTTAAAAATCTTGAAAAATATCGCAGAATATCCGAAAAGCTCTCCGATCCCGATGGGCTTAACAACGATACAATCGAAAAGCTTGCCGATGAAGGAAAAGTTGTTTGTATGCAACAATACGGTCTTCATTCCAACGAGGTAGGAGGCCCTCAATGCGTACCTCAGATGCTTTACAAGCTGCTTACTGCCGATGACGATTCAACAAAAAACATACTCCAGAACGTTATATTTATAATCGCCCCGTGCAGCGAACCCGACGGACAGATCATCTTTACCGATTGGTACAACAAATATCTCGGAACAGAGTACGAAGGCTTTGTATCTCCGTATCTGCGCCACAATTGGGCAGGTCATTCCAACAACCGTGATGGCATGCGTGAGATCACCTTGGAAGCGCAGCACATAAACGACATACTTATACGCAAATGGCATCCGCAGATCTTCCAGGATCATCACCATCAATGCCCCTGGGAAGACCGAATGACAATAGCTCCGTGTACCGATCCGTATTTTGAACCCATCTGCCCCATCACCATGGATGAAACCGCTCTTTACGGCGCACACATGGCAACCGAGCTTACAGCAGCAGGACGAAAGGGTGTTGTTTCCGGCGGAAATTTTTTTGACGGATACAACTGTTCCTCCTATTCAAGTTTCGCACTCCTTCACAACACAGCCGGAATGCTTACGGAAAATGCGGATGTGAGCATTGCATCCCCGGTAGTTATTCCCAAAGAGATACTCTCGGGTTACACAAAACCCAGCGTGCATTGCCCCGTCCCGTGGGAAGGCGGCGAGTGGCACCTTTATGATATTGTGGAGCAAATGCAGCTGGCATCTGTTTTTCTGCTTGAATATGCAGCGTCAAACCGCAAAAAGATACTTTACCGCATGGCACAAAAAGCACTGTTCCAGATCAATCGCGGTGCCAAAGGTGATGTTAAAGCGTATATCATCCCCACGGTCCAGCATGACAGTTCCGCGTGCGAGGTAATGCTCAAAACTATGCAGTCACAAGGGGTTAAAATGTACACTGCTGCGGATATGTTTGAATGCGGTTCCGCACTTTACCCCAAAGGCACGGTTGTTGTTCCCACTGCACAGCCAAAATACGCACTGGTACAAACATTCCTTGCAAAAATACCCTATCCAGAATATATAAACAGACGCCGACCCGACGGTTCGCTGTGGATCCAGGATTCAGCCAACCTATGCGAATCGCTTAAGGCAGGGGTTGAAGTAATACCGTCAGATACCGTTCCCGAAGAATCCGTTCTTTTCCCATATACGTCAAACGAACGCATAAACTGTATTATGTCACCCTTCGGCCATAGCGGCGAAAATGACAGCATAACGCTTCCGCTGCCTGCCAACGAGAATTTAAGCTACAAGCACGCCAACATTCTGCTGGCACACGGTGAAAAGCTTCAACGTGATACAAAAGGCAATTTTACAAATTCGGGCGGCACCCCCGTGCGACGTGCAAAGGTGGGATTGCTTAAAAAAAGCGCAACCTGGAACGAGGAAGAAGGCTTTACACGCAGTCTGCTTAAAATGTATTCCTTTGATTATGAAATAGTGCTTGATAAAACCATCCGTGAAAGCGGTGTTCCCGAGTATATCGATGTGCTGATAATTCCCGGCGATGATAACGCATCTTTAAGCTCCGGAGATGTTCCCGATCCCCAAAGACCTCCCGAACACCATTCCGGCATCGGAACAGCAGGTGCGCATCATTTAAGAGAATTTGTAAAGCGAGGCGGCAAGCTTGCTGCATGGGAAAAATCCTGCGAATATATAAACCGTGTTTTTGAACTTTGCCTTCAAAACAAGCTTGCAGGAGTCAGCAGCACATCTTATTCCACCAACGGTTCTTGCCTTTGCGCTTGTGGGGAAAAACATCCTCTTACACTGGGAATGCCTAAATACTTCAACCTTACCCACAACAACGGCCCAATTTTTCTGCCAACCGCCAACAGCAAAAATTCAACTGTTGTTGCCCGCCTTACCGAGGATCCGTATGTAAACGGATATATAAACGGCAAAGAGTTGCTTGCAGATACCCCTTGCATTATAAATTCCGCCTTCGGCAAAGGCAACATCGTGCTTTACACATTCAATCCCCAATTCCGCAATCAAAGCGATGCCACGTTCAAGCTGCTGTTCAATTTGCTCTACGAATACGAATAAAAAATATGCACCCTCAAAGCTTTTTTCGCTTTTTGAGGGTGCGTTTTATTATGTGTGTAAACAAATCAAAGTTTTTCGATTTCGGTAAGTGCTTCGGCAGAATCAACCGCAGGGCCAAGCTTTATGCCTGCGGATATCTTTTGATATTCTTGAAAATATCTTTTTCCGAATTCATAAAGAGCGGCAGAACTGAAATGCAGATTATCGGGGTTGGCTCCCAGCCCTTCAGCAGAAACAAAGGCTGTCATGGGAGAATTATCCGCAATGCTTTTCAATGCTTTATTTACATATGCATAGTTTTTTATGTTTTCGCTCAGGGTACAGTCTTTAAGAAAATCTCCCAGGCCGCCCAGCAAAAACGGTATGTTATGCAGGTCCAGACGACTTCTCAGCTCACTCATAACCACGTTGAAACGGCTTTCGTAAGTGGTATATAAATCCTCGGCACAATCACTCTCGCCCTGATGCCACAAAACTCCTGCGATAACCGAAGTTCTTTTTGCAAGGCTTGCCTGCAACACCGCATTTTCAAAAAGCACTTCACCCGGCTGCCATTGCTCCAGCTTTGTTCCTCCGTCGGCGCAGCATATAAGGCCAACATCCACATTGTGCGCTTTTGCATAACATTCCGCAAAACTTTCGGCAAGGTTTACGCCGGAAAAGCTTCTGTCGGGATTTATGGGACGGAACATGGGCTGCCATCTACCGTTGCGCAATGTTTTTATGCGGCTTGTGTCAATGTCCTCGGCCTGATCAATAAAGCCTCTGCCTGCCATGTTGGATTGACCGATAAGTAGAAAAGAATGTATCATGATTAGCCTCCGTGTGATGTTGATATATATAATAACCTTTTGAATAAACTGTGCAACAAAGAAAACGATGCTGTTTTTATTGCTCTTAAAAATTATATCATAAACAAACAAAAACATCAATAGTACAAAGATATATTATTATATAATAACATAGCCTGACAGCGCTGATTTTTAAAAGTTTTTTTCAAAAAAGGCTTGACAAAACAATGCGTTTGTGCTAATATATAGGAGTTGACACGAGCCAACATGCGCTGCTAGCTCAGCTGGATAGAGTGTTTGGCTACGAACCAAAAGGTCAGGGGTTCGAGTCCCTTGCAGCGCGCCATAACAAAAAGGAGTACCGAAAGGTGCTCTTTTTTGTTACGCTTTGATAATTCTGCAGGGACTCGAACCCTGAGAGGGCTTACGCCGTTCAGAAAACAGCCTAAATGGCTGTTTTTAGGCGTAAGGTGCGAAGGCACTTGTGCCGAGTCGGAGATTATTTGTGTATTCCGGGTTATTCCGATGCAGGAACCACTCAAGGAACCAGCGGAAATGTTACTCTTAAACTCCTTGGCGGAACGCTGCCCCATCTTTCTTTTGGCGGCTCCTCTGCAAAGGAACACATTGGTGGCAACCTCAACGTGGTTCTTAAGGACACCACCCCCCGATTGCATGGAAATATAACCGAAACATGGCAAAACAAAAATGTTTTTGCTTAAACAATAAGGCATGTAAAAACTCAGCTCCCACTTTTAAATGGGAGCTGTTTTGCATCATGCACGGTCAACTATTCTTCCGTCGGTGGAAACCACAACCACACTCCAGGGAATAAACTTTCCGCTTGCCATAAGAGCGCGTTTTACGGCATTTTCTATACCACCGCAACACGGAACCTCCATGCGCACAACGGTTACGCTTTTTATATCGTTTTGTGAAATTATAGCAGCAAGCTTTTCGGCATAATCTCCCTCATCAAGCTTGGGACAACCGATAAGGGTTATGCGGTTGCGGATAAATTCGTTGTGAAAATTACCGTATGCATAAGCTGTGCAGTCTGCCGCAACAAGCAGGTGCGCTCCGTCAAAATACGGTGCATTTACAGGCACAAGCTTTATCTGCACAGGCCACTGCATAAGCTGACTTTGGGCAGAAGCCGCGCAGTCTTCGGGCTGAGCACTTTCACGCCTTATGGCTTTTGATGCGGTACCCGGACATCCGCAGGGCAGCTTTGGCTTATTTTGTTTTGAAGCCATAACAGCGGCGTGGTCATATGCAGGTGCCTCACGTTCTTCAAAGCTTATGGCGTTTGTGGGGCAAGCAGGCAGGCAATCGCCCAAACCGTCGCAATAATCCTCACGGGTAAGCTTTGCCTTTCCGTTTACCATTTCAATGGCACCCTCGTGGCAAGCCGCCGCACAGGCTCCGCAGCCGTTGCACTTTTCTTGGTCTATTTTTATTATTTTTCTGAGCATAATTTGTTATCTCCTTTGAATTTATGTTGACTTTGTGCTTATATTATATTATAATAAAACCAACATGTCTGTTGTTTTTACAACGAAACGGAGATTTTATGCAAAAATATACGCAAATTCTTAAAAAAACCCGTCTTTTTTCGGGAATAGCCGAAAATGAAATAACCCCCATGCTTTCATGCCTTGACGCCTCGGTAAAGCATTACAAAAAAGGTGAGTATGTTTTCCGTCACGGTCAGCGAATTGATCGCATTACAGTACTGATAAGCGGCGATATTCACATACAAAAAGACGATTACTGGGGCAACCGCACCATTATAAACCGCATAACCCCCGGCGAAATGTTTGGCGAAGCATATATAACCCCCGAAAGCGGTGCCCTTATAAATGACGTGGTGGCAAACAATGACAGCACGGTAATGTTTTTTGATGTCAAAAAAATGCTTGCTACCTGCTCGTCTGCCTGCAGATTTCACACCATGGTAATACAGAATCTGTTTTATGCAATTTCCGACAAAAACCGAAAGCTTGTACAAAAAATAGGGCATATTTCACGCCGCACCACCCGTGAAAAGCTTATATCCTACCTTTCCGAAGAGGCAGAACGCAACAACAGCTCCGAATTCGAAATCCCATTCAACCGCCAGCAGCTTGCCGATTATATTTCCGTAGACCGCAGTGCCATGTCCAACGAGCTGTGCAAAATGCGGGATGAGGGATTACTGGAATTCGACAAAAACAAGTTCAGATTACTTTAAAGCACACGGAGGAACACAATGAAAAATCCCGAAAGAAAACTTGCTCGCCGATACGATACCCCCAACCGCTGTTCGGGCTTTACAAAGCTTGTATACAGTGGAAAAGCCGATGACAAAAAAGCACTTTACCAAAAAGTTTTTGCCCAAGAAAAAGCATTTTATCCCGATAAAACCCATTACAACTTTTACTTTGGCGAGCTGCACGGTCACACCAACCTTTCCGATGGCTCACCCGATATAGACAGCTATTTTACAAACATCCGTTATAACGCAAAGCTTGACTTTGCCGCTCTTACCGACCACGATCACGGCGGCGTAGGCAAGCCCGAGCTTTTTGGCGAAATATGGGAATTTATAAAATCCAAAGTAAAGCAATACAACGATCCCGGCAAATTCACCACCATACTTGCCTACGAGCGTGATTCTTATCCATGGTACAACAACATGGTAGTATATTACAACAACCACGATGGGCAAATGCTGCGCGGCTCAGTAGACGGTGAGATCACCAAAGATGAGCTTGCTGCGGCACTTTGCCGTGATGATATACTTCTTGTTCCCCACGATACCTACAGTCTTGAGGCAGGCACGGATTTTATGTCACTTCCGCCCGAGCTGTTCCCTCCGCTTATGGAAATATATGCCCGTGGTGACGGTGCGGAATATTTCGGCAACCCGTATAATGTGGAAACCACCCAGTGCGAAGGCGGTTATTATCAGGATGCATTGCGCAGGGGTGCAAAAATGGGGTGCATTGCGGCATCGGATGACCACGCTCTCAAAAACGGACTTGATCTTGAACAGTACAATGACATCCGCCGCTACCCCGGTATTACAGGTGTACTTGCCACAGAAAACACCGTGGAATCGATTTTTGAAGCGCTTAAGGCTCGCAGATGCTACGGCTTTACCGGCGGCAGAGTTTGCATAGATTTCCGCATTGACGGTCATTACATGGGCGAGGAATACACCGAGGGCAATGATACGCAACGCAGTGTTTACTGGAACATAACGGCAGATGCCGAAATAAAATACGTTACTCTTGTTAAAAACTGCCGCGATTACATAAAATCGGCACGGAACGAGCAGATGCTGTTTGATTACAAAGCCGAAAACAACACCGATGTTTATTACCTGCGTGTGGAATTCTGCGACGGCAGATGCGCATGGACAAGCCCTGTATGGGTAAACATCAAATAAAAAATACCGGATATAAAAAATTTGAACCGACCTCCTGAATTCAGAGCAATAATCTGAAAAACGGAAGTCGGTTCATTTGCTTAACAAAAAATTATTGTGTAAGCGTTTTTTATATACGGTTATCAGCCGTAATATTTAACCTTGCTGTTGGTTATTTTAAGGCCGCTTGCCATGTCAAAGTGGTATTCCCAGCCGAATTCTTCCACGGCAAAACGCCATGTAAGCGGGAAGTATGTTACATCACGGTAAAGAAGCAAAGGATATTCTTCGCTTTCGTTATCAATGGCCTTACCGTTTACGGTAATCTTACCGGATGCTACCGTTGCATTGTCATATGTGGCGTTGGGAACGGTTGTCTTTTCGCACTGATATTCCACGGAATCGCCTGTAAGAGGTGCAACTCCAAGGCCTTCCTCAAGGCTGTAGGTGGTTTCAAGACCTAAAAGTCTGGAATCAAAATATGTCATGGGGAAGTATGTTATATCGTTGTACATTATAAGGGGATATTTTGCATTGGCGCTGTCAAAGCTTATACCGTTGAGGTTTACGGCAAAGGAGGGCAATACTATGGGTGCATTCTGCACAATGGCATAATTGAACATCTTGTCCGCTTCCTGCAGGTCGCCGTTCCAACCTTCAATATTGATGGCATTCCATTCATCATATGTGCCTTCATAGTATACAGTATAATCTCTGTAGCCGTATGTGGTAAAAGCAAAACTTTTGATTGTGGTTACACTGCGGGGAATAATTACGCTCTCAAGATTCATACATCCGCAGAAAGTATCCTCCTCGACCGTTGTAACGCGCTTGGGTATAGTTACGGATTTGAGGTTGCGGCAATCATAAAAAGCCTCCTCGCCTATTGTTGTAATGCCGTTATGCATTATAACATTTTCGAGGTTTTTACTGTAAGAAAAAGCTTCTGCGTAAATTTCTTTTACGCTTACGGGCACTTTGTATTCTTTAGCATTGCTTGCAGCGGGATACGAAACAAGCACGTTTTTATCCTTATTGAAAACAACGCCGTTTTCTATAACATAATTTTCAAGAATGTTGCTTTTTTTGCTTACGAGGTTGCCGTCAAGATAAATATTTATTTCATGGTTTGTCCAGTCCACACCGTTGTAGGTAACGGATATAACCTGTCCCTGATCGGTTTCGTTCATTGTACGGCGGTAATCTCCGGGGTAAACGGATGTCTGAACATATTTTGAAGCATCTGTATCAAATTTTTCGGTGCTGGTATATGTAAAGTATTCGCAGTCTTCCTGAGAAACATCCCATTCTTTTCGGGTCCAGTTTACCAGGTCGCTGGTGCCGTAATACATCTGTCCGCTTACAGAATAGCAGGACATGCAAATGTTGGAAGCGTCTTCATAATAGAAGTTGCAGTAATAGTTGCCGCCGTTGGGCATATTTACCTTTTGCCAGTTTATAGGCATGTTTGCATAAGGCATATTTGCCCAGTATACAGTTGTTTTATCGGCATTAAAATCGTAATTATATGCACATATTTTGTCATTGCAAACAAAAGCATTATAAACATCCGCATTAATGGTTGCAAGGTCATCGGTTATATCTATCCAGGTTATAAAATCTCTTGTAAACAAAAGATGTGTTCTGGTATGATCTTCCGAAGCTTTTACGTTAAACCATCCGCTTTCGAATTTAATTCTTTCGGGTTTTAGATCATTGGGCAAACCTGCCTGAAGCCATGTTTCACCGTCGGTTGTGTATACAATCTGGGTATCGGGGTAATTTATGTATGAAACACCTGCAACTATTCCGTTGCCGTATACAACAGAAAAATTGCCGGACTTTATGTTCCAGTCTGCAAGATTGGAAGATGTGCCGTAGAAATATTCATAATTGTTATCCTTGAAAAGGCCCACATAGGATTTGCCACCGTTAAAGGTCATTACCTTTGTAAGCATGAGATTATCGCCTGTCTTTTCGGCAGAAGGCAACACCGCCTGTACGGAATATTCAACAACAACGGTTGCTGCACTTACCAGCATTGCGTTTGACAGTAGCAATGCAATTACCGCAAACAATGCGGTATACCTTTTGAGTTTGTTTTTGATCTTCATTTTTTCCTCCAAAAAATATTATATTATAAACTGCGGTGCAGTTAATAATCCATGTCCGGATCTATGTATCTGTATAAAGGGTTTATACTGCTGTTTTTTTCGGCAATAAAGCTGTTGTGCTCCTGCATAAGCTTGCCATGTTCTTCTTCTGTAACGGCATTGGTATTGTATGCAAAACCAATGGCCTGTTTGTTAAGCATCTGATACTCTTTATTATAAGGGCATTTCAACAGAAGGTCACGGGACAGTTCCACCGCTTTTTCGCCGTGCCCCATATGCATATAACCTTGCGCCAAAGTGTATGCAGCCGAAAAACTGTATGAGTTAAGCTCCATTGCCTTTTCGAGCAGCTCTATGGCTTTTTCGGGATTTTGCTCTATCTGCGCCAGCTTAAAATACACTTCATAATGGTACGGATTAACGGCAATGGCTTTGCTGTAATGCTTTTCTGCGCTTTGCGGATGGTTTTTGATCATGGCCCGGTTTCCGGCTTCAACAAAACATTCGGAAACAAACAGCACAGACAAAGCGGCGGCGCATAAAAGGCATGCCGCTTTTATTGCGATTGCAGATACTTTTCCGCATACTTTGCCTGATTTATCTGTGTCCGTTGCCGATTGGTTCATCATCACCGCCGAAAACACAAAAAACATGTTGAATATTCCGTAATTCATGTTTATCTCAAAAAAGCTGTGCAGTATCAGCAAAAGGAAAATGTAATAGTATATGTTCCGGCTTTTGCGGTTTTTAAAAAGATTAACCGCACAAAAAAACACTATCGCCACCAGAGCAGGCAGACCGCCGTCAAGAGCCATCTGCAAAAACATATTGTGTATGTATCTAACCATATACGGTGCCGACTGCATACCGTGAGATAAAAATTGCCAGTTGCCAAGTCCCATTCCGGCACCAAAACTTGATACAAATTCCTTTGCGGCATCGGAATAGGTTATAAACCTTTCCACAAGGGTGGGCTCGGTAAGGGAAATGCGTATTATTCTGCCGCCCAGTATAAAAGCGGCAAGCAACAATATACAAAGTATCAAAAGCGCCGTTATTCTGTTTTTTCCTTTGAGCGACAACAGCATATATGCTGTAAGCACAAGCAGAAATAAAACAAAGGTGATTCTTGATTTTGTAAGCACTATTGCAAGGGCAAACAGAATTCCGAGTATTATGTACCTTGTTTTTCGTGTTGCAAAAAATCTGTCTGCGGAAATAAAGCAGCCTGCCGCCATAAACAAGGCGGTGGTGTTGGCGTATTGCAGAAAAGACTGTAATCTGCCGCCTTTTTCCGTAACCATGGCAGAAAACACTTCCATGCCAAGGCATCCGCCAATCCCCGTTACCAGAAGAATTATCATTCCCGCAAAAAAGGCATTTTCTATACTTTTGTGTTTATCCGTAAAAGAAAAAGCCATGTACGATAAAGGGAAAACCAGATATTTCAAAAGGTCCGTAAAAGATGTGTATTTATTAAGGGATAAAAAAATCAAGGAAAGTAATGCCGATGCAGCAATAATCAACAAAGCCGCAAGGTTAATATCCGCTCTTTTGATTTTGCCGCACAGCAAAACATATCCTGCAATAAGTGTCGCAAGTGCCGATGCACCCAAAGCAAAATATGCACCCTGAAATATAAAGCTCAGAACAATAACCGCGTACCAGAACACGCTTTCGGTTCTTCCGCAAGTGCCGCAGGAAGGCTTTATATTTGTTTTTTCAGCCAAAACTTTTGCCATAATTATAAAACCTCACCGTGCAAATAGTTCGTACAGTTTTTTGCAGTCATTCCTTATATAAACACCTTATTACCAACACAGTCAAAAAATACTTTGACAGACAGATTAATTATATACCCGCCGGGCATAAAAGTCAATATACATGTTTTTCGTGTTCAACGCAATTTTTTATTTTGTATTTTTTTAAAAATTACTCTTGACAAAGCCATTTGTTTCTGTTATAATATCCGTTGTCGAATGAAGTACGACATTTGCTGATGTAGCTCAGTAGGTAGAGCGCATCCTTGGTAAGGATGAGGTCGCCGGTTCAACTCCGTTCATCAGCTCCAAAAAGCCTTGCTTACAAAGCAAGGCTTTTTTCTTTTGTTTTATCTGTTTTCGCCGAATATAGTAACGGCGGGGGCAGATATTTTTTTTGATGGAGCGTAGCCGAAAAGATTCACAAAGCTGCGATAAAAGGTGGAATATTCGGAATACCCCAGCTCACGGTATATTTCCGTAGGCCTTGCTCCGCGCATTATCGCCTTGCGCGCGGCAAGAAGTCTTTTATCGTTTATATATTTTTTGGGAGTGGTGCGGAGCTGCTCACGGAATATGGAATAAAGGTAGCTTTCGGTTATATACAAAGCATCGCTGATTTCCGATATCTTTTCGATGGTGTAAAGATTATCGTTTATGTACGATATTGCTCTTGAAAGCAACGGCGAAAGCGTACTTTGCTTGCCAACCTTGGGGGTTTCTATGGCGGAAAGATTGTAAAAAACTTCCCTTATGATCATAGTGGCAAGCTCGTAAAAGCTTTCACCGGGGAAATTCAGACAGTAATAATCCAGCTTTTTTATTATTTCGGGTATTATCCCGTCACGGGCACAACCCACCACCGCATTGGATTCAAAAATATCCGCCCCTTCTATTCCCTTTATGATTTCGGGGTCAAACATAAGCACATAGCGCTCGTATTCCATTGAAAGATCCGGATCCACTCGGTGATAAACCGACGGCTTTACATAAACAAGATCGTTTTTGTGCAGTGTGTAGACCTTACCCTCCACCATCTGATGTGCGCTTCCCCTTACAAAAAACATAAGCTCGGACACGCTATGGGTGTGCAGAGTGAAAAATTCAGGCTCGCTGCCCGTGGAAAGCGAGTGATGGTATATAAGTTTTTTGGATTTATATTCCGAAATAACAGCCATTGATTTTTCTTCCTTTTTACTATAATACACTCATTATACCACTTCTGTTCAGTTTTTGCAATGTTTTAGTGTAAAATTCGGTATTTACATTTCAAAAAATACACTGTATAATAGAAGTAACCTTATTATTAAAAAACTGAAAGGGTGTAATTTTTTATGAAAAAATTAAGACTCGCCATCATCGGCCAGGGCCGCAGCGGCATGCTTATCCACGGCAAGTATTATACAAGCGAGGAAAACAAGTACTACGATGTATGTTACGTGGCAGATTATGATAAAAACATGCGTGACAGAGCCGAAAAGCTTTATCCCGGTTGCGTTACCCTTGAAGACTGGCGCGAAATTTTTGACAAGGATGTTGACATCGTTGTAAACGCATCCTATTCCGAAATGCACTTTTCCATCACCAAGGAGCTTCTCGAACACGGCAAAAACGTGCTTGTGGAAAAGCCCTTCGGCAGAAATCGCTATGAATGTGATACCCTTATAAATACAGCAAAAGAAAACGGAGCATATCTTGCAGTGTTCCAGCAGACATTCCTTGCGCCCTTCTTTGTTGAAGCTAAAAAACTTTGCGCCAGCGGCATACTCGGCGATATTTTAGCTATCAACATCAAATACAACGGTTTTTCACGCCGTTGGGACTGGCAGACTCTTCAGAAGAAGCTGGGCGGCAGCGTTTACAACACAGGACCGCATCCCATCGGTATGGCACTTGGATTCCTTGATTTTGACAAAAACACTCAGGTAGTTTTCTCACGTCTTGGCCTTGCCATGACCAGCGGAGATGCCGAAGACTATGCAAAGATAATTTTTGCCGCTCCCGGCAAGCCTCTTGTTGACGTTGAAATAAGCGCAACAGATGCATATTCCGACTACACCCTCAAAATTCAGGGTACACGCGGCACATTCAAGTGCACTCCCACAAAATACAGCTACAAATATGTAAAGGACGGCGAAAACCCCGAACGTCCCTACATCGAAGAAAGCATCCACACCGAAAGCGGCGAACCTGCTTACTGCACCGAAACTCTTATTACCCACGAGGAGAGCGGAGATTTTAACGGCACAGCATTTGACACCGCAACACAGATATTCTACGAAGACCTTTACTACGCCCTCTCCGAAAACCGTCCCATGTCAGTAACCCCCGAAATGGCAAAGGAAGTTATAGGCGTTATAGAAAAGGTTCATGCAGATACTCCCCTTACCCGTCTTTATTGAGGTAAAAATATGTTTAAAACAGTAATTTTAGGTTGCGAAAATTCGCACGCTGATACTTTTCTCGATCTTATAGCAAAGGATCCCGATTTTTCCGAAATCCAGGTAACCGGTATTTACAGCGATGATGCCGAAAGCACCAAAAAGCTAAACGAGCGCTTTGGTGTTCCGGTTATGGAAAGCTTTGACGAAGCTGTAGGCAAGGTTGATGGTGTAATCGTAACCGCACGCCACGGCAAAAACCACTTTAAATATGCAAAGCCGTACATCGCAAAGGGTGTTACTTTCTTTATAGACAAACCTTTTACCATTGATCCTGCCGAAGGCGAAGAACTTTGCAAACTGCTCACCGAAAACGGATGCGGTTTTACGGGCGGTTCAAGCCTTAAGCACGCAGGCTTTGTAAAGGAACTCAAAAAGGCGCATGAATCATCCGAAAACGGAAGCACCATGGGCGGCTTTGTGCGCACACCCGTAGATCTTAAATCAGTATACGGCGGTTTCTATTTCTATGCGCAGCACCTTGTGGAAATAGTTGCAGAAGCCTTTGGTACAAACCCCAAAAGCGTTTGTGCACGCACCAGCCCCACGGGCATTACCGCTCTTTTTCGCTACGAAACCTTTGATGTAACAGGCATGTATGCCGAAAAGAACTATGTGTACTACGCCGAAAGACATTCGGAAAAAGGTGTTTGCGGCAAAGAATTTCCCGTGGATGAAGCCTGCTTCAAATCGGAATTCCTTGAATTCCGTGATATACTCTGCGGAAAATCCAACGGTCAGTTGCCTGAACGCATGATGGCACCCGTATACATTATGAACGCACTTGAAAAATCGCTGAATGACGGCGGAAAAGAAACTTTAGTGAGGTAAACCATGGGCAAAATTATTCTTTCTGCTTTTGCAGACGAACATTCCGAAAGCTTTGAAAAGCAGCTTCAGTTTCTCAACGAATCCTCCATTGAATATATCGAGATCCGCGGAGTTGACGGAAAAAACATTTCCGATCTTTCCCCTGCCGAAGTTAAAGCCTGCGCCGAAGCGCTTAAAAACAGCGGCATAAAAGCGGCATCCATTGGATCTCCCCTGGGCAAAGTTTCAATCGACGGCAATCTTGATGAGCATTATGAAAAGGCAAAGCGTGTTTTCGAAACCGCCGCTTCCCTTTCATGCGGACTTTGCCGTGTTTTCAGCTTTTATATCCCCGAAGGTAAAGATCCCGAAGCTTTCAGCGGCAAGGTGACAGAAGGCCTTGGCAAAATGATAGAGCTTGCCGAAAACTGCGGCGTTACCCTTTGCCATGAAAACGAGCACGGAATTTACGGCGAATCACCAAAACGTATAAGAGAGCTTTTAAACACCTTTGGCGGAAAGCTTAAGTGCGTGTTCGACATGGGCAATTTTGTGCTTGACGGTCATAAGCCCTACCCCGATGCATATACCCTTTTGCGTGATGACATAAAGTATTTCCATATAAAAGATGCCCTCAGCGAGGGAGCAATAGTACCCGCGGGCTGCGGAAACGCATGCATAAAGGAAATACTCGATGACCACATGGAATATTGCGCAAATGATTTTGTGGTAAGCCTTGAACCCCATTTGCAAACATTTGCAGGCTTCAACGCTCTTACCGACCGTACATTTGACAACCCCTACAAATTCGAAAGCAAGGAACAGGCTTTTGTGGAAGCAATACGCCATTTCCGCAATCTCTGGAACTGATTTCAGGAGGACATAAAAAATGAAAACCATCACAACAGATAAGCTTACAACCAATATTTTCCCCACCCGTGACGAAATGGGCAAAGCAGCCGCAGCAGACATCGCTGCACAGATAGCGGAACTGCTCAAGACACAGGATAAAGTAAACATCATATTCGCAGCCGCTCCTTCGCAGAACGACGTTCTCCATCACCTGGTAAACGACAAGTCTGTTGAATGGAACAAAGTTTGCGCTTTCCACATGGACGAATACATAGGTCTGCCCGAAAATGCTCCCCAGAGCTTTGGCAGATTCCTTTACGATCATATTTTCGGCCTTGTTCCCATGCAGAGCATTAATTATATCGACAGCGCTGCAAAGGACCCCGAAACCGAATGTAAGCGTTATTCAGGGATACTTGCAGAAAACCCCACAGACATCGTTATCATGGGCATCGGCGAAAACGGACACATCGCCTTCAACGATCCCGGTGTTGCAAAATTTGACGATCCCGAAGCTGTAAAGCCTGCAAAGCTTGACCTTGTATGCCGCACACAGCAGGTACACGACGGTTGCTTTGCAACCCTTGACGATGTGCCCGAATACGCCATCACCCTTACTGTTCCCACTCTTATGAGCGCAAAGCACCTGTTCTGCATTGTACCTGCAGCCACAAAGGCACACGCAGTAAAGCTTACCGTGGAAGGCGAAATAACCGAAATGGTACCTGCCACCGCTTTGAGAATGCACAACAGCGCAAAAATGTACATCGATGCAGACGCAGCTGCCGAACTTTCGGAGTAAAAAATGACAACAAAGCTAATATGCGATAAAATTGTTTCGGGCGGAAACATTTTCTCTGGCAATATTTACATAACCGACGGAAAGATCACAGAAGTAAGCACCAAGGATAATCCCTGCGACAAAACCATTGATATGAAAGGACTTTATGTCAGCCCCGGTTTTATCGATCTTCACACCCACGGCGGAAAAGGCAATGACTTTTTGAGCGGCGACAAGGACGAAGTGGTACGTGGATGCAATTTCCACCTTACCCACGGCACAACAACCATCGCCCCCACAGTTTCTGCGGCACCTTTTCCGAAAATGTATGCAGCCGCAAAAGCAATTGCGCAAGCGCAAAACGATCCGCAGCTTCTTGGTACGATAATCGGCTCTCATCTTGAAGGTCCTTATCTTTCAAAAAAGCAGTGCGGAGCCCAGTGTCCTGATTTTATAATTCCTCCGCAGCCCGAAGAATACATTCCTTTTGTTGAAGAACTGGGAAGCTCCGTGGCACGTTGGAGCTATGCTCCCGAAAACGATGCTGACGGAAGTTTTTGCAAATATATTTCCGACCACGGAATAATTCCTTCCGCAGGTCATACCGATGCGGTTTACGATGATATGGCACGTGCCATAGATAACGGATGCAAAACCGTTACTCATCTGTTCTCCTGCACCTCCACCGTCACACGCAAAAACGGTTTCCGCAGCCTTGGCGTTATAGAAAGTGCTTTTCTGCGCGACGAGCTGATATGTGAAATCATTGCCGACGGAAAGCATTTGCCCCCGGAGCTTATAAAAATGATAATTAAGATCAAAGGCACCGATCATGTTATCCCCGTTACCGACAGCCTTTCTTTGGCAGGCACAGAAGTTTTACACGGATTCATGGGAGCTACTGAATACATCATCGAAGACGGAGTTTGCAAATTGTGCGACCGCAGTGCCTTTGCGGGAAGTATCGCCACGGCGGATATGCTTCTTAAAGTGCTCACTTCCGAGTGCGATGTTTCCATTGCCGACGCAGTGCGCATGATGACCGAGCAGCCTGCAAAGCTTATGGGCATAAATAAAGGTGTTATAGCAGAAGGCTACGATGCTGACATTATAGCCTTTGACGATAGCATTTCCGTAAAAACCGTTATTGCAAAAGGCAACACGGTTTACAACGCATAACACATATCATCACTATACCAAGCGGCTGTTCTGTTAAAAAAGAACAGCCGCAATTTTGTTTTTATCAGCAAAACCAACAAACATAATGCTGTTTTTTCTGCGCTTTTCTATGTATTAAAATGTTGACAAAAGCACCCCCTTGTAATATAATGTAATTGAAAGAATATTAGCTTTTTAACCCTTTATTTGCCCGAATTGGCAGGAGGATTACATATGGATCACAAAAACTGGAACGGATTTAAAAAATCAAAATGGCAGGACGAAATAAATGTCCGCGATTTTATTCAGACAAATTACAAGGAATATACGGGAAATTCTGATTTTCTGGCAGGTCCCACCGAGCGTACCACCGAAATGATGAAAAAGCTTAACTCGCTTTTTGCCCTTGAGCGTCAGTTTGGCGGTGTGCTGGATATAGACACAGCCACAGCATCTTCGCTCACAAGCTATTCTCCCGGATATATTGACAAAGAAAACGAACTTATCGTCGGCATGCAAACAAACCGCCCCTTAAAGCGCGGTGTAAACCCCTTTGGCGGAATCCGCATGGCACGCCAGGCATGCGAAGCCTACGGTTACAAGCTCAGCCGCAAAGTTGAAGAAGAATTCCGCTACCGCACCACCCACAACGACGGTGTTTTCCGTGCTTATACCGATGAAATGCGCCAGGCAAGACGCTGCCATGTTATCACAGGTCTGCCCGATGCCTACGGCAGAGGAAGAATCATCGGCGATTACCGCCGTGTTGCGCTTTACGGTGTAGACCGACTTATCGAACAAAAAAAGGCAGACAAAGCCCGCCTTACCTCTGATTTCAACACCGATCAGATCCGTCTGGACGAAGAACTTTTCCAGCAGATAGCATTTTTGGGATACCTCAAGGAAATGGCAGCAATGTACGGCTATGATATAAGCGAGCCTGCCGCAAACACCCGCGAAGCTATCCAATGGACATACTTTGCATATCTCGGAGCAATAAAAGAACAAAACGGTGCCGCCATGTCCCTTGGCAGAGTAAGCACATTCTTTGATATCTACATAGAGCGTGATATAGCCGCAGGAATCCTTACCGAAGAATCGGCGCAGGAGCTTATTGACGATTTCGTTATGAAGCTGCGCATTGCACGCCATCTGCGCACTCCCGAATACAACGAACTTTTCGGCGGCGACCCCATGTGGATAACCGAAGCCGTTGGCGGTATGGGAAGCGACGGAAGAACTCTTGTTACAAAAAGCAGTTTCCGTATTCTCAACACACTTTACACCCTTGGTTCTTCCCCCGAACCCAACCTTACCGTGCTCTGGTCCACACAGCTGCCCGAAGGTTTCAAAAACTTCTGCAGCAAGGTATCCATTGATACCGATTCCATACAGTACGAAAACGATGATGTTATGCGCCCCGTTTACGGCGATGATTACGCCATTGCATGCTGTGTTTCGGCAATGCGTGTGGGCGAACAGATGCAGTTTTTCGGTGCACGCTGCAATCTCGCAAAGCTTTTACTTATCGCCCTTAACGGCGGTTACGATAATACCAGCGGAATGCATATAGGCCCGCAAATGCCCGTCATGACAGGTAAGCTCAGTTACGACGAGGTTATGGAACGCTACGATATTTACATCCAATGGCTTTCCAAGCTTTACGTAAACACCATGAACATAATCCACTACATGCATGATAAATATGCATACGAAAAGATCCAGATGGCTCTGCACAACACCGAAGTCGAAAGATTTATGGCGTTTGGAATTGCAGGTCTTTCGGTGGTGGCAGACTCCTTAAGTGCCATAAAGTATGCATCCGTAACTCCCATTACCGACAGCAACGGTTATATAACCGATTTTGAAACTGTGGGCGAGTTCCCCAAATACGGAAACGACGATGACCGCGTTGACCTTATCGCAAAGGATATGGCTCATAAAATGATAACAGAGCTGCGCAAAACCCCCACATACCGCAACGCCATACACACCCTTTCCGTACTTACCATCACATCCAACGTAACATACGGCAAAAACACCGGCGCCACTCCCGATGGCAGAAAAGCCTGCGCGCCCTTTGCCCCCGGTGCAAATCCCATGCACAACCGTGAGGAAAACGGTGCCTTGGCATCTCTCAACTCGGTGGCTAAAATATCCTACGATGACTGCCGTGACGGTATTTCCAACACCTTCTCCATAACACCTGATGCGCTTGGCAAATCAGACGGTGAACGTGTGGAAAACCTCACCCACATTCTTGACGGATATTTTGCAAAAAAAGCTCACCATATCAACGTAAACGTCCTCAACCGCGAAACCCTTATGGATGCGTACAACAATCCCGAAGCTTATCCCAATCTCACAATACGCGTTTCCGGATATGCTGTAAACTTCAACAAACTTTCGCGCGAGCAGCAGAGAGAGGTTATAAGCAGAACCTTCCACGAAAGCGTTTAAGTTATGCCGGGTTATATCCACTCCATCCAGACACTTGGCACGGTTGACGGCCCGGGAATCCGTTTTGTTGTCTTTTTTCAGGGGTGCAATCTGCGTTGCAGCTGTTGCCACAACCCCGACACCTGGCAGCCCGGCATGGGTACGCTTATAGATGCGGAAAGCCTTGTAAAAAAAGCTGTTCGTTATAAAGAATATTTCGGCAATGACGGCGGAATAACTCTTTCCGGAGGAGAACCGCTTATTCAGGCAGAATTTGCTTCAGAAATCTTTGAGCTTTGCCACAAAAACGGCATAAACACCTGCCTTGATACATCCGGCAGTATTCTTGACGAAAAAGTAAAGCGGCTTCTTGAGCACACCGACAGGGTGCTGCTTGATATAAAATACACAAACAAAAGCAAGTATCTCAAGCATGTGGGTTGTTCCATTGATAAACCACTGGAATTTCTTGCATATTTAAACGAAAAGAGTATTCCCACCACCATACGCCAGGTAATAATCCCCACGGTAAACGACAACTACGGAAATCTCAACAAAATCGCCGATATTATCCATCGCCACCCGTGCATTGACAAAACAGAGCTTTTGCCTTTTAAAAAGCTGTGTTTGCCCAAATATCAAAACCTCGGCATAGATTTCCCTTTCAAAGATATGGAAACTCCCACACAAACCAAAATGAAGGATCTTTCCGATTATCTTGACCGATATTTGAAACAATACAACAAGGAGCTGTGAAAACACAGCCTTTGTTTTATTCTGTTGCTTTAAGTTTTGCCCCATCCCCATTTTGCATCTTTTTGAAGAAATACGCAAACATGGCAAAATGCAGTATTGCAGAAACCGCCCATGTAATGGGATATGAAATAAACAACACTGAAATTGATGGGTAAGCGCGGAATACGGTGTATATCCACACAACACGCAAAAAGCATGCTCCGAACACCGAGTTTATAAGCGCAGGCAGTGCGTGGTTTATACCTCTCAACGCTCCGCATCCAACTTCCATAAAGCCGCATATAAAATACGGCAGGCAGGTAAGCATAATACGTTCTTTACCGTACATTACAGCTTCAGGGCTGTCGGTTATAAATATATTAAGCAAAGGTTCGGCAAACAAATAAACCAATGTACCTACACCAAGCCCCACCACCGTTACTATTCCCGTACAATAAAGCACGGTTTTTTTGATGCGTGCATAATTCTTTGCCCCATAGTTTTGCCCACAGAACGCAAGGGACGCATGGTAAAGGGAGTTTACAGCCTGGTAAACAAAATTGTCCACATTGGCTGCAGCGGCACATCCCGAAACCGCCGCCTTGCTTATGGAGTTTATACCCGACTGTATAACAATGTTGGATATTGAAAACATGGAGCTTTGAAGTCCCGCAGGAATACCCACACGGACAATACTTACACATTCACTTTTATGTATACGCAGTTTGCTTATGTAAAACTTGTAGCTTCCGTCCACACGCATAAGCCATCTCACAGTAAGGAATCCCGAAACTGTCTGGGCAATTATGGTTGCCACAGCAACTCCGGCAACACCCATATGGAACTTTATAACGAAAACAAGGTTAAGAACAACATTTATAAATCCCGATACAACAAGGAACAGCATCGGTCTTTTTGTATCCCCTATGGCCCTTAAAACAGCGCTTGAGAAATTATATATTGCCACCAGCGGAAAACCCGCAAAGGATATTCGCATATAAAGCACTGCGCTGTCTATGACATCCGCTTGTGTTCCCATAAGCAGCAGCAACGGACGGCACACAATAAAGCCTATGGCGCCCACAGCAATGCCGCATATGGCAGAAAGGGCCATGGAGGTATGCACCGCACGGGATACAGCTTTGTCGTTTCCCGACCCGTAAAGTCTTGCAACCACAGAGTTTGTACCCACCGAAAGCCCCACCACAAGGCACACTATAAAATTGGTAAGTGATGCGGTAGAACCCACCGCCGCCAAAGCATCAGAACCGGCAAAACGTCCGACTACCGCCTGGTCGGTGGCATTGTAAAGCAACTGCAACATGTTTGACAGCATAACGGGTATAAAAAATTTTATAATTTTTATAAACAACGGCCCGTGGCACATATCAACATCGTGTTTTCTCAATTTTTCGGTAGCTTTCATTATTTCGCCTTTCAACAAAATCATTGCCAAATTATTTTACTGCATAATTAAAGTTTAGCACCTTTTTTTGCAAAGTCAAGCTTTATCGCTTCAAAAAATTAATATTTTTTGAAATTGCACAAAAAGTATAGAAAAAACAATTTAAATATGTTATACTTGTTGTAACTTCTAAAAAACACGAAAGGATATGTAAAATGGCATACCGCAAACCGCAACGTAAACAGCAAAGCAACACAACCTTTACGCTTGTGCTTATGCTTATCATAGCAATAATAGCCAACATCTTTATAATAGGCACACTTGTATCCGATGTTACTCCCCGGGATACTGTAAATCTGCGCACGGCACCCGTGGCAGAATCTCAGGATCAGGAAACCGAGCCCGCAGTAAACCCACTGCGCAATTACAACCCCATAAGCATTTCCTCCGATGAGATCCACTCGGGTGAGCTTGCACTTATAAACAACACCTATGCACACGTGGCAGACGGTGTACACTCAATTATCCCCTACGAGCTTCCTGCGGATGTATATTCAGCAAAAACCCGTGATTACTACATCCTTGATACCACCATTGATCTTAACCCCACTGTTATAAACAAGCTCAACACCATGTTTGCCGATTACCGTGCTTTTTCGGGCGCTGCAGACGTTATGATAAATGCCGCTTACCGCTCCGTTGAACAGCAGCAGGCAATTTTCGAGCAGAAAGGTGCAAACATTGCCGCAAGGCCGGGATATTCCGAGCATCATACCGGTTATGCCTTTGATATATGCATTTTCTCGGGTGGAAAATCGCGCGCCTTTGCCGACGAAGACCACTACACCTGGATACCCGAAAACTGCAAAAAGTACGGTTTTATCCGCCGTTATCCCGAGGGTAAAACGGATATAACCGGCATAACCTTTGAGCCCTGGCATTTCCGTTATGTGGGAGTTCCCCACTCCTATTACATAACCGAAAATTCTCTTGTGCTTGAAGAATACATCGAGCTTCTGCACCACTACACGCTCACCGGCGAACACCTTAAAATAACCGCCGAAGGTACAGATTACGAAGTATACTATGTGCCGGCAGAAGAATCCAACACCATGGTCTACTGCCCCATAGATAAAAAATACACAATTTCCGGCAACAATATCGATGGCTTTATCGTTACCGTAGATCTTACCGAAATTCCCACCGCCGAACCTCAACAGGATATTGCATCTACTGATCCGGCAGCCGCGGTAACAACCGACACATCAACTGTCGGCTGATCTTTCATAAAAACACCCGTTTGTGCATATTAGTTTTTTGTAACTATATTGGTAAACGGGTGATAAATTGAACAGTAACCGAACAAGGAATCCATCGGCAAGCAAAAGAAACAGCGAGTTTGCCGACAAGCGCACACTTATGCTTGCAGATTACATAATAGCCAACGGCGCCACGGTGCGCTGTGCCGCAAAGGAGTTTTCCGTTTCAAAATCCACCGTCCACAAGGATGTTACCACACGGCTTAAGGAGATTTCTCCCATAAAGCATGCTCTTGTGGCACAGGTGCTTTGTCACAATAAAGCAGAACGGCATCTGCGCGGCGGCGAAGCAACAAAAGAAAAATATTTATCCGTAAAAATAAATTAAGAAAGTGAGAAAAAAATGCCACACATCAGCGTAAAAATGATCGAAGGTCGCAGCGACGAACAAAAAAAGGCTCTTGCACAGGCTTTGGAAAAAGCCCTTACCGAAACTCTGGGATGTGCATCCACCTGGGTTACCGTGTCCATTGAGGATTACAACGGCAAGCAATGGCAGGATGTGTTCAAAAAAGAAGTGACCGAAAACCAGGCCAATCTTTATAAGAAAGCAGAATACGATCCCAAGATCCTTCTGTAAAATACAAGGAGTATAAAGCAATGGAATTTATAAAGAATTATCACAAATCCTTAACCGAGTTTCATGTAAACTGCGAAAAGCCCCGCTCCTATTTCATACCTTTTGAAAACGAAGCAAAGGCAATTGAGGGCAACCGCAACACTTCCGCATATTTCAAAAGCCTTTGCGGAACATGGTCATTCAAATATTTTGACAGCATAGAAGATATTGACGATGACTACACCGCCGAGGATTATGAGCTTTGCGATTGCGGATGCATGGACGAAATAGACGTACCCCGCAACTGGCAAACATACCTTGACAGGGGTTATGATGTTCCTCAGTACACAAATATAAACTACCCCTTCCCCGTAGATCCGCCGCATGTACCCAACAACAATCCCTGCGGTGTTTACATGCGTGATTTTTATCTTAACGAAGCAATGGCAAACCGCCATCTTTACCTCAATTTTGAAGGCGTGGATGCAGGTTTTTACGTTTATGTAAACGGCGAATTTGTGGGATATTCCTCCGTAAGCCACGGTATTTCGGAATTTGATATTGCAAATACCGCCCGTGAAGGCAGAAACCGCATTGTGGTTATCTGCGTAAAATGGGCGGCATCCAGCTATCTTGAGGACCAGGATATGTGGAGAATGTCCGGCATATTCCGTGAGGTTTATCTGCTTGCCCGTGATAAAAACCACATTACGGACTTCTATGCACGCACATGGCTGGCAGATGATTTTTCAACCGCACGCATTGATCTTGAAACCGAGCTTTGCGGCAAGGGCAAAGCAACTTATGCCCTTGTGGCACCCGACGGACAGCTTGTTGCCGAAGGTAAGTGCGACAAAGGAGCAACTGTTGAAATTTCCTCCCCCGTGCTTTGGAGCGATGAAGATCCAAAGCTTTACACGCTTCTCCTTTACTGTGGCGATGAAATTATCGCAAAAAAAATCGGTCTTCGCAAGTATGAGATCAAAAACAGAGTTGTATATATAAACGGCAAAAAGGTAAAGGCACGCGGTGTAAACCGTCACGATTCCCATCCCGTTCTCGGTCATACCACACCTTATGAACACTTCCTTAATGACCTTTACATTTTAAAAGCCCACAATGTAAACATGATACGCACATCCCACTATCCCTCCGACCCTCGATTCATGGAGCTTTGCGACAAGCTGGGCTTTTATGTGGTGGATGAAGCGGATATCGAAACCCACGGCTTATGTTACACCGACTGGTCGCTGTTTTCCGATTCTCCCGAATGGACAGAAATGTATGTTGACCGTGCAATGCGTCTTTTTGAACGTGACAAAAACTCGCCCTGCGTTATATTCTGGTCGCTCGGCAACGAATCCGGCATAGGCATCAATCAGTACAAGATGGCGGAATACATAAGAGGCAGAGATAAAAACGCTCTTATCCATTACGAGGGCGGAAACTTTTCCTACATCATGGAAAACGGCAGAGCAAAGCATCCCTACGGACCTCTCAGCATCCCCTATGAACAGCTCAATGCCATATCCGATGTGGAATCCTACATGTATCCCGAAATTTCACAGCGTCTTGAAGATTACCTTAAAAAAGGCGACAAGGTATATTTCCTTTGCGAATACTGTCACGCCATGGGCAACGGCCCCGGAGACTTGGCGGCTTACTGGGAGCTTATACGCAAATATGACACATTCTTTGGTGGCTGTATATGGGAATTTACCGACCATTCCGTACAAATAGATGCCAACGGCAAAACCGGCTTTACCTACGGCGGTGATTTTGGTGAATACCCCCACGACGGCAACTTCTGCGTTGACGGCCTTGTTTATCCCGACAGACGTGTGCACACCGGCTTGCTTGAAGCAAAAAAGATATATCAACCCTATTTTGCCGAGCTTGTTGATTTTGAAACCGGCGAGGTAAAAATAACTTCCCGCCGCTTCTTCACCAACCTTTCCGATCTCACCTTAAGCTGGAATGTGGAATGTAACGGCAAAACCGTGCTTTGCGGAACAAGCAGTCTTAATATCGCTCCCGGCAGATCAAGAACATACAAGCTGTTTGATGCTTGCTGTTTTACCGAGCCCGGCGAATATACCCTTACTCTTCGTTTCCTTTATGCCAACGATAACGAATGGGCAAAAGCAGGCGAAGAAAACGGATTTTATCAGTTCGAGCTTTTCGAAATGTGCGATGACGATGACACAGCAACAAAAACCGAGTATCCCCTTGAATACGGCGAAGACGAAAAATACATTGAGATATGCTGCGGCGAAACCTGCTACCGCTTTGACAAATCCCTTGGCGCAATAAGCGATATTCTGCACGAAGGCACAGCCATGCTTGCCGAGCCCTGCACATTTGAGATATGGCGTGCACCCACCGATAATGACAAAAACATAAAAAACAACTGGATGCAAAACAATTATCACAAGGCAATAACCAATGTTTACGATGCTGGCCTTGTTGAACGCTGCGATGACCACGTAACACTTTATGCAGATATTGCCATTGGCGGTCCTGCGGTTGCCCCCGTGTTGCGTGCAAAGGTAACATATGTATTTGCCTGTGACGGTTCGGTATCCATTGAAATAAACGCAGAAAAGAACACCTCCCTGCCTTACATACCAAAATTCGGCATGCGCATGATAATGACCGAGGGCAATGAACGTGTGCAGTATTTCGGTTACGGCCCCATGGAAAGCTACTGCGATAAAAACCTTGCTTCAAGACTTTCGCTGTTCAAAACCACAGCCACAGATAATTTTGAGCCCTACGTTAAGCCTCAGGAAAACTCCTCACACTTTGGCACAAGAAATGCTTTTGTGGGCAACCTCTGCGGCCATGGAATCTGCATCGAAAATCTTTATGACGGCGATTATTTCTCCTTCAACGCTTCCCATTTCCGTTCCGAAGCGCTTACCGCCGCCGCCCATGATTACGAGCTTGTTCCCGAAAAGGAAACCGTTGTGTGTATTGACTTTAAAATGAGTGGTATAGGCTCCAACTCATGCGGACCCGAACTCGATGCTCAATACCGTGTAAACGAAAAGAATTTTGAGTGCGGCATAAAGCTTTATCCCTGTTTTATCAACTGATTTGTTTAATATTTGTTAATATTTTTGTTTTTTGATATTATATCAACCAAAAACTCCCGTCAAATCATCATTTTGACGGGGGTTTTTATATTTTTAATTTGATTTTTTTGCAAAAATGTATTATAATATATGTTGGTTAGGTTTATGCGGCAGCTTAACTGTCAAAGCTTTCCAGAAATTCCCGCATATCCCTTTCACTGTCAAACATTATACCTGTTTCAAGGTTTTTGCGATCATCCGACGGCAAAAGAGAAATATCCGCTTCAAAACATTCCACAAGCTCGCCGTTGCAATCGTAAACTCCTATTCCACCTTTGTATAACCGCACCGTGCAGGTTTCGGTTATCAACGGTAGTTCTCTGCTGCTGTTATCTTCAAAGGCGGGTGTGTAAGTATTTTCAGCGTCGGAGCTTTGTTGCGCGTCGCCGCTTTCCTGCGGAGATACCGTGTAAACATCCCAACGCCCCACCGCATAGTACGAAAAAACAAAAAACACCGTCAGAAACACAAACAGGCTTACATCAAAAAATTTTGACACCGTATCTTTTTTCACACAATCAACTCCTAAGTTAATATTACTTTACGGTAATATTTTTCCTTAAAAAGAGTTTTTTATTCAAAAGAAAGGACGCTTTAAATGGGCAAAAATAACGACGGCGGCGCAACAAGGCATTTTGACACAACCTCGCCTTCCGATTTTACAGTTTCCGGCAAAAGTACAGGACAACACAAAAAAATACCCGTTGGCAAAACCATCGGCAAATCATTTTCTTTTATCACCAACCTGCTTCTTACCGTGCTGCTTATTGCAATAGTAACCGGTATAATGGTTTTGTCGGTATTTGCCATATATATCAAAAACAACCTTATCGAGGATTATGACATTGTCGGTCTTGAAACAAACCTTGAGCAAACCACAAAAATCTACTACACCGACGAGCTTGGTCAGCAGATAGAAATGGAAGACCAGCGTCTTCACGGTGAAGAAAACCGCTCATGGGTATCAATATCCAAAATGCCCACCAACCTCAAAAATGCTTTTGTTGCCATAGAAGACCAGCGTTTTTATGAACACAACGGTATGGACATTAAACGTACCGCGGGTGCCGTGCTGGAATTTATAGGCGGCAATTCAAGCTATGGCGGCTCCACCATCACCCAGCAGCTTATCAAAAACTTTTCCGGTGATAACGATGCCACCATGCAGCGCAAGATCAAAGAAATCTTCCGCGCCATAAGCCTTACAAAAAAGCGTTCCAAGGACGAAGTGCTTGAAATGTACCTTAACACCATCAACCTTTCCAACGGCTGTTACGGTGTTCAGGCGGCGGCAAACTACCTTTTCGGCAAGGATGTTTCCGAGCTCACTTTGGTGGAATGTGCATCCCTTGCGGCAATACCCAAATCCCCTTATCAGTACAACCCCAAATCCCATCCCGAAGACAATAAAGAACGCCGCAATACCGTTCTTGAAAAAATGGCGGAGCTTGAATGGATCTCGCAAGAGGAAAAGGACGAAGCTTTGGCTGCCGAGATAGTTCTTAACATCACTGAGGACGAATCCGGCGAAGAAATACACAACGTAACATCCTACTTTACCGACGCCCTTATTGAACAGATAATCAAAGATCTTGAAGAAGAATACGGATACCCCCGAAAAGTTGCCCTGAATATCATTTTCGGCGGCGGTCTTAAAATCCACTCCACCATCGATCCCAAAGTTCAGCAGATCATGGACGAAGTATACAAGGATCCCAATACCTTTGTAAAAGGCGACGGTATTCAGCCCGAAAGTGCCATGGTGGTTTTGGATCCCTACACGGGCGATGTAAAAGGCATTGTCGGCGGTCGCGGTGAAAAAACCATCAGCCGAGGTCTTAACCGTGCCACCATGAGTAAACGTCAGATAGGTTCATCCATAAAGCCTCTTACAGTTTATGCGCCAGCCATGGACTTGGGATATATCGATTACGGCACAGTTGTGGACGATACACCCTTTAAATTCTATCCTGAACGCAACGACTACTGGCCTTCCAACGCAGGACGCGGCTACCGCGGAAAAACAACCATAAACTATGGCATAAAGCAATCGCTCAACACCACAGCGGTTAAAACGCTGGATATGATAACCCCCGAATACTCATACTATTTTGCCAAGGAAAAACTCAAACTTCACAGTCTGGTGGAATCCGACTGTGACTACGCTCCTCTGGCACTGGGCGGTCTTACATGGGGCCTTACGGTAATGGAAGTTGCCGGTGCCTATACCATGTTCCCCAATGACGGTGTTTTTTCAGAGCCCCGACTTTATACAGTTATTTACGATAACAAAGGGCAGGTTCTGCTTGACAACAGCGATAATCAGTCTGTGGCTATTTCCCAGTCCACCGCTCAGATAATGACCAAAATAATGAACAACGTTCTTACCAGCGGTACAGGTACGGCGGTAACTCTTAAAAACAAGGTTAACACCGCCGGAAAAACTGGTTCCACCAACGATATGAAGGACGTTTACTTTGTAGGTTACACTCCTTATTATGTCGGTGCGGCATGGTTTGGTTACGATAAACCCAAGTATATCCCCAGCAGCTTTGGCAACAACCCGGCACTTACCGTATGGGATAAGGTCATGAACCGCATCCACGATGAAATAGTAATAAAAGAAGCCAACGCCAACGGCACTGCGCTTAAAACATTCAACACATCAGAAATAGTACAGGCGCAGTTCTGTATAGACAGCGGCAAAAAGCCCACAGAGCTTTGCCAAAGCTACGATCCCAGAGGTTCCCGCGTGGAAACCGGCTGGTACAAAAAAGGCTCTGTACCCACCGAACCCTGCGATTGCCACGTTGCTGTTGATATGTGCAC
>JAZSGA010000097.1:0-2791 GCA_045532495.1 Eubacteriales bacterium | reverse complement strand
CACCATACTTTCCAACGTGGACGGCAAAGGCGTTAAGGAATATAATATCGAGATCGTAAAAATATATTCCGGCAACGAGGAAACAAAAAATTTTGTTATCGAGGTAAAGGATGACCGCCTGGCGCAGCTTACCGGCGGAATAGTAAGGGGAATGAGCGGCAGCCCTATCTTACAGCACGGAAAGCTTGTGGGGGCTGTAACACACGTCATGGTAAACGATCCCATGCGGGGATATGGCATATTTATTGAGAATATGCTGGCGGAAGCGGAAAGAATTAAATAGCAAAAAAACACTTGTCTATTTATCGTAGGCAAGTGTTTTTCGATGTTAAACGTTTCTGTATTTCGACGGATTTACGCCAAAATACTTTTTAAAGTAGCCTGAAAAATAAGCAGCATCACAAAAGCCGCAGATGTTTGCGATCTCGCTTACGGAAAGGGTAGTGTTTTCCAAATAGTTTGCAGCATTCATTAGTCGCACATGGATTATATATTGATGTATCGGCATTCCAGTCACTTGCTTTATCAAAAAGCTTACATAATTGGGATGATATCCGAAAAGCTTGCCTATTACTTGATTTGATATGTTTTCGGCGTAATGATCGCGTATGTATGAAACAATTCTATTTGAAGATTCCTTTTTGACAGCGACGTTTTCGATCTTCATGGTACGAACTGAATCAACGATGCATTCTGCAAGCATATGACCGCTTTTCTGTTCGTGATACAGAAGCTTTTGCGTATATTCGCGAACAATATCGTTGAGCTTTTTTTGAATGCTGTCGATCTCCTTGATATATAAAACCTCAGACAAAATTTTTACGTCATCAAAAGTATTAAGATCCACGAGCATTTCTTTTTTATACTCGTCTTCGGTTACAGGCAGTATAAATATATTGCAATTTCTCGCTTTTTGCGTATAGTCAAAATTTACAGCTATATAATTAACGGATATTTCCGGTGTCATAATTTGGTAGGAAATGCCCGAATTTATAATAAGCAAAGAGCCTTGTGTCATTTTGTATTCCACATCTTCTACCTTTATTTTGCCGTATCCGTTGAGGGTATAAAAAAGCCTCGCATCCAAAGGAACTACTTTGTTAAAACACGTGCTTTTATTTAAATTCAAATATCTGGCATACCTGACAAATGGACTCATCTCACAGAGCAGCATGTGTGTACCTCATCTTTGTTTTACACAAATTTCTATTTATTTTATGTATGGATTATAGCATATCATATTGATAAAATCAATATATAAAGCTGAAAATGAAGGAGTTGTTTTTGTATGTATAACATTAAATTTCATTCTTATATACCCGAGCCGCAGCCTGCGGAAAGCGACAGAATTGTTGCTGCACATTACTATGCGGCATGGAAAAAAGGTGCCGCAGGTATCCACGAAGGGTTCAACGATTTAGCAAAGGAGTATCCCGACAGAACACCTCTTATGGGATACTATGACGAAGAAAATCCTGAGGTTTGCGATTGGGAGATCAAATGGGCGGTTGAGCACGGTATAAATTGTTTTATTTATTGCTGGTACAGAAAGCTTGAAAACATGGGTAAACCTGTAACGATGAACGATTTGCGTTGCAGTCACGGACTTCACGAGGCGCTTTTTAATTCAAAATTCCAAAAGTACATGAAGTTTGCAATTATGTTTGAGGCATCTCCGCGTTGGGGCGGAACGAGCGAAAAGGACATGTCAGAAAACCTGATGCCTTTTTGGATGGAGAATTATTTTAAAAGAGATAACTACCTTGTTATAGACAACAAGCCTGTGCTTTTTGTATATCATCAGCAAAGACTTGCCACAGACTGCTTTGAAAGTGCCGAGAGTCAAAAAAGCACCTTTGATGCGTGCAGGGAATACGCAAGAAAATTTGGTTTTGACGGCATGATATTTGCCGCATGCAGACCGGAGCCCGACAAACAGATCAACGACGATCTGGTGGAAAGAGGTTACGATTTCAGATTTGGTTACAATTCCGGATATAATTCTCCATACGATTATTACTCCGATGAAGATGATATAATAGAACAGCAGTGCAAACTGTTTGAAAAGAATATTGACGTTTGCAACAGCACCATTGTACCAACGGCATCTTGTTTTTCCGATCCCACGCCAAGATTCAGCAAGCGTTGGGTAGATCTTGGTTACAAATTCCGTGATTGGTCTAATATATGGTATCTTTCTCCTGAAAAATACAGGGATCTGCTCAAAAGAATGAAGAGTATATCCGATAAGCTCCCCGAAAACGCCTGGGCAAGAAGGATAATTATGATCGACAACTGGAACGAATGGGACGAGGGACATTTTGTTGCACCCAGCCACAAATTCGGATTTAAATACCTTCAAGCCATTCGTGAAGCTCTTACAAGGTGCAATAATCTTCCCGACTATATTGCCCCTCACGATCAAGGCTTTACAGGCTATAACAAATCATGGGAACCCCCCGATTTTTCAGAGCTGTGCGAGAAAGCATTAAAAGAGAAGGACGACAAAAAAATATAAATTTGTTGTCCCATATTGACATCACTTCCGAGCGGTATCCCCATTCTTCAGCACGGCAATCCTGCCCACGGCGATGGTATCGTAACGTAAAAACAAATAAAAATGTTGTCCCCTATTGACAACAGTCGTGAGCGGCAGCCCCATTATTCAGGATGGGAAACTAATAGGGGCTGTTACGCATGTCCTCGTTAACAACCCCACACGGGGGTACGGAATTTTTATTGAGAATATGCTCACTGCGGCAGAATAAATGAAATAACTTTATTGCTCACC
>JAZSGA010000102.1:0-6217 GCA_045532495.1 Eubacteriales bacterium | reverse complement strand
TACCTTGAAAAGGATTCCGGCTCCGAGCCTGATACAAAGCTTTACTCCACAGACGGTGTTTTGCTTCAGGCGTCGCAAAGTGATAATGAGCTTCGCAGCGAATACAGCGAGATGTTTCCTAAACTGGAAGCTTTGCGTCAGCTGAACGCTGATGTTTTTGCCTGGATCAAGGTGGATGACACAAGGGTTGATTATCCCGTTGTACGCTCTCCACAGGGAAACAACGATTATTACCTCAATCACGGTCCCAATCATAAATACAGCTCGTCAGGTGCTATCTTTGCCGATTATAACAACAGCATGGATCTTTCCGAAAATCGAAACACCTGTATTTACGGTCATAACATGAACAATGGAACCATGTTCCAGACAATAATGAACTATAAATCGCAGGAACGTATGCTTAACGGTGCTATACGTGTATATACCGCAGGAGGTATATATGTTTATTCGCCGTTTGCGGTTTATGAGGCGGAGCCCACGGAATCATTTTTCAGGGTTGATTTGAAAAATGACTCAATTTATGAATGGTTTTTGCAAGATATTTGCTCAAAATCCATGTTTGAAGTTCCGGTGGAGCTTGACATTGATGATAAAATAATTACTCTTGTTACATGTACAAACACCTGGCGCAATAAGCGTTTTGTTGTTCATGGAGTTTTAAAAGAGATAATAAAGTGATTTATTAAAGGACATTTCAGTATGAATGAAAAAAGAAATATAGTTGCGGCAGTAATTATGGTTATCTGGGTGGGGCTTTTGGTTGCACTTCAGATATGCATGCCTGTTTCGGAACTGATGAATGGCATGGACGTTCCTGTTGCTGATACGGTTTTGTCTGCCATTTTCTGCTTTATCGGTATAGCTTCGGCTGTCATCGGATATTTTCTTGAAAGCAAGCCATTGATACTCGTTTCTGCTTTCAATGCAGGTATGTTAGTGCTTTCAGCCGTACTTTTGGGCGTTTATATGTTCTGTTTTAACCGTGATGTGCTTGCCATAGCACTTCGCCTTATAAATCAGTTCTGTGCAATGCTTGTAACACCGGGATTTGTATACATTTCCGTTTTTGCGGTTGTTTCTGTTGTATTGCCCATTGTTGCAAATGTATTGCTTGGGAAAAAACTAAATCAAAAAAAGTAAATATCAAAGGATAACAGCATAAAAATGCGGACAGTATTTACTGTCCGCAATAAGTAATTATATCGCTGATTTGTTGTTCAGCCTCAGATTATCCGCAATAAGGGCAATAAATTCGGAATTGGTGGGTTTGCCTCGGGAATTCTGAACAGTATACCCGAATATGGAGTTTAATATATCAAGATCTCCACGGTCCCAGGCAACTTCAATGGCGTGACGGATTGCACGTTCAACTCTGGATGATGTGGTGGAGTATTTCTTTGCTACAGAAGGGTAGAGGATCTTTGTAACCGAGTTTATTATTTCGCTGTCATCAACTGTCATGAGTATGGCGGTGCGCAGATACTGATATCCTTTTATGTGGGCAGGAACACCTATCTGGTGTATAACTTTTGTGACCTGGGTTTCAAGATCATCATTTCTGCCACGTATAGAATCAAAATTAGGACCGTTCATAAACAGCGAAAGCATTTTTGTTTCAAGGTAAGCAAAATCTACCGGCTTGAGCATGCAATAGTCGGCACCGGCTTCGTTTGCTTCGTATACAAGCTGCATGTTGTTGATACCTGTAAGTACAATGATTTTTGGTTTTATCATCTCGTTTTTGCTGCGTATTTCTTTGATAACACCAACGCCGTCTATTTGCGATAACCACAGTTCTGTAATAATAATATCCGGCTTTGTTTTGTTTACGCAGTCAATAAGTGTTGCACCGTCGCCGACTTCGGCAATGACCTCGAATGTATCCGATGAAATCGCTCTTCTCAATTTTTCCCTGAAATCCTTGTCTGAGTCTGCTAAAACTACCCTGAGTCTGTTTTCCATATCTTATGGTCCTTACCTTTCTGAATTAATGTATCGTGTTATTACATGGATATTTTACCATAAATTACCAATAAATGCAAGTGTTTTTCTTCAAAAAATTGCAGTTTTTTGATTTTTATACAAATTGCCGGTAATTTCAATCATTTGTTGGCATATTTGCACAATTTCAGATTTATAATACGTCAAAATTCGATAATCAGTTGGCTGTAAAGTCAAGGCTTTACAACTGTTTTACATATTAAAATTTAAAATCGACGAAAGTGAGATAAAAATGTCAAAATATATAGAGAAAGTTGAAAAGAATGTTTTTCCTTTGTTAAAGCTTAGGAATGTTGTTATTTTCCCCGGAATGCCTACCAGTATCGAAATTTCCGAAGAGGAAGATATTGCCGCTATAAATTCAGCACTGTCTGCTGACAGTCAAATTTATGTAAGCGCGTTAAAACCCGAAAATGAACGCAATTCGCCGGATGATATATATTCTGTCGGTGTTGTTGCAAAAGTAAAGCAAGCAATGAATTTGCCCGAAGGATCCATGCGTGTGCTTATAGAAGGTAAGCACCGTGCAGAGCTTTCTTCTCTTGAAGATGTTGGCGGTTTGCTGTATGCCGAAGTTTTTATCCGCTCGGTTTCGCTTACCGATAACGGCGGTCTGCGCGGTGAATTGCTTATGCGTGAGGCGGTAAAAGAATTTCAGGAATTTCTTAAGTATCTGCCCAAGGTTTCAAAAGAGATAGTTGCTGCAATACAGGCTATTAAGGATCCCGGTTTTATGGCGGATTTCATAGCTGCAAATGTAATATATAAAGTATCGTCACGTCAGGAGGTTCTGGCTGAGATAAATCCTTTGCGCCGTCTTGAAAAGCTTCTTGTGGTTATGGCAAACGAAAAATCTTTGCTTGAAAGCGAAATTGAACTTCAGACAAAGGTGAAGCAGCGTATAGATCAGAATCAGCGTGAATACTACCTGCGTGAGCAGATGAAGGTTATTCAAAACGAGCTTGGTGACGGTGAATTTTCTGATATAGATGAATACGATGAGAAAATAAAAGCGGCAAATCTGCCCGAAAATGTTGAAGAAAAACTTCGTAAAGAGCTTTCAAAGCTTGAAAAAATGCCTTACAGCTCTGCCGAAAGTACTGTTATTCGTAATTATCTTGATATTTGTCTTGAAATACCGTGGTCGGTACGCTCAAAGGGCAGATATGATGTGGCAGCGGCTAAAAAAATTCTTGATGCCGATCATGACGGACTTGATAAGGTTAAAGACAGAATCCTTGAATACATTGCAGTTCGTCAGTTAAGCCCATCACTTTCGGGTCAGATACTGTGCCTTGTAGGCCCTCCCGGTGTGGGTAAATCTTCTGTTGTTTCTTCTGTTGCCCGTGCACTCGGACGTAAATTTGTACGCGTTTCGCTTGGCGGTGTGCGCGACGAAGCAGATATAAGAGGACACAGAAAAACCTATATCGCTTCTATGCCCGGCCGTATTGCCAATGCTCTTAAAACGGCAGGAACAATGAATCCCGTTATTCTGCTTGATGAGGTGGACAAGCTTACAAGCGATGCCCACGGAGATCCTTCTTCTGCTTTGCTTGAAGTTCTTGATAACGATCAGAACAAAAACTTCAGGGATCATTTTCTTGAGATACCCCTTGATCTTTCCGAATGTGTATTTGTTGCAACCGCAAATACTCTTGATACGGTTTCCCGTCCGCTTATTGACAGAATGGAAATTATTAACCTTTCCTCATATACAAGGAGCGAAAAGGTTTCCATATTCAAAAATCATCTTTTGCCCAAAGAGCTTAAACGTCACGGCCTTACAAAACGTGCCGTAAAGATAAGCGATGATGCAATATGCGAAATGATAGATTATTATACAAAGGAATCCGGTGTGCGCAATCTTGGCCGTGAAGCGGCATCACTTTGCAGAAAGGTTGCAAGAAAAATAATCGAAACAAATAAAAAGAGCTTTGTTATTACAGCTTCTAACTTGTCAGATTATCTTGGTAAGCGTAAGTTCAGAGATCCCGAAACCGCTCATGACAGCCTTGTGGGCGTTGTAAACGGTCTAGCATGGACTGAAGTGGGAGGAGAACTCTTGCAGGCAGAAGCCGTTTCTATGGACGGTACAGGCAAGCTGGAGCTTACCGGCAAGCTTGGTGACGTTATGAAGGAGTCTGCTCAGGCGGCAGTTACATACGTGCGCAAGAACTACGAAAAATATTCCATCGACAAAGATTTCTACAAAAACCGTGATCTGCATATCCATTTTCCCGAAGGTGCAGTTCCCAAAGACGGTCCGTCCGCAGGCGTTACCTGTGCCACAGCTATAGTTTCCGAGCTTTCGGGAATACCCGTAAAGGGAAATGTGGCAATGACAGGCGAGATTACTTTGCACGGCCGCGTTTTGCCCATTGGCGGATTGAGAGAAAAATCCATGGCTGCATATAAGCACGGCATGAATGTGGTTATTATGCCGTATGATAATATTATTGATCTTGAAGAGGTAGACAGCGAGGTTAAAGCCAATATGCTGTTTGTGCCCGTAAAGACAATAGATGAAGTGCTTGAAATAGCTCTTGACCGCGGTGAAATGTGCGAAACTTTTTCAACAGGAGTATACATTCCTGCAGAAAACTGTTTCAAAAACGCAGATGCAATAGGGGATACAATATGAATCTTAATAAAGTGAATCTGTTTTTTACAGCGGGAAATGCTTCCCAGCTACCGGGAACGCTGGATCTTTCAATGCCTATGATTGCCATGTGCGGAAGATCAAACGTGGGAAAATCTTCGCTGATAAACAAAATGCTCAACCGTAAATCGTTGGCACGAGTAAGTGCGGAGCCGGGAAAAACCGTAACCATTAATGCTTATGACGTAGATGAGCAGGTTTACCTTGTGGACCTGCCTGGATACGGTTATGCAAAAAGATCTTTCGATGAGCGTAACAAATGGAAGCAGATAATTGATAAGTTTTTCAGCCTTGATGCGGATATACTCTTTCTTCTGCTTGTTGATCTCAAAGTAGGACTTACAAAAGATGACGATGCAATGCTCAAGTATCTGGTGGACAGCGAGCTGCCTTTTGCAATAGTTACCACCAAAGCCGATAAGCTTAATAAAACCAACAGAGCAAAGTGTATAGATAATATACTTTCTCATCCCGGTATTCCTGCAGATGCTGCAATTATCCCTTTTTCATCAAAAACAGGGGAGGGCGTGCAGGATCTTTGGGAGATAATCGGAGAATTCTCTGATTTTGTTAAAAATCCTGAGAATCAGAACGCAGAATAATTGTGAAAAAAGAGCCATTTGCGGCTCTTTTTTTGTTTTTTGAAAAAATCTTAAAAAAATTTATAAAACCCCTTGACAAATTCGGAAAAATGAATATAATAATAGTAACAGTTATCGTTATTGATTGGAGGCGACACGATGCAAGCTACAAAACACAGCAAGCAAAGGGATCTTTTAATCGATATCCTTCGCAATACAAAGTGCCACCCCGACGCCGATTGGATATATACCCGTGCAAGGGAGCAAATGCCCAATATAAGTTTGGGTACTGTTTACCGCAATCTTGCAAAGCTTTCCGAGGATGGCACCATTCTCAAGCTCGATGTGGGAACGGGTAGTGATCATTTCGACGGAGACGTATCACCCCACGCTCATTTATTGTGTGAAACCTGCGGCAGTATAACCGATATTTTCAACGATTATACTTCAGTATTAAAAACTGACGCCGAGGAAAAATCTCACGCAGTTATCTCGCAATGTTCAGTACTTTTTAAAGGTAAGTGCTGCGAATGTAAAAATCTTTCAGTATAATCCCGCAATGGCGGTTTATTAAAAAATTTATATATTATTTTTGGAGGACTATTATGAAAAAGTTTGTATGCTCTGTATGCGGTTATGTTCACGAAGGCGAAACAGCACCCGAAAAATGCCCCGTATGTAAGGTTCCTGCTGAAAAGTTCAGCGAAATGGTTGCCGGCGAAAAGCTCGCAGCTGAACATGAATACGGTGTTTATGCCAAAACAGTAAAGAACAACCCCGATATTTCCGAAGAAGACAAGAAGTACATATTTGAACAGCTTATGGCAAACTTCAATGGTGAATGTGCAGAAGTTGGTATGTATCTCTGCATGGCTCGTATCGCTCACCGCGAAGGCTATCCCGAAATCGGTCTTTATTGGGAAAAGGCTGCTTACGAAGAAGCAGAACACGCAGCAAAGTTTGCTGAACT
>JAZSGA010000234.1:0-7243 GCA_045532495.1 Eubacteriales bacterium | reverse complement strand
GATGGAAAGGCTTATGCCGTGCTCCTTGGCACTTGTGCCTATTTTTTCGTATGTGGCGGCAGAGCCCATAACGCCCCGTCCTGCCTCAACCTCATAGGCTGTAAGGCCTTTTTCTTTTACATATAAAGGTGCATCCACAGTGCTTTTGTAGCCTGCGGCATAAAAGCTGTCGGAATTTCCGCCGGGACCAAAAAGAGGTTTTGACATATTCACTTACCTCCGTGTAATTTAAAATATCTGCGCATAAAAGGCTTTTCGCACAGCCTTTTGAACCGATTGAACAAAGTTGTAACGTCCTTTATGGGATCTACCTTTATGGCAATACCGCCTGCCAGATGTGCGGCAAGGGCATCTGTAAAAAGCTGATCCCCCACGCCTGCACAACGGGACGGCAAAAGTCCCCTTTCCTTCATAACCTTTTTGTGTACTTTGCAGGAGGGCTTGCCCGCATCGGCATAATACTCAAAACCGCAGGCGTTTGCATATTTTGCAACTCTTGGCTCATGGTTGTTGGAAACAAAAACCGTTTCTATGCCGTTTTCCTTGAGCATGTAAAGCCATTTAAGATTTTCTTCCGTGGGCACAGCATCGTCATAGGTAACAAGGGTGTTATCTATGTCCATAAACAAAAGCACAATGCCCCGTTTAGTAAAAAATTCCAGCGGAATATCATAAACCGTGGGCAAAACAAGGTCGGGTACTATAAAAGCCATAAATTAACTCCGTAAATTTAAAATACGGGCTGTCGCATCAATGGTGCAACAGCCCGGATGGTGAAGAAAACTAATTATTCTTCTGTAGCTTCAACAGCTTCTTCAACAACTTCTTCGGTTGCTTCTTCTGCTGCTTCATCAGCTTCTTCGGGAACAAGCAGAGCCTTGATGGAAAGGCTAACCTTCTTGTTTTCTTCGTCGATAGCTGTGATCTTTGCGCTTACGGTCTCACCAACGGAAAGAACGTCAGCAGGCTTCTGGATCTTCTGTTCGCAAATCTGAGAGATGTGGATAAGGCCGTCAACACCGGGAACGATTTCAGCAAATGCGCCGAAAGGCATAAGGTTAACGATCTTAACTTCTGCAATATCCTCAACAGCATATTTGCCCATGAAGATTGTCCAGGGGTTGGATTCTTCGGTCTTGTAGCCAAGAGAGATTCTCTTCTTTTCGAGGTCAAGAGCCTTAACAAATACATCAACTGTATCGCCAACCTTAACAACCTCGGAAGGATGCTTGATGTGCTTCCAGGAAAGTTCGGTGATGTGAACCATACCGTCAACTCCGCCAAGATCAACAAAAGCGCCGTAAGCTGTAAGGGACTTAACAGTACCTGTGTAAGTCTTGCCAACTTCTACGGATTCCCAGAACTTAGCCTGGAGAGCCTTCTTTTCTTCACGGATAACGATTCTCATGGAACCAACCGCACGTCTTCTCTGATCGTTGGTATCAATAATCTTGATTCTGCCAACTTCGCCAACAAGCTTGTTAAGATCTTCCTCGGTGGGAGCGTTTTCGCTTCTGGGAAGAGTGGTGTGAGAAGCGGGAACAAATATTCTGTTGGGACCTGCCTGGAAAATAACGCCGCCACGAACAGCTTCGACAACTTTACCGTCAAGGATAGTGCCGTTTTCGAAAGCTTCTTTAACTTCGTTCCAGTTTTTGTCAACATCCATACGCTTTTTGGAAAGCGAAACGATGCCTTCGGCGTCATTGAATTTAACAACTACAACGTCTATCTTATCGCCCACTTTAAAGTTTTCTTCAACTTTAAAGTTGGGGTCGAAGCTAAGCTCGGAATAAGGAATAATACCTGTATGCTTAATGCCGAGATCGACATGAACTTCCGTGTTTGTAACCGAAGTGATAACTCCCTGTACCCTTTCTCCTGCTCTGATGGATTTGTATGAAGCATTGAGCATTTCCTCAAATGTCATAGAATCCTTGATTTCAGGTGTTTCGATTGCTGTTGCATCAGAATTGATTGCGATTTCATTAGTCATTCTGATTTTTACCTCCTCTATTATATCATCAGGCGTTGAAGCGCCTGCTGTTATTCCTGCGGTAAAGTTTCCGCAAAAAGTGTTTCTGAAAAAGCTGCCGATTTCGGCAAAAGGAACATCTTCCGCAGTTTCGGCGAAATATGTATGCTTGCAGGTATCGCGGCAAATATCGTAAAGCTTTTTGGAATTGGAGCTTTGCTTTGCACCCAACACCAGCATTACATCCGAAACACCGGCAAGTTTGCCTGCCTCATTCTGGCGATTTTCAGTCACACTACATATTGTATCAAAAATTTTCGGATTTGTATATAGTTTTTTTATTAATTTTTGGTAATTTTTATATTTTTTTAAGTTAAAAGTCGTTTGACTTACCAAAACAGGACTTATTTGGTCATTATTACCAATAATTTTACAGAATTCTTCAAGCTCGCTTTCGTCCGAGCAAATAAAAACCCTGCCCTTAGCATAGCTTTTTATGCCTTCAACTTCGGGATGCTTTTTATCTCCGATGATAATTGTGTCGGTTTTTTCATCGGAATTGCTTTCGACAATGTTGTGGATCTTTTTAACAAAAGGACAAGTGGCATCCACAAAGCGCAATCCCTTATCGCAAAGCATATCGGACGTTTTTCTTGGCAGACCGTGGGCACGGATAACAAAAACCGCATCCGGGTATTGCTCTGCCACGGAAAGAATGTCATCCTCCGAGCATATTTTTACGCCGCGTGCCTCAAGCCTTGCAAGGTAAGTGGGGTTGTGAATAAGCTCACCCACGGTAAAAATGTGCTTTTCGCCTGCGGCAATCAACTTTTCAACGGCATCCACCGCACGGCGTACACCAAAGCAAAAGCCGGAATTTTCGGCAAGAATAACCTTTGCCCCACTCTGCTCACAGTTTTTCATACTGTTCCTCAAAAAGATCGCAGATGCGGTCAAAAATTATATTTGTTGCCTGCTCAAACTGTTCCTTGTCGCCATCGGTAAAACCGAGTTCTTCGAATTTTATGGGCTTGCCGATAACCACATGGTTTTTGCAGAAGGGAGTCATTTTTATGCGCTTGTTTACCACAGCCACGGGCAAAACATCGCACTTTGCATGAAAAGCGCACATGGCAGCGCCCGAACGTGTTTTTGTGCCCCTGGGCATAACACCGGGATTACGGGTGCCCTGGGGGAAAATGCCCACGCTTTCGCCCTCCCGAAGCAACGCTATGGTGTTTTTGATGGCGCGGATATCCGCACCGCCGCGGCTTACGGGGAAAGCCCCCAACGCTTTTATAAGTGTTTTGACGACGGGAATCTTAAAAAGTTCCTGCTTTGCCATAAAACGTACCTGACGTGTTTTTATGCAAACACCCAAAAAAACCGGATCCCACATGGACATGTGGTTGGAGCAAACAAGAATCGGCCCCTGCGGAACGTTTTCAAGACCGTTTACGCTTACACGGAAAACAAACTTTAAGTATGCCGCAATGGTCTTTTGACAAAAAGTGTAAAATTTCATTTCAGTTTTTCCTTTATAATTGATAAAGCTTTTTCAACAGTACCTGCAACATCAAGATCGCTGTTGTCAAACATAACGGCATCCTCTGCGGGAACGCAGGGCGCAACGGCACGGGTGCTGTCGTTTTTGTCACGCTGCTGCATATCGGCAAAAACATCTTCAAAGGTAACGTTTTTGCCCTTGGCAATAAGCTCGTCATATCTGCGACGTGCACGGATCTCAGGGTCGGCATGCATAAATATTTTAACGTCCGCATCGGGCAGAATTACCGTGCCTATGTCACGTCCGTCCATAATAACATTGCTTTTTTGTGCCACAGAGCGCTGAAGGTTGAGAAGAAAATTTCTTACCGCAGGCAATGCCGAAACAGCGGATGCGTACATGGACGCCTCGGGAGTGCGGATGCTTTGAGAAACATCCTCGCCGCAAAGATAAACTATCTGTCCGTTTTCGCCCCAGCCAAGATCAATTTTAATATCGTCAAAACGTGCCGATATGGCTTTTTCGTCCGAAGGATCAATGCCGTTGCGCTTTGCAAAAAGCCCCACCGTGCGATAAATGGCGCCGGTATCCACATAAAGGTAACCCAGCTTTTCTGCAAGCCCCTTTGCAAGGGTGCTTTTGCCCGAACCCGAAGGGCCGTCAATGGCAATTTTTACTGTTTTTGACATGTCTGTTAACTTCCTGTCTTTAGTATTTTTTTACAGCATACCGCATGCCGCACGCGCGGCAAGATGTGCTGTCATAAAAGCGATCTGAAGATTAAAACCGCCGGTGTAGCCGTCCACATCTATAACCTCGCCTGCAAAATAAAGACCTGACGCAAGCTTTGATTCCATGGTGGATGGACTGATCTCCGAGGTTTTAACACCGCCCCTGGTGATGATAGCCTCATCAATGGGGCGAAAACCCGATATTGAAACGGGAAAATCCTTAAGTAAGGATATAATATCCGCCCTCTGCTTTTTTGTAACAGAGTTTATTTTTGTATCCGGTGCAATGCCCGAAAGCTCCGCAAAAACGGGAATGAGCTTTGAAGGCAACAACAGGGACAATGCGTTTTTATAATCGCGGTTGAGGTTTTTGGAAAAATCCGAAAGCAAACGGTCATCAAGAGTTTTTTCGTCCAGGGCAGGCTTTAGATCAATATGCGCAGTATAGCCTGCAGGATCCCCGTCTATATGTGCCGATGCCGAAAGCACCAGCGGACCGCTTAAGCCAAAATGGGTAAAAAGCATTTCGCCAAGCTCGCTGTATACTTTTTTGCCCGAAGGGTTTTTAAGAGTTAAAGTTACGTTCCTTAACGAAAGCCCCTGCAAGCGGCGGCAAAAAGCATCACTGCTTACCAGCGGCACAAGGCTTGGAACGGTATCTGTAACCGTGTGGGCTGCGGCTTTTGCAAATTTGTATCCGTCACCGTCGGAACCCGTTACGGGGTACGAAAGGCCACCCGTACATATAATAACACGTGCGCAGGCGTAACCCACGCCGTCCTCGGTTTCAACACCCGTAACGGCACCGTCAACAATGCTTACGGATGTTACCTTTTTATTTATGACCTTGACGTGCGATTCTTTAAGCTGTGCTTTAAGGGTACGCAAAACATCAAGGGCTTTATCGGATGATGGAAAAACTCTGTTTCCACGCTCTGTTTTAAGGGGCAGGCCGCGGTTTTCAAACCAATCCATAACATCCTCGGGCGGAAAATCGGAAAATGCGGCAAAAAGGAATTTGCCGTTGCGAGGGATATTTTTCATAAAGTCTTCACGGGTGCAGTAATTGGTAAGATTGCATCTGCCCTTGCCCGTTATAAGCAGTTTTTTGCCAAGATAAGCGTTATCAAAAAACTGTTCTGACGCAAGCTGTTTCTGCGATGCGTTTTTTTCAAACAGCACAGCTTCAAACCCGTTTTCTGCCACGGTGCATGCTGCCATAAGGCCTGCGGCACCCCCGCCGACTATTATTATTTTATCGGAATAATCAATTTGTTTTTTCATAAACTTCGTATTCGTCCCATATTTTTTCAAGCTCCGAAAGGTGTGCCGAAAGCTTTTCGCTTTTATCCATGGAAACAGCGGTTATAAGCGCATTTATAATACTTAGCGGTGCAACAAGCGAATCCACAAAGGAAGCCATATCGCTTTTTGCATAAAGAGCACAATCCGCCATTGCTGCAATGGGCGAGCTTGGATTATCGGTAATGGCAAGCATTTTTGCCCCCTTGGCGCCTGCAAATTCCATGGCATTTTTGGTGCGCTTGGAATATCTGGGAAAACTGATGCCGATAAAAACATCATTGGGTTCTATCCACATAAGCCTCTCAAACATTTCGCTGGAGGTTGCCATATCAAGCAAGGTGACGTTGTTTAAAATTATGTTAAGGTTGTAAGCAAAAAAGCTTGCAAGCATACCTGCTGAACGTGTGCCGATAATGTAAATGTGCTTTGCGCCGCAAAGCATTTCCACGGTGCGGCAAAACTCATCACGGTCAACCTCATCAAGGGTATGCTTTATCTTTTCCATATCGCGCTGCATGATAAGCGAAACAATGTCTGCACCATTCATGCTGTTGCTGGCGGCGGCAAAACGCTGTACCGATGTCATGCTGTTGCGCACACGGCTGGCAATAAGCTTCTGCATTTCGGGGTAGCCCTTAAAGCCAAGCTCTATTGCAAAGCGCACCACGGTGGATTCCGAAACCCCCGATGCAGCACCCAGCTTTGTTGCTGTAAGGTATGCGGCGGTATCGGGGTGGTCTAAAATGTAGGATGCTATTGCCTTATGGCTTTTTGACATTTTGGGATATTTTTCACGCATGAGCTTTAAAATATCGTGTTCCAGAATCGTTCACCTGCCTTTTTACTTTTAACTTATATATTATCTCATTTTTACGGCTGAATGTCAAGAGATTTTGAAAATATAATCGTCATATAACAAAAATATCCCCGACAGGTTACGGAGATATTATGCGGCTTCAGAATTATGTTGCCGAAAGTGTATACTTTATATGGTATTCTGTGCAGAAGGTAACAAACTTAACATATCCGTCATCGTCGGCAAACAACTTTTTAAGTGCGTTTTCAAGCTTTGCATTTACCCCTTTTTTAGCCCTTACGCATAACATAAAGTTGTTGGCGTTGAATTTGTCAAGGTTGTACTCAAAGGTATGTTTTTCGGAATTGTCGGATATATTATCGTCAACACAAAAGGTAAGCTCCCCATCGTTCATTATCAGGGTTACTTCCCTATCGCTTGTTGAATAAATAACGTATTGCCCGTCAAGCATATCTTTTTCATGGCATCGTAACAGCTCTTCTTTCCACATATCCTCAACAAATTCAGCCCTTAAGCGTCCTATCTCCTTCAAACATTCGGGAACGGTATCGGTTACATACCATTTGTAGTCGTATCTTTTGTTGTACGCACCGTCATTACCGCACATCTGATAAACGACTTGATTTTTTTCGTCGATATAATACTTTACAAAAACATCTTTGAACAACCCCACAAATTCCCAGTAAAAATCCTTACATTCGGGGTAATCCTGCATCCCGATGACAGAATCCTGAATTCCGCTGTAATACCACGCCTGATCCCCTTTTGGGGCATTGAATCGGTTCCACAGCTCATCACCCAGCCTGCCATAATCACGGGCAATACTGCGCAGGTTTGAAAGCTTATCCGCAAGAATAAGCATCTGCACATCCTTTGGTGCTTTTTCAAGCATTGTTATGGTGTGTTTT
>JAZSGA010000141.1:0-6932 GCA_045532495.1 Eubacteriales bacterium | reverse complement strand
CAGTATGTTGTCATATGCTCGTTGAAGAAAAGTAGAGTACACAGCAAATACAGGCTTCATACCTGCAGCGGAAAGGCCTGCAAAAAATGTTACAGCATGTCCTTCTGCAATGCCAACATCAAAACTGCGTTCCGGAAATGATTTTTCAAAACATTCAATGCCGGTGCCGCAACTCATGGCTGCGGTGATTGCGCATATGGAGGGGTTATCTTTTGCACATTCGCAAAGATATTCTCCCGCGTGTGCAGAAAAGGAACCGTTGGAGGTTTTTTTGTGATCAATTGGGCTTATTCCGTGATATTGCTGTGGATTGTTTACGGCTTTATCGTAGCCGCAACCTTTAAGAGTTTTTAAATGTATGAGAACATTGCCTTTTCTATGCTTTGCTTCTTCAAGCAGAGTTTCCACCGAATAGTAATCGTTTCCGTTTATGGGGCCCAGATATTTAAGCCCCATGTTTTCGAATATGTTGAGACTGTATATTGCTCCTTTGATCTTGAATTTTATCCACGAAATGCATTTTTTTGCGGGGGAGCCGATGATGGGTATGGCATCAAAAAAGTTTCCCACGCTTTTTTTGAATTTAAGATAACCTTTTGTGGCGCGCACTTTTGAAATATGGCGCGAAAGATTACCCACATTTTTCGATATGGACATTTCGTTTTCATTGAGGATGATAATAAGCCGGGTGTTGTCGCTGCAGTTATTAAGTGCCTCATAAACAAGTCCGCCGGTAAAAGCACCGTCGCCCACAACGGCAATGGTGTAATTGTCACGACCGCATATTCTGTCAGCTTCCGCAAAGCCTAATGCGGCTGAAATGGCAGTGCTGCTGTGGCCTGCACCAAAACAGTCATATTCGCTTTCGGTGCGCTTTGTGAACCCCGAAATTCCACCTTCGCAACGGAGTGTTGAAAAGGCGTCTTTGCGACCTGTGAGAATCTTGTGAACATAACTTTGATGCCCCACATCAAATATAATTCTGTCCTTGGGTGTATCAAAAACCTTGTGCAAGGCAACGGTAAGCTCTACAACCCCGAGATTTGAGGCAAGATGACCGCCGGTTTTGGTTACGTTTTCTATAAGGAATTCCCGTATTTCACTATTAAGTTTAATTATTTCTGATTCGCTCAGGAGTTTAAGATCCTGAGGTGAATTGATTTTGTTAAGAATTTCGTACATAATAATCCGTTCCATATACTATAATATGACATTATCTATATTAACAAATATTTTAACATAAAAACAAGTAAAAATCAATACATATCAGCATATAATGTGGGATAAAATGGTTGACATATCAAAAAAAATAAGGTATAATTATATATTATTAAAATAGCATTATTGCGCGAGAGGAGTTTTTATTATGGCTCAGGCAAAACTTATTACTGTATCAAGCGAAGGTCTTAAGAATCTTCAGGACGAACTCGAGTATTTAAAAACGATAAAACGTAAAGAAGTTGCAGAAAACATTAAAACAGCCCGCTCTTTCGGTGACCTTTCCGAAAACAGCGAATACGACGAAGCCAAAGACGAGCAGGGTAAAGTTGAAAAGCGCATTGCCGACATCGAAGCAATGCTTGCAAATATCCGCGTTGTTGACGATTCCGATGTTAAAACCGATACAGCAGGTGTCGGCTCCAAAGTCAAAATACTTTATGTTGAAGACGGAGAAGAGGCTGAATACGTTATCGTAGGTCCTACGGAAGCGGATCCCCTTGCAGGTAAGATTTCCGACGATTCCCCCGTGGGCAGTGCCATTCTCGGCAAAAAAGCAGGAGCTGAATTTATTGTAGAAACTCCCGGCGGAAACATTACTATCAGAATCATATCCATTTCCAAATAATTTTTCTATCTAAGGACGGTTAAAAATGAGCGAAAATCAGAATAACAACGTAGAACAGAACGTTGCGCAAACCGAGGATCTTAACGCTCTTATGCGTGTAAGACGTGAAAAGCTTGCAGATCTTCAGGCGGCAGGCAACGATCCTTTTACCATAACCAAATACGATGTAACTCACCACGGTGAGGAAATCAAAAACAACTACGATGAACTTGAAGGCAAAACTGTATCCATCGCAGGCCGTATGATGTCAAAGCGCATCATGGGTAAGGCTTCTTTCTGCCATATCCAGGATCTCAAGGGTACACTTCAGGTATATGTTGCCCGTGATGCTGTGGGCGAAGAACCCTATGCCGCATTCAAAAAGTACGACATAGGCGATTTTGTTGGTGTTGAAGGTACTGTTTTCAAGACAAAAACAGGCGAAACCTCCATCCATGCCGAAAAACTCACCCTGCTCACCAAGAGCCTTCGTCCGCTTCCCGAAAAGTTCCACGGTCTTACCAACACTGACCTGCGTTACCGTCAGCGTTATCTTGACCTTGTAATGAATCCCGAATCAAAGGATACCTTTATTAAGCGCTCCAAAATCATAAGCACTATTCGTCGTTTCCTTGATACACAGGGCTTCATCGAAGTTGAAACCCCCATGCTTGTATCAAACGCAGGCGGAGCTGCTGCCCGTCCCTTTGAAACTCATTTCAATGCTCTGGACGAAGATTTCAAGCTCAGAATATCCCTTGAACTTTACCTCAAGCGTCTTATTGTAGGTGGTCTTGAAAGGGTATACGAAATTGGCCGAGTATTCAGAAATGAAGGTCTTGATACCCGTCATAACCCCGAATTCACACTTATGGAGCTTTATCAAGCTTATACCGATTACCATGGAATGATGGATCTTACCGAAAACCTTTTCCGCCATGTGGCGCAGGAAGTTCTCGGCACAACAACCATTGTTTATAACGGTGTTGAAATGGATCTCGGTAAGCCTTTTGAACGCATCACCATGCTTGATGCAGTAAAGAAGTATTCCGGTGTTGACTTTAACACAATTAACACCCTTGAAGAAGCTCGCGCTGTTGCAAAAGAGCACCATATCGAATACGAAGAACGTCACAAGAAGGGCGATATTCTCAACCTCTTCTTTGAAACATACGTTGAAGAACATCTTATTCAGCCCACATTTGTAATGGATCATCCTATTGAAATATCTCCTCTTACAAAGAAAAAGCCCGAAGATCCCAACTATGTTGAACGTTTCGAATTCTTTATGAACGGCTGGGAAATGGCAAATGCTTATTCCGAACTCAACGATCCTATCGACCAGCGTGAACGTTTTGCCGCTCAGGAAGAACAGTTCGCCAACGGTGATGAAGAAGCTAACCACACCGACGAAGACTTCCTTAACGCTCTTGAAATCGGCATGCCTCCTACGGGCGGTATAGGCTACGGTATTGACCGTATGTGTATGCTGATGACAGATTCACACGCTATCCGTGATGTATTGCTGTTCCCCACAATGAAGACCATTGAATAATTAAAAAATGCCTGTGATTTTTGTCACAGGCATTTCTGTTGTTTTTGCTTTGTAGTTTGAATTCGCTTACATACTCATAAGTTCCGTAACTGTTACAAATTTATATCCTTGCTTTGATAATTTACAAAGTATTTCTTCAAGTGCATCCGGGGTAGGGCTGTTTTGCGAATTATAATCGTGAAACAAAACTATATCACCGTCGCACAGGTTGCCGAGCACCGTCGAAACAATGCATCCGACAGAAGGACATTCCCAGTCACGTGTATCCTGCCTCCAGGACCACAGCACCGCCGTTGAATTCTGCTCGGTTATTTCGTTTACAATGGCATTGCTAAGGTACCCGCCTGGGGGACGGAAAAGCCTTGGCTCTGTGCCGGTTATATCTTTTATAACCTTGTTGGTTTTTTCTATTTCCTGCAAAAAGCTTTCTGCGGATATCTTTTTAAGATCGGGATGGGAATAGGTATGGTTACCTATTTCGTGCCCATCGCTGTATTCACGCATTACAATTTCAGGATACTTTTCTGCGTTTTGACCTATTACAAAAAAAGTTGCTTTGGCATTGTATTTTTTTAAAATATCAAGTATCTGAACGGTGTATTTAGGATGAGGTCCGTCATCAAATGTCAGTGCTATACATTTTTCTGCCGCTCTGTTTGCTACATATAACTTGCTTTGCCCGGAACTGAATTCGTAATCACTTATCCGTTCTGCAAAAACATAGTTATTTAAAATGCATACTGTAATAATGGCGGACAACATTATAAATACACTTTTTTTATTCAAATTCATCCAAAGTACCAAAGCTGTATCCCAGCCGCTTAAGCTCACATATCAGATCATCCATAATGGCTGCATTTGTTTGTGATGTCGGGTGTAAAAGCAAAACACATCCGTTGTGGATTCTTGATAGTATCAGTTCTTTTGCTTTTTCGGGAGTCATTTGTTTGTTATTATCCCAATCGGCATACGCCAGGCTCCAAAACACGGTCTTATAACCAAGTTCTGTGGCGTTACTGAGGTTAGATTCGGAAAACCTACCTTCCGGCGGACGGTAATACTTTGCCATTTCGTGGCCTGTTTGTTTTCGGTATACTTCTTCAAGCTGTTTCAGTTCATTTTCGAATTCGGTTTTATCGGTAATTTTGCTCATATCGCGGTGAGAAGCAGAATGGTTGCATATAAGATGACCGTCGTCTGTCATTTGTGATATAAGCTCGGGATTGGATGTTATAAAGTGGGGGAGTACAAAAAATGCACCTTTTATTTCATGTTTTTTCAAAACATCCACTATTTTTTTAACATTACCGTTTTCGTACCCCGCATCAAAAGTAAGATATACTTTTTTGTCATCGGGATTTCCAAGATATATCGTGTCATATTTGTCAATAATATTTCTTGCTTCAAAAGAATCGGGCTGCATGCCGTTTTTTGAAGGAACGGTATACCATGAGAAACATTCGGTATAATTTGCAGAAACTAAACTTATGAGAGAGGCGTTTACGACAACTGCACAGCACAAAGCTGCGGCAATTGCATGTGTTTTTTGCATTGGTTTCACCTCCGTCAATTATGTTGCGCAGAAATTTGTTTTATAATCAAAGAAAAAACAAGAAAAAACTCCGTTTGTGCATACAAATCTCCAAAAGGTATTGAATTTTACAAAAAAATGTAATATAATATATCTGTTAATTAATGCACAAAGTTATTTGTGCCACCAATAAAGAAAGGATATCAATCAAAATGAAAATTCTTGTAATCAATGCGGGAAGCTCTTCTATCAAGTATCAGCTTATCGACATGACAAACGAAGAGGTTCTTGCAAAAGGCCTTTGCGACAGAATAGGTATTTCCGGCGGTAACTTCAAGCACAAGGTTCCCGGTAAGGATGACTATAAGCTCGATGTTGATATGAAGAACCACGAAGAAGCTATCAACCTCGTTATTAAAACCCTTACCGATGACGAACATGGTGTTATTAAATCCATGTCCGAGATTAATGCTGTTGGACACCGTGTTCTCCATGGTGGTGAAAAGTTCTCCGGCTCTGTTATTGTTGACGAAAACGTTGTTGAAGCAATCAAGGAATGTTTCGACCTCGGTCCTCTTCACAACCCCCACAACCTTACAGGTATCCTGGCATGCGAAAAGCTTATGCCCGGCGTTCCCCAGGTTGCAGTTTTTGATACCGGTTTCCATCAGACAATGCCCGATTATGCTTATATGTATGCGCTTCCTTACGAATACTACGAAAAGTACAAGATCCGTCGCTATGGCTTCCACGGCACTTCTCACAGATATGTAAGTGCTCGTGCAGCTGCTATGCTCGGTAAGCAGGATATCAAGATCGTTACCTGCCACCTTGGCAACGGTTCTTCCATTTCTGCTGTTAAAGACGGTAAGTGCTTTGATACAACAATGGGTCTCACACCCCTCGAAGGTATCATGATGGGTACTCGTTGCGGCAGCATTGACCCCGCAATTATTCCCATTATCATGAAGAAAGAAAACATCACCGCTGATCAGATGGATACCATTATGAACAAAAAATCCGGTATCCTTGGTGTAACAGGCGGTGTTACCAGCGATAACCGTGATATTGAAGAAGGAGCAAAGGCAGGCAACAAGCGTTATCAGCTTGTAGAATCCATGCTTTGCCACCAGCTCACAAAGTACATTGGCGGTTTTGCAGCTGCCATGGGCGGTGTTGATGCGGTTGTATTTACCGGCGGTATCGGCGAAAACAATCCCCAGTATCGTGCAAGAGTTGCAGAAAAGCTCACATTTATGGGTGTTGAAATTGACGAAGAACTTAACCAGAAGGCTAAGCGCACCAGCGTTGAGTATGATATTTCCACAAAGGATTCCAAGGTAAGAATGCTTGTTATTCCTACCAACGAAGAACTTATGATTGCAAGAGATACTCTTGAACTCGTATCTAAATAATTAAAACACATAACAAAACGGGAGCGAAAGCTCCCGTTTTGTTGAGAAATATAATTTAGGAGCAACAATAATGTTCAATTTATCTGTCCTTAGTATTCTCGGCGCAGGTGTTCTGTGGGGAGCTATGGGGCTGTTTGTGAGATCTTTAGGGGAATATGGCTTCAACTCCCTGCAGATCGTGTCGATCCGCCTTACTGTGGCTGCAGTGTGCTTTGTGGTGATGGCGCTGGTGAAGGGGATCAATTGTCTTAAAATCAAAGCAAAAGATATTCCACTTTTATTCTGCACAGGTTTTTCCGGCATAATGCTCATGTCGGTTACTTACTTTCTTGCAATCAAACATTCGTCCCTTTCCGTTGCGGCAATACTTCTTTATACAGCACCCGCATTTGTACTTGTAGCGTCGATATTTTTGTTTAAAGAAAAACTTACCAAGGTAAAAGTATTATCTCTTGCCCTTGCTCTTTGCGGATTGTTTCTTGTTTCCGGAATCGTAAACGGTGATGCAAATGTTACTGTTGCAGGTGTTATATGGGGGTTGCTCTCAGGGATTACCTACGGTTCATACAGCATATTCGGAACATATGCTTTGCGTAAGCATACCAG
>JAZSGA010000051.1:0-2212 GCA_045532495.1 Eubacteriales bacterium | reverse complement strand
TTTTTATCCGAATTGTTGCGCATATCCGCAGGTCTTGCAAAGAGCCTCACACGGTGTGCGCTTTTCAAAAGAATCGGCAAGGGCAACAGCCCGCGGCGACGATAGAATTAAGTCAAGATCGCTTTCAAAAATGTTGCCAAGTGAAATCTCGCCGTCTGCATCAAGGCAGCATGGCACCACGGTGCCATCGCACAGTATACCGATCTGATCACGCAGGGCGTGGCAAAAGTGCACATTGTGCGCATTGCCGTTTTTGTCGGGCCAGGTGAATTGCTCGCCGAACTCAAGGTACACCTCGTTTTGACCTTTTGGTGCATCAAACAGCTTATAACCTGACCGGTTTTTTATCCATTTTTCGGGGAACAGTGTATGAAGCCGTTGCAGTATCTCATCGTTTTTGTGGATATTGCCGTCAAGATTCCATAATCTTAAAACGCATATAACTCCGTTTTGCGCACATTTTGCGGCAAAGTCCGCACAGCCTTTAAGGTATTCATCAAGGCTTCCATGTGTTTGCGATGTATTACGGTTGTTTTCGATATCAACCGATTGCAGGGATATACTTACTTTTTTCACATCGCCGCTTTTATAAATAAATTCGCCGCATTGCGAAAGCAATGTACCGTTGGTGGTAAGCATAACTTCAAAGCCTGCGCTGTGCGCTTTGTGTGCCATCTGTGCAAGGTGCGGCTGCAAAAGCGGTTCGCCCATCAGGTGCAGATAAAGGTATTTTGCTTTGCCTTTTATGGCTGATATTACCGTGTCAAACTCCTGTATTGTCATATACTTTGGCGTGCGGCAGGTGCCGTGGCAAAACGAGCAAGAGAGATTGCACACGTTTGTGGTTTCAAGATAAATTTTAGAAAGCATTTTTTATCCTTTGTATCAAATACGGGAAACCGAAAGGGTTTCCCGTAAAGTGTTATTTAATGTAAGGAACGTTTGGAGATTTTGGAATACTTCCCAAAGCGGTAAGCAGTTCCATTCCACGCTCACGGGCAGACATAACAGCGTTTTTAACATCGGATGTTTCACCTGTAAAGGCAATTATAACTTCGTTGGAATGGCTTGTGCCCATGTCGGGGGACATATATTTTATGAGGCTTACGGAATATGATTTCAATGTGCCATCTGCCAGCAAAAAACCGATTGCTGCGGGGGATGCGGCTATAAAACCAAAAGCTTTGCCAATGGGAGCGCCGAAGACCATGTTAAGCGCCTGACCTGCGGAGGATGAAAAAGCGAATTCCAGATGGCCTGCATCACTTATATATACTTCGCCTGCGTGCTTTTCCGAAAGCTCAAGGGCAATTTCTACCGCACGTCGGGCATCCGAAACGGTGTTTCCTCCGATTATGATAAAGTTGCCGTGACCGCCCCAGCCCTTTGTGTCCCTTGGAAGTTGGATGGAAACGGCGGTGGAGTTTGTGGCTTTTATGGCTTCGTCTGCGGCAAGTATTTGCCCTGCGGCACCCGTGCGGGAAGAAATAAGCCCCACGGAGCTTATGTGCTCGGGAATACCTGCGGCTGCTTTAAGGCTTGGCTCAACCGAGGGTATAACAAGACCGATGGTGTCAAGCAGTGTGGCGCCCACAAATTCCGTCTGTGAGCATTTGCCGAATAATGCGTGATCGATCATTTTATCCCTCCTTTAAAGCTTTTTAATATTGTACCACACATTAAGTTTTTTGTAAAGAGCAAACTTGGTTTTTGTGTGTAAAAAGTAACCTCATTTTTTGAATTTTCATATATTGTAGTGGGAGGTGATTATATGCAAAACACAGGCTGTTGCTGTAAAAGAGATTGTGCGGTTGCTGCAATTGTGGCAAGTATAATTGTGGCTGTTGTTGGTGTTGCGCTCAGTTTTATGGGAACAATAACCGTGGCACCTGCTTTTTACTGGGTAACATTGGGCATTGCTGTTGTTTATCTTGCAGTGTTGCTGCTGGCATCGTTTTTGGGTAACTGTTACGGTAAAAATTGTCTGTGCGCAGGATTTACAACACTTATAGCAGGTATTCTTGGCACATCATTGCTTTCGTTGGTGCTTCTTGGCACGGCGGTTGCGGCGGCTACTCCCATTGGTGCAGTGCTTAACGGATTACTGCTGGGTTTCCTTGCGCTGATACTGACCTCCGTGGCGTGCATTATAAAATGTGCGGGCGGTTGCGATAACGGCTGTAATAACGGTTGAAAAAAGGGGAAGCGTAAG
>JAZSGA010000146.1:0-5464 GCA_045532495.1 Eubacteriales bacterium | reverse complement strand
TAATATCTGAACGCCATGGCAGGGCCGCCGATTTTGAGATGAGGGAAACGGTTTTTGAGATATTTTGCCGCCACCGAGAAGAAATCGAAAAACTCTGCCTTTGTGCCGCCCCATGTGGGCTTGTGCGGATCGTCATCAAGTTTTCCGTCGGGCTCGTTCCATATTTCCCAATATTCCATATCGTAGTGATGGCCGTCTGCCCAGCCTTCGGTGTAGTGCATTATGATATGCTCGCATATTCGTGCCCATTTTTCGTAATCCTTGGGAGGCAGTGTACCGTATTTTTTGGGCCAGTGCTCTATTTTGGAGCCAAGGCGGTAAAATACTTTTGTGCCTGCATCGTAGGTGTTTTTTACATGTACATCCGTGAGGAAAAAGTCGTATGATTCGGGATTGTTTTCGTCTGCATCAAAATCCGGGAAGACGGCAGAAATATCCACAACGTGTTCTCCGCCGTAATCCGCACAAAAAGACGCATCATGGTTTCTGGCATAAGGGAATCGAGCCGCTTTGTAGTTTTCAAAATTTCCGCTTGACATATCGCTGCGGGGACGTACCGGACCGTTGTTTACGGCATGCATGGGTTTTATTTTGCCGCAGTCTTTTGAAAAATCTATTGTAATATTTCTCATAAATACACCTCCGTTTTTCGCAGTTTAGCATATATTAAAGTGTATGTCAATAGATTTGGTTACGAAAAATTTTCGAATTTACTATAAAAGCGAAATGGTTTTGCTTGTGGCATGTTTTTTTAGCAGCGGCTTTTGTTGCTTAACTCTGTTATGCGGCATCTGCCTGCGGTGAATCTTTTTATCTGATCCATTTGGCGTATGTAAAAGAAATCTCCGAAGTTTTTCTTCGGAGATTTTTCTGTATATGCATCATATTTGCTCAATTTCATTGATGTATAATCTTTTATTAGCCAAGATATTCCGAAAGCAAAAACATAAACATACCAACACAAGGCATATCGTATTCAGAATATTCATCGTATCTTATGCTGTTGAAGCCAATGTTTATGGCACCGGGAATATGCGGAACCGGTGGGAAGAACTGACCATATGGCTTGTGACTTACCTGATTTTGTCCAACACCGTTTACATGGCTGGCATCAAACATATTGCAACCCAAAACGGCATCTATTTGTGATTGGGCAAAGGATGCTGCTTTTTTATCGCCAAGTATTTTTGCGGCACGCATAAGGAATACTCCTGCTGTGGAGCTCATGTTGGGGGATACTCTTTCGGGAGCATTTGTACCGCAGTGGCATTTAATCTCTTTCCCGTTGTTATAAACAGAGCCGATATACCTGATTTTGCCAAGCGTTTCGCGGCGTGAGGGAATATATCTGCCGGGGGCGGGAAGACCTATTCTCATATCGAGGTCGGCATCGCTGAAAGCTGCACGGTAAATATGCCATGGGTTATCTGATGAGAGCTTGCATATTGCTGATGTTACCTTTTTTAATGCTTCAATATAGATGGTGTTATCCTCAAGCAGTTCACATGCTGCACACAGCGCCATAAAGCCACCGTGGGAATGGGAATAATTGTTGTACATAAAAGCAAGGTGTTCTTCGCCGTCGTCGGTAAGCACGCACATTGCGGTATCTCCATCACCCATAAGGCTTATAAGCTTGTCGGCGCCTTTTTTAATATAGTCCAGATATTCTTCGTTCCCCGTAGCATTATAAAGGTCGGCGGCAACAACAGCCATGTATGCCATGTCCGCCGAATTATCTCTTTTGCACAGCGAATAAAAGCTTGGCTGATCCATACCGCGCGGTGTTACATCGGGGTGGTCGTATTGCTCATAACTGCGCTCGGTGCCGTTCATATAATCCCAAGAGCGTAGTGCCGTGGAAAGATATTTTTCGGAACGTTCTTTATCGGTGTTTTTAAAATAAACCGAGCCAAGCGTGAGTATGGACGTAACACACCACTGTGCCGAGGACGGAGCGGCGGATTTGTAAAATGTTCGTCCGCCCCAGCCAAAGGGAAAGTTTAATGTGTTGTACATGGCGCCGTTTTTCTGTATGGTTTTTACATAATAATCGCACGCCCATTTTACCTCATCGGCAAAAAGTGTTTTGCCCCAGGGGGATTTATCCTTCATGGCATATCTTAGCATACCAAGCACGCCTATAGATACACCTCCGGGGGATTTTCTCAGATCACCCGATTGGTGGTATCCGCCCGAAAGGTCCACTTTTTCGCCTGTTTCCTTTATAAAACCGTCATCAAGGTGGCATTTGCCTGCCCAGCCAAGCTCGCTGCCGCAACGTTGATAAGTGAAATATGATAAAAGGATCCTGGAAAGCTGATTGTATGCGTTATCGTAAATCAAAAAGAATCGGCTTGTGTAACCGCCTGCGGTTATAAAAAAGTCACCTTGCTGTGTTACCTGCGAAAAATCGCCGCTCCACAAACCGATTTCCTTGTCCTCGCATATAAGCTTGCCGTGGTATACTTCCCTGGGCTGCTTATCGCACTCGTATAACCAATGCACCGTAAAGCTGTTATCACCTGTTTTGTTGTCGGTAAGAACAAATCGTTTGGGTGCTTCTGCCATAAAACCCACGTGGTTCAGTCTGATGGGATTCTGTGTTTGAGAATTTATCATTATTAAGTCACCTTATGTTTTTTAGATTTTACACACAGTAATCAAAATCCGGGCATACGGAGTTGACCACTTCTATATTTTCACAATCTATAAGCTTAAAAGCTTTAAGATGATGCGGCTCCATAATGGAAATATCCTTTGGAGCAATGCGCTTTATAAATGCTTCTTTTCGTGCGGGCTCCCATGAGTCGGAGTATTGGGGAGCTGTCCATGTAAGGCACAAGTCGGTTACCCGTACATCTTTTGCCCTTTCGAAATGGAAAGCAATGGGGAAGAAGTGGCAGTGCCTTGGGAACACCTGCGGCATAAGCTCAAACTGTGCGTGCAGCTTTGTTTTTGGGGTTATAACAAATTCACAGTCGGAAATGCGGATTCGGGATATATCTCCCATGTTTTCAGCGTGTATCATACCGCAGCCGTTGCCCTTTACGGTAAAGCCGTTTATTCTTATATTGTGGATGTTACCGTTCTGTGTGGAGATAAGAAAAGCTGTGCCTTCTGCATCAAGCGTGGCACAAATATCCGACATTGTGACATTTTCAACAACACCGTCCTGTGCATTTATATTTAGTATACCTGCGGCATCCGTTACGGTGCAGGCAGAGATAGACACGTTCTTTACACAGCGCTTTTGACCTTCCGCTCTGCCGTCGATTCCGGTGAATACACGCACAGCGTGCACCGAGGTGTTGAATATGCAGTTTGTAACGGTAATATCGTGGCTGTTGCCACTTTCGCCCGCATCAAAGGCAAGGCAATCATCGCCACATTCAAAATAGCTCGATGATACCATCACATTTGTACAGTTTGAAAAATGGAAACCGTCGGTGTTGATAAGGTCTTTTCTGCCTTTTGTGGCAATACCGTTTACATGCACATAATTGCATCCTACAAACCATGCGGCGTAACCGGGATAGCTTTCAAGGCGCATATCTTCAACGCGTAAATTGTCGCAGCCTTTGCAAAGTATCATGGAAACTCTTTCACGTATAACTTTGTATAAATACCATGCGGGCGCCTGCATGGCAGGTTCAAATTTTTCATCGCCCACATCCTTTTTTTCGTAGTAGGAAATATCGTCCGAAGCCAAAAGTCCTCCGCGCAGAGTAACGTTTTTTACGTTATGGCAGCACAAAAGTCCAAGAAAACGTGTTTCCCTGAACGCCCAGTCTTTTTTTACAGGGGTGTTGTGTGGAAAATCAATGGCATAAGTGAAATCCTTGGGATCGTTGGATGTAAAGAGCTGTGCTCCGTTTTCAAGCTCAAGCGTGATGTTGTCACGAAGCATTATAGTGCCGCATATGTATTTGCCTGCGGGCACATAAATTGTTCCGCCGCCGTTTTGCGCAGCGCTGTCGATGGCCGCCTGAATGTATGCCGTATCTTTATCGGCGCCGTTGCCTTTTGCACCAAAATCCTTTACGTTGTAAAGCATGGTTTTTCTCCTGTTGCGTTGATATGAAGTTTACCTAATTATAATCTCGGTGCTGTTTTTTGTCAAGGGATAATATAAAAACAGACTACCGGTGTTTTCCGATAGTCTGTTTTGCGTATCAAAAATAATTTTTATTTGTTGTTTGCACAGATAGTGTTTATTCTGTCCTGAATAAGTATGTATGCCACCATGGGGCTGAGCAAGCCAAGCAGCAGGCAAATTGTTGCCATGTTGGAATCGGTATTTATTCTGCCGTTTGCCATAATATCAATTTTCTGACCGTGCTTATAAAGCCAGTATATCTGATAAAAGGGCACAAACAGGCAAAGCAGAAGCTGATATACGGGGGTAAACTGTTCGGTACCGGGCACCTTGTTGAGGTTTTCCGTTGTTCTGAATATCCATATCATGGGCCATATTCCCAAGGTAAATACACAAAGAAGAATGTGCTTTACCATATCGTAATAAGCTTCGTTGTTGGGAACTGCAGTGGCCGCAGAAACATTTACTATGGGTTGGTTTCCGGTTGCTGTTGCGGCAACGGGAGCGTTTTTGGGAAGACCGTTGGGATAAAGCGCCCACAGCATGGCAAGGATCAAAGCGGCAACCCAAAGCAGTGCGCGTAATATGTGTACGAAGCTTCCGTGCCATAAAAGCGAAATAATGTCATATATTCCATTAATGCCGGCAAGAATAGCAACAAGGGGTAACCATACGCTTTCGGGAATTGCTTTGTATATATCGTTAAGATAGTTTGTAAATTTGCCAAAGCATATCAACGCCAATGATACCATCAAAGCAAGATAAACCAATTTGATCGGTATGGCAAAAAAACTACCGAAATCAAATATGTTGAAATTTAAAAGCGCGATAACTGCGTATGCCGAAAAGCATGCGGGCATAATAATATCACGTCTTTGTGTCAGCAAGGAAAAAGCCAATGCGCAGCATAACAGTGCGCTTATTAAAGTGATAATAACGGAACCGCGGAAGCCATGGCGTAATACACTAAAAGCATCGATCAGCTTGAAGATGCCTGTCAATGCAAAGGCTATGCCGCCAAGCAGGGGGATTATAGATGATTTGTTGTTTTCCATTTTTTCAACTCCTTAATAAAATGTTGCTTTATTACAGTTTGAATACGAAAAACCGTTATAACCCCAACTCCGATAAAAGAGCTTTGGTTATTTCGGCACGGTCGGTGGATATTTCACTGTTATATTTCAGTTCGTTTAAAGTGCGTTTTGTGTGACCGCAGAATATCAGTTTAAACCATCTGCGAACCTCCATTAAAGGGGTTAGCCATTTATGCTTTTGCAGGATGGGATAATGGAATTTAATAACGTCATACGGTATGAATATCTTTGATAGAGCGTACTTAATTCGACCGCCTTTTTTCTGTTGCTG
>JAZSGA010000034.1:0-1803 GCA_045532495.1 Eubacteriales bacterium | reverse complement strand
TGCGTAGCGCTGTAGGAATCATAGCCGATAAAAAGAGCATTGATCCTGCCGTTTGTTATTGTAAAGCGGCAATCACCTTTTACACGGTGATCGGTAGAAGCAGGGTAACCGCCGCCGATAAAATAGTTTGCCACTTCTCCGCTTTCCATAACAGTTTCGGTGGATTCAACCGTGTTCACGCCCTGCTCAACGGAAATGCCATCGTGAACGTAGATATCATAATTCTCTTTTGATAATCCTTTGCCCATAATGAATTTTTTGCCTGCGGTATCAATAAAATCATAATTGCGTGTGGGGGGAAGAATCAGATATTCAACTTTTGTGGGGCCTTTAAGCACAGGGGTATCATAGCGGAGCCGCGCATCGGGATAAACTGTTCCGCTTACGGGATCTTTTCCTGTTATTGTTATAAGCCCGGAGTGCGGATCAATGTCTTTGCACACCTGTCCCCAAAAGTCTTTTCCGGATTCGCCTATATCTCCGGTAATAACAATGGTGCCGCCGTTGTTGCCCAGGATTTCATAGGCTTTTTTCAATGTTGCCAAAGGCCGGTCGCTGCTTCCTGTGGCAGAATCGTTGCCATCGGGACTTACATATAAAATGTGTGTTTGGTCATCGGCGTTTGCGGTAAAGGTCAGAAACACTCCGTTTGGGATAACAATGCATATGGCAAGGATAAGAGCTAAAATGTGTGATTTTCTCTTGTTTTGCATTTTAAACATATAAACACCTCCGTATTTTTTGTTTTATCAGATTTCTGTGGATACAGCGTTTGCTGTTTCCGCTGCTCTTTTCGCAGCAGCTTCACGGCGTTTGCGTGCTCTTTCTCCGTTTGCCTTGCGGTAAAGCTCCTCGGTGGCAAAACAGAGCTTTGTAATAACGTCATTTTGCGTGGGGTAGCAGTAAAGCGAATCGTTATGGGTGGAAATGTCTATGCAATCATCGGGACGGATATAACAGTAATCGTATTCCACATGGGCGCTGTACATGCCCGACACAGGGCGGTTGATTTTGTACTGTTTGCCGTTATACTCGCCTTCTACGGTAAAACCGTCATAGGAGTGATAAAGCTTTCCTTTGCCCACTTTGCGGAAACGCATGCAGGAAGGTAATGAGAATATCTCCACATCGTCGCAAAAGCTGTAATTTCCGGATTCCACTTCTGCCCGAACATTACTGCGCTCCCATTCAAACCAGTCGGGAATGTGCGAGAATTTTGTTTTGCCATCGGTGGCTTCAAGATCACCGTTGGTTTTAAGATGCCATTTTTTTCCACATTCTTTGCAGAAAATATGTGTACCTTCTGATGCCATTTTTCGCTCGGTCAGACATTCGGGGCACTGGTACAGAATTTTGTGAAGACCTTCAGCACGTTGTTCGTCGGTAATTTCTATACCGTTTTGCTTTTGCCACGTGTATTCGTTGTACTGCATTTCGGCGGTTATAATATCCTGAATTTCATACATACTAAGTTTTTCGATGTCTTCAGGTTTGAGAATACACTTCATGGTTGTGTGCAGAGGCACGTTTTTTCGTGGGTTGCGGAAATTCCAGAAAGGAGTGTAAAGATGGTTGCCGTGGTGCAGCATCACAACAACGGGAGCTTTCATTTTTTTAACAAGCATACCCAGCGAATCCGGAAGAACTGCGGTGGTGCCGACGGGGGAGTAACGTGCTTCGGGATACATGCACATTATGCTCTTTTTCTTGTTAAGCACATTGTCCACCGAACGGATAAGATCGGGATCGGTGGTGAATTTACGCTTGCACATGCAGCCGATAAGCTCCATCAAAAAAGGTCTG
>JAZSGA010000169.1:0-16097 GCA_045532495.1 Eubacteriales bacterium | reverse complement strand
TATTGGTCTCATGTTTATAAATACAACAAGTATGAGGCGCATTGCGTAGGCGCGTTCGGTGGCGTATGGGTCAGCGACGGTAACGGTGGTGTCGTACAGATTGGTAATGATGATGGCTATTACGTCGGCTGTAATAACAATGGCTTTGTTCATACGTATGATGATGACTGCGACGTTGAGTGCAACATTTGTAAGGTAACTCGACTGGTATATCATACTCCCGATGAAAACGGCTACACCATTTCCGACAGTTCCCATAGCTTTACTTGTTCTATCTGTGAAGAAAACTTCACTATGGAACACACCATCAATAATGAGTTTGGTCAGACCTGTAAAGGTTATCTGTGTACTCGATGCGACACATGGTATGGCGAGGTAGCTGACCATAACTGGGAAGATGGTGAGTGTACCTATGGCTGTGACACTGAACATAGTCCTCACGATTGGAACGATAAGAACGGTATCTGCAAAACCTGCGGTTATGTCTGCGAACACGGCGGTGAGAATGCAACCTATGACAACGGCATCTGTGATATTTGCGGTGAAGTACTTGAAACTATTATTGTAAAGTATGATGAAGCTACAAAAGCAGCGACAGTTACGGTAAAGGAAGCGGGTACATACTCACTTATCTTTGCAAAGTACGGAGAAGGCAACAGACTTGATAAGGTAGATATTGTAGAATTTACATTTGTGAAAGGCATAAATACAGTTCCGCAGAAGCTTATAGACTTTGCACTCGGCACAGGCGATAAGATTATGCTTTGGAAAGATATGACAAACCTTGTACCGCTTTGCGAGGCATATATAGTGAAATGACAAGTGGATTTAATAAATAGTAAAACTAACAAGGGCACTCCGATTGGAGTGCCTTTGGCATATCTTAATGACATATTGATTGCGACAAAATGATTCTTTTTTCAGTTCTTAACTCAGTACAAATAATAAAATAAAACGGAAATGAAGTTGATGATTTCGAACTCGTTTCCGTTTGTTTTTTTATTAACCAATTTTTTTGCCAAAGCAACTATCTCTTATTAGCATGCAAAAATGCCTGTATTTTGAGGAAATAGGTATTGCATCTCGCTTACAAATCGTGCATTTCGTTTACAAAACTTGCATTTCACTTACAAATCGTGCATTTCAGATTACAAACTTGCGTTTCAATTACAAAAGTCGCATTTCGTTTTACAAATGCGACTTCTCGGATTACAATTCAGCTATTATTTTCAAGATGTTGTCGAAAAAACGAATATAGTTATATTAAAAGCGGATATTTTACAAGTTTTTTTATGATAACAGAGGTATAATTATATAAATGCAAACAGCATAATTTTCCCGAAAGGATTCTTTATTATGGATAAATTACCGTTCAGACAAGTTCATCTTGATTTTCATACTTCAGAATGTATGCCTGATGTGGGCAGCGGGTTTTCCGAAGAAAATTTCCGCATGGCATTGGAAACAGGGCATATTTCTTCTATAACTTTGTTTGCAAAATGCCATCACGGATGGAGCTATTTTCCCAGCAAAGTAAATGAAATGCACCCAACCCTGAAAACCGATCTTCTGGGACGCCAGTTAAAGGTTTGCAAGGAGCTGGGCGTGCGCACGCAGATATATATTTCGGCAGGCCTTGATGAGAACAAGGCGGTAAAGTACCCTCAATTCAGAAACGAGCGTTTTGGTGAAAACGCATCCTTGCTGGGCGGCCACTGGCACGGTCTTTGTATTAACAACGAGGAGTACCTTGAAATGCTTTGCGCCGAGGTTGCTGAGGTGATGGAGCGCTTTGCCGGCGAATTTGACGGTATATTTATGGATATCTGCTATCCGCCCCACTGCGTGTGTCCTTCGTGTATAAACGAAATGCTTGCCATGGGACTCAACCCCGAAGACATGGCTGACATAGAAAAGCACAGAATGATCGTTTACGATAAATACAGCAAGCGCATCAATGCCGTTGTTGCAAAGTATGATCCCCAAATGCCGGTTATACATAACTGCGGCAATATTCCCCGTAATGACGGCCGCGCTGTTGCACACTCCAACACGCAGCATCTTGAGCTTGAATCTTTGCCCACAGGTGGTTGGGGATATGACCATTTCCCCCTTTCTGCCGCATATTCAAGGGTTATTGGCAAGGAATTCCTTGGCATGACAGGTAAATTCCATAAAACCTGGGGCGAGTTTGGCGGCTACAAGCACCCCAATGCACTTATTTACGAAACAGCTCTTTCTGTTGCAAACGGAGCAAAGTGTTCTATCGGCGATCAGCTTCATCCCTTGGGACATTTTGAACCTGCAACCTATAAGCTTATAGGCGCGGCATATGAAAAAATTGAAAAAATAGAGAAATGGTGCGATAATGTAAAAGCTGTGGCGGATATTGGAATCTATACCACATATACCGATGAAAAGCGTGCAGAAGGCCCCGATGCAGGAGCAAACCGAATGTTGGTGGAGGGTAAATACCTTTATAACATTATTGATGATATGTGCGATTTTTCGGATTACAAGCTGGTTATTTTCCCCGATACCGTGGAATTTGACCAAGCTATGTCCGATAAAGTCAATAAATATCTTGCCTGCGGAGGCAAGGTGCTTCTCAGTGGAAGATCAGGCCTTTGCGGTGACAGTTTCTTTACAGATTTCGGCGTTAAATTTGCAGGAGAAAATCCATTCGATGCAACATATCTTGTTCCCACATATGATATGTACCCCAACGGTGTTGCACCTTATCTTATGTACAGCCACGGATACTATATTGAGTGCTACGGCAATGTAAACGTTAAGGCTGAAATGCAAAACTCTTATTTCAACCGTGCGCTTCGCCGCTTCTGTTCCCACGGCAACACTCCAAATAACCCGGATACTTGTGCTCCCGGAGCTGTGATATCGGGTAACATCGGATACATTGCATGGAATGTATTTGACGAATACGACCAAAAAGGAGCTTACCATCACAAACAGATAGTATGCGATATGCTGGATGAACTTCTTGGCGAAGACAAAACAATCACCACTAATCTTCAGTCCAACGGTGTTATAACATTGATGGAACAGCCTTTGCAAAACCGCTATGTAAACCACCTGCTGTATGCTGTGACCAAAAAGCGCGGCGACACAGAGGTTATAGAGGATGCACCCGTAACCGTTGATACAACTGTATCCGTAAGACTGGCTCAAAAACCTTCAAGAGTGTACATTGCTCCCGAATGTAGTGATATTCCCTTTACATATGAAAACGGAGTGCTGAATTATACCGTGGATCGCTTTACAATACACGGTGTTGTGGTTATTGATAAATAAAAAGGAGAAATAATTATGGAATTACAAGGAAAAATCATAAACTTTTTGGGTGACAGCATTACCGAAGGCCATGGTACCAGTGATAAAACTAAAATATATCATAATCTCATTGCCGCGCAGCACGGGATAATTGCCAATAATTACGGTATCGGCGGCACACGCATTGCCCGACAGCAAAGGACAGACGATGTGGGACATGATAAGTATTTTGCAACACGTGTAGATGCCATGGAGCCTGGTGCCGATGCAATAGTTGTTTTCGGCGGTACCAACGATTACGGTCACGGCGATGCAAAGCTTGGCAGCTTTACAGATAAAACGCCCGATACATTTTACGGAGCCTGCCATGATCTTTTTACCCGTCTTATAAATAAGTACCCCGGCAAGCCCATTGTTGTGGTTACTCCTCTGCACAGAACAAACGAATTTTCCCCCGGAAGAAATGTAGAGCCGAACACCGAAGCGCCGACTCTTTTGCAATATGTTAATATAATTATTGAAGTTGCAAGGTATTATTCTTTGCCGATATGCGATCTGTATGCCGAATCGGGAATTCAGCCCAATGTGGATATAATCCGCGAAAAGTTCTGCCCTGACGGATTGCACCCCAACGACGATGGGCATGTGATAATCGCTTCCCGGCTTGTAAGTGTGCTTGAAAGGCTTTAAAGGCTGTTTTTCATGGCTTGCGGAGAAGTGCCGTAAAATGCTTTAAAAACTCTTAAAAAATTTGAAAGCGATGAAAAACCGCTGGCAAAACATATTTCCGTTACCGAAAGGCTGCTTGACGAAAGCAGCCTTTTTGCGTACATAAGGCGTACCTCGTTAAGATATTCCTTGTATTTTTTGCCTGTAACGGAATGGAATTCTTCACTGAGATAGTTGGGTGTTATTCCAAGATACGATGCCGTGTCCGATAGGGTGGGGTTATCACGGAAATGTGTGTTTATGTATGAAACAGCACTGCCGATAAGTGCTTTTTTTGAATCGTTTTTTGAGGATACGTTTGCAACGCCGAAAATGCGCAACAGATGGATGGTGAGAAGATCAAGCAGATGCTTGCAGGCCTTTTCGCCGCGCCTTAATGTGTTGGAGGTTTCAAAAAGAAGCATTTCGCATATTTGTTTTAGATGCTCAAATTCTGCCCCCTGAACGGATTTTATAAGTCCTCCGCCAATGCCCGAAAAAGCGGTGATAAAATCTGCGGAAAGCATTTCATCGGGGAATGATATGTTGTATACGGTAACGTTTTCCAAACTTACTTCATGAAAATCCGTGGGGTTGAGAATGTAAATAGAGCCGACACCTATGTTGTACGTGGTACCGTTTAGTATCTGGAAACCGTTTCCTTCGGTAATAAGCTCAAGCTCCCAGCAATTGTGCCAGTGCAATGGCCATGAACAGGAGTAATTGCTTTTTTTCTCGATGGATATACCGTATTTGGAAAAATCTCCGTTTTTGTCCAACATTTTGGCTGTTTTATTACTGTTCATTATTGCTCCGATAAAAGTAGTATTTTCAATCTGTTTTATATAATAATACAACATTTTATCAGAAAAATCAATAACAATCCGAAAAAACAGTAATAAATATGATAATAACAATAAGCAAATAAAAAAATACAGTGATATAATATAATCGAAAGTGAAATTAGGGTAGTATTTTTAACCGAAAGGATGATATATAAATGAAACTTTTCATCGATACCGCAAATGTGGAAGAAATCAGATGCGCCAATGATCTTGGTGTTATTTGCGGTGTAACAACCAATCCCTCACTTATTGCCAAAGAGGGCAGGGATTTTAAGGAAGTTGTAAAAGAGATCTCCACAATTGTGGACGGCCCCATATCCGCCGAAGTTATCAGCGCAGATCACGAAGGCATGATAAAAGAAGCCCGTGAGCTTTCTGCCATCCACAAGAATATTGTTATCAAGATCCCCATGACTCTTGAAGGCCTTAAGGCAACAAAGGTGCTTTCTTCCGAAGGTATAAACACAAACGTAACTCTTATATTCAGCGCAGCTCAGGCGTTGCTTGCTGCCCGTGCAGGTGCATCCTATGTAAGCCCTTTTCTCGGCAGACTCGACGATATAGGTGCTGTGGGTATGGAACTTGTGGAAGAAATCGTCGAGATTTTTTCCATGCATGATATCAAAACAGAAATAATATCCGCCAGCGTACGCAGCCCCTTGCATGTTATTGAAGCTGCACGCTCAGGTGCGCATATTGCAACTGTTCCCTATAAGGTAATACTCCAGATGGCAAAGCACCCCCTTACAGATGCCGGCATCCAGAAGTTTATGCAGGATTGGGAAAGCCTCAACGCATAAGTTATCGTGATAAATATAAAAGCGACAGTGGAAACTGTCTCTTTTTGTATGTTATTTTGTTTGCTTTTCCATTTTACCCACCACAAGCTTCATGTAAACAAGAAGTCCTATGCAAAGTACAAAGGTAATTGCGGAAAGTATTTGCTGACCGTAAACGGTAACACCTGCCACCTTGTTGCCGGCACTTTGTACGGAGTGGATTATGTAACCGCCAAGGAAAGTTGATAAAAATGCAACTGTTCCACCAATGGCGGATTTTATGCCCAAAGCAGGAGCTCTGTCCTCGCGGGGGACATAATCAAAAATAATGTTCATAAGACCGCTGTTTATACCGGCCATGGAAATTGCATGTAAGCAGGAGTAAATCGCAAACATCCACTTGCCGTTTTCGGGAACGGTGAAAATGTTGATAAAGAACGAAAATGTCGCTATGCAGAAACAAATATAAAGCATTTTGCGCCATGAATATTTATCTGCAAGCTTTCCGAAATACCTTGAAAATGCAATTCTTGAAATTGATGATAAAAGACTTAAAAATGCAATGTATTTCATTGTAAAGCCCAAATCGTTTATTTTGTAAACACCGTAATATGCCATCGAAAGCTTGGACGAAAATTGCCAGATTATGTCTATAAGGATTATTTTTACAAGCGCCTTGTTGGCAAATGTTTTTACCATGGCTTCTTTAAAGCTTACATGCTGTTCTTCGCCTGTTTTTTCATCGTCCGATTCCTTTATAAGCACAAGGGATGCCATGTGGATTACCGCAAGTATTAGAATGGTTGCGGCACAGATCGAAAAGTAAATGTCATCCTTTCCCTGTGCTTTGTAATAATCCGAAACCGAGCCCATTGTCATGGAAAACACGGTCCCCATTACAAGAGATACTATCTCTTTGTTGGCGGTGAATTTTCCGCGCTTTTTGTCGGGCACGTATGACATAAGCCACGAAAGCTTGTAAGGCGATACAATGTTTGCCACTAGGTGACCGCATAGGAACATTGATACAATAAGCACAACCTTTACGGCACCGGGTATGTTGAAAACCGGTATAAAGTAAAGCAGTACAAACATAACCTGATTTATAAGGTGCATTATTGTAACAAAAAGCTTCATGCGCTTGGTTTTGCGGAAAAATACCGAAACAAGCTGCGCCGAAAAGGCAAAGGCGGCAAGCTCGGTCACAATACCTGCGGCACTGTCCGAAACGCCGTTGCTTGTCAGTAGCTGCGCTAAAAACGAATCGACTATCAGCAGCGATATAAGATATTCAACACCCGCTTCGATTATGTAGTAAAAACGGTTGCGTGCCAGCTGTTTTTCGGATAAACCGGCGTGGAATGTGCTTGAGATCTGATTGTTCATTTGTAAACTCCGTGTTGTTTTATTTACCAACAATATTATACAACCGCAATAAAAAAATGCAATAGGTTTTGTTCCGAAAAATTTTCGACTTTATGCTATACGGTATCTTGATAAGCTTTTGGGGCGCTGAAATTGTTGACAAAATAAAAATTGCATGATATACTTGAATTGCCACGTATCTTAATATTAGTCAATGCCGGGCTTACGTTATCAAAAATGCGATATTCCATTGCGGAATATCGCATTCTCTTTTTATATTCTGTATTATGATTAGAACAATCCGGAAATCTTTCCGTTTTCGTCCACGTCAATACGTTCTGCCGCAGGTACTTTGGGAAGACCGGGCATGGTCATAATGTCGCCGGTAAGAACAACTATAAAGCCTGCGCCTGCAGAAACTTTTACGTTTTTGATGGTAACCGTAAAGTCCACGGGAGCACCGAGCTTTGTGGGATCATCCGAGAAGGAGTACTGGGTTTTAGCCATACAAACGGGCATATTGCCAAAACCGAGTGCTGTAAGATTTGCTATCTGCTTTGCAGCAGCAGGCAGGATGGAAATGTCCACACCACCGTAGATCTTGCGCACAACTGCACGGATCTTATCCTCAATGCTTGTTTCGGTTTCGTAAGCAAAAGTGAAATCGCCCTTTTCCTGCTCGCAAAGTCTTACAACTTCGTTGGCAAGCTCAACGCCGCCTTTACCGCCTTCGGCCCATACGTTGGAAAGAACAACATTTACGCCGAGTGCCTTGCATTTTGCAATGATAAACTCAATTTCCGCATCGGTATCGGTGGGGAATCTGTTAACAGCCACAACGCAGGGAAGCTTGTACACGTTCTTTATGTTGGATACATGGCGCAGAAGATTGGGCACACCCTTTTCAAGCGCTTCAATGTTTTCTTCGCCAAGCTCTGTTTTTGCAAGACCGCCGTGCATTTTAAGAGCACGTACCGTGGCAACAACAACAACTGCCGCAGGAGTAAGACCTGCCATACGGCATTTGATATCCAAAAACTTTTCGGCACCGAGGTCTGCACCAAATCCTGCCTCTGTAATGGCGTAATCTGCCATTTTAAGAGCTGTTTTGGTGGCAATAACGGAGTTACAGCCGTGTGCAATGTTGGCAAAAGGACCGCCGTGAACAAATGCAGGTGTACCTTCAAGAGTCTGCACAAGGTTGGGCTTTATGGCATCTTTCAAAAGAGCTGTCATAGCACCCTGTGCTTTAAGATCACCGCAGGTTACGGGCTTGTCATCATAAGTGTAACCTACAATAATGCGCGCAAGGCGTTCTTTAAGATCTGTAATGGAAGAAGCAAGACAAAGCACAGCCATGATCTCGGATGCAACTGTGATATCAAAACCGTCCTCACGGGGCACACCGTTTGGCTTGCCGCCAAGACCGTCGATAACGTTACGCAGCTGTCTGTCGTTCATATCCACACAGCGCTTCCAGGTTATCTTTCTGGGGTCAATGCCAAGGATGTTTCCTTGCTGAATGTGGTTATCCAGCATAGCTGCAAGCAGGTTGTTTGCCGCACCTATGGCGTGGAAATCTCCTGTAAAGTGGAGGTTGATATCCTCCATGGGCACAACCTGGGCGTATCCGCCGCCTGCCGCACCGCCTTTTATACCAAATACGGGGCCGAGCGAAGGCTCACGCAGGGCAACAGCAACCTTTTTGCCGATGAGCGAAAGACCGTCGGCAAGACCTATGGTGGTTGTTGTTTTACCTTCGCCTGCGGGGGTGGGGGTTATTGCTGTAACAAGTACAAGCTTTCCGTCTTTTTCGTCAGCCTTATCCTTGAGCAGCGAAAGGTCGATTTTTGCCTTGTATTTGCCGTAGTGTTCAAGGTATTTTTCGTCCACACCGGCTTTTTTAGCTATTTCGGATATGGGCTTCATTTCTACGCTCTGAGCAATTTCTATATCGCTGAGATAAGCCATTTTATATCATTCCTTTACTTATTATTTAAAAAACTTAACAGCAGCCTTGAACATTCCTATATCATAATTGCCGGGAACGTTTTTGTAAAGGCCTGTGCCGGTGCGCTCGGAATGTCCCATTTTACCAAATACACGTCCGTCGGGGGATGTGATACCTTCAATGGCAAAATCGGAACCGTTGGGGTTGAAACGGATGTTGTTGGTGGGAACATCGTTTTCATCCACATACTGTGTTGCTATCTGTCCGTTTTCTGCAAGCTTGCGGATAAGCGCTTCGTCTGCAATAAATCTGCCTTCACCGTGAGAAATCGGCACTGTGTAAACATCGCCTACGTTTGTATCTGCCAGCCAGGGAGATTTGTTGGAACAAATGCGTGTTTTAACAAGTCTGGACTGGTGGCGTCCGATGATATTGTATGTAAGGGTGGGGCAGTGCTCATCTGTGTCGATGATCTTGCCGTAGGGTACAAGTCCCAGCTTTATAAGTGCCTGGAAACCGTTGCATATACCGCACATAAGTCCGCCGCGGTTATCAAGCAGGTCGCTTACAGCGTCCTTAACCTGCGCACTGCGGAAGAATGCGGTAATAAACTTGCCGGAACCGTCGGGTTCGTCGCCGCCGGAAAATCCTCCGGGAATGAATATTATCTGCGACTGCGCAGCCTTTGCCGCAAACTGCTCTACCGATTGTGCAACAGCATCGGATGTGAGGTTGCGAATTACAAATATTTCGGGATCAGCACCGGCAAATGCAAGAGCTTTTGCTGTATCGTATTCGCAGTTTGTGCCGGGGAACACGGGAATAAGCACCTTGGGGTTTGCGCATTTAACAGCGGCAGAAACACGGCTTGTGCAGTTATAGTCAAGCTTTTCAACGGGCTTTTTGTCATAGGGAATGTTGCATGCAAAGATAGGTTCAAGCTTGCCTTCGTAAATATCAAGCAAAGTGGAAAGCTCTATGCTTTCGTTGCCGCAGGTTATCTTACCGTCAGCGGTTGTATAACCGAGCACCTTGCCGCAATCAACTGTATCATCGGTAAGCTCAAGTATAAACGAACCGTAGTTGTAGCCGAATATATCATCATTGGAGATACCGTCGGCAAAACTGAAACCGATGTTGTTACCGAAGCTCATCTTCATAACAGCTTCGGCGCATCCGCCGTAGCAGGGGGTATATGCTGCTGCAACCTTGCCGGATGTGATAAGAGTGTTTACGGTATCAAACAGCTTCTTAAGTGATTCGGCACTTGGCAGAGCATCCTTTGTGTATTCGGGGGTAACAAGAACAACTTTGTGTCCTGCCGCCTTGAAATCGTTGGAGATGATGTTTTTGATCTTGCCGGTTGTAACAGCGAAGGAAACAAGCGTGGGTGGAACATCAAGCTTTTCAAAGCTTCCGCTCATGGAATCCTTGCCGCCGATGGAGCCTATACCAAGATCCATCTGGGCGGAAAAAGCACCAAGCAATGCAGCTAAAGGCTTGCCCCAACGCTTTCCGTCACGGCCGGGTTTTTCAAAGTATTCCTGGAATGTAAGGTATGTATCGGTGAAATCCATACCGCTGGCAATAAGCTTGCAGACAGATTCAACTACAGCAAGATAAGCACCGTGGTAAGGGCTCTTTTCAGAAATAAAGGGGTTGAATCCGTATGCCATAACAGAGCAATCTGCGGCATCACGGTCTTCCACGGAAATTTTATTAGCCATAACCTGTGCAGGGGTGAGCTGATTTTTACCGCCAAAGGGAGCAAGAACTGTACCCGCACCGATGGTGGAGTCAAAACGCTCGGAAAGTCCGCGCTTTGAGCAAACATTAAGATCACCTGCAAGGGAGGTCATGTTTTCGGTAAATGTGCCGCTTATGTTTTTGTCATAGCTTTCGGGCTTTGCGGGAGCGATGTTTATATGTTTTTCCGCACCGTTGGAATTGAGAAATTCACGGCTGATGTCTACAATCGCAGTGCCGTTCCAGTGCATTACAAGTCTGGGATCTTCTGTTACTGTGGCAACTATTGTGGCTTCAAGATTTTCGCTTTCAGCAAGTGCCATAAAAGCAGCTGCATCCTTCTGTTCAACAACCACAGCCATACGTTCCTGAGATTCACTTATGGCAAGCTCGGTACCGTCAAGACCGTCATACTTTTTGGGTACAGCATTGAGGTTTACACACAGACCGTCTGCAAGTTCACCTATGGCAACAGAAACACCGCCTGCGCCAAAGTCATTGCAGCGCTTGATAAGGCGTGAAGCTTTGCCGTTGCGGAACAAACGCTGAAGTTTGCGTTCTTCGGGTGCATTTCCTTTCTGAACTTCTGCGCCGCAGGTTTCAAGGGAAGAAACGCTGTGGGATTTGGAAGATCCGGTGGCACCGCCGCAGCCGTCACGTCCTGTTCTGCCGCCGAGAAGTATAACCACATCACCGGGACAAGGTCTTTCGCGGCGAACATTTTCAGCAGGGGCAGCAGCCACAACTGCGCCTATTTCCATACGCTTTGCAGCATATCCTTCGTGGTAGATTTCATCTACAAGACCTGTGGCAAGACCGATCTGATTACCGTAGGATGAATAACCTGCGGCAGCAGTTGTAACGATTTTGCGTTGGGGAAGCTTGCCGGGGATAGTTTCGGAAACGGGCTTCAACGGATCGGCAGCACCTGTTACACGCATGGCGGAGTAAACATATGCACGTCCGGAAAGGGGATCTCGGATAGCGCCGCCAATACATGTGGCAGCACCGCCAAAGGGTTCTATTTCGGTGGGATGGTTGTGTGTTTCGTTTTTGAACAGCAACAGCCAGTCTTCGTCTTTGCCGTCGATTTCAACCTTCATTTTTACTGTGCAGGCGTTGATTTCTTCGGATTCATCGAGCTTTTCAAGCAGGCCTGCTTTTTTAAGATGCTTAACGGCGATGGTTGCAATATCCATAAGGTTTATGGGCTTTGTTCTGCCAAGCTCTTTACGGGTTGCAATATATCTGTCGTAAGCTGATTTTATAAGATCGTCTTCAAATTCCACACTGTCAATTGTGGTGAGGAATGTGGTATGACGGCAATGGTCGGACCAGTAGGTGTCGATCATTTTTATTTCGGTTATTGTGGGATCGCGCTTTTCGCTGCGGAAATAGCTCTGACAGAATTTAAGGTCATCAAGATCCATGGCAAGACCGCGGTCTGCCAGAAACTCTGCCAGTGATTTTTCGCACATATCGCAGAAACCGGTTACAGTTTCAACGGATTCGGGAATGGAATAATCAGTGGCAAGGGTGGCGTATTCCTGCATGGAAGCTTCGCGGCTTTCCACGGGGTTTATAACGTACTTTTTGATTTTAGCCACATCTTCATCGGAAAGCTTTCCGCCAAGAATGTATACTTTTGCGCTGCGTACGGTGGGTCTGTCGCCGTGGGAAATTATCTGAATACACTGGGCTGCGGAATCGGCACGCTGATCAAACTGACCGGGCAGATATTCAACTGCAAAAACTGTATCGTTTGCACCAAATTCGAGAGCGGATGTTGCGTTATCGAGCTGAGGTTCGGAAAATACGGTTTTTACTGCGTAATCAAAAAGATCTTTTTCGATGTTTTCAACATCGTAACGGTTTATAAGCCTTAAGGATTCGAGGTTTTCAATCCCAAGAAGAAGGCGGATGTCAGAAAGAAGCGCTTTTGCGTCGTTGGCAAGAGCAGGCTTTTTTTCAACGTATACTCTGTAAACCATCGTATGAATTACTCCTTTTCGTAAACGGAAAGCGCACGCTTTCCAATGTCATTTCTCTTGTAGGCGTTGGCAAAGCCTATGTTTTCGGTAAGTGCGTATGCGCGCTGTACAGCGGTTTTAAGGTCATCAGCTTTTGCAACTGCACCAAGCACTCTGCCGCCTGCGGTAAGTACTTTTTCGCCGTCTGCCTTTGCACCTGCAACATAAACCTGCTCGTATTCTTTGTAAGTTTCGGGGAAGGTTATTTCAAATCCTGTTTCATATTTTTCGGGATATCCCTTTGATGCCATAACCACACAGCAGCATGCTCCGTCCGAAAATTTGACTTCGGTATCCGCAAGTTTTCCTTCGGATACGGCTTTCATAATTGTATAAAGGTCGCTTTCAAGCAAAGGTAATACCACCTGAGTTTCGGGATCGCCAAAACGGCAGTTGTATTCTATTACCTTGGGACCGTTTTTTGTAAGCATAAGTCCAAAGTAAAGACAACCGGAAAATGTTCTGCCTTCTTTGTTCATTGCATCGATGGTGGGCAGGAAAATTGTTTTCATGCACTCGTCGGCAATTTCTTTTGTGTAATAGGGGTTGGGAGCGATTGTACCCATACCGCCCGTGTTGAGGCCGGTATCGTTATCTCCCGCACGCTTGTGGTCCATGGAAGAAACCATGGGCACAACTGTTTTTCCGTCTGTAAATGAAAGAACAGAAACTTCGGGACCTTCAAGAAATTCTTCTATAACAACGTTGTTACCGCTTTCGCCAAAAATCTTGTCCTGCATCATGGATTTAACTGCGGCTTTGGCTTCGTCACGGGTCATGGCGATAATAACGCCCTTGCCCAAAGCAAGTCCGTCTGCTTTTATAACGGTGGGGATGGGTGCTGTTTCAAGATATTCAAGCGCCGCTTCCATGTTGTCAAATACTTCATAAGCCGCTGTGGGTATGCCGTATTTTTTCATAAGGTTTTTGGAAAAAACCTTGCTGCCTTCGATTATTGCCGCATTCTTTTTGGGGCCGAAGCAGGGGATGCCCATTTCGGTAAGTTTGTCAACGGCACCAAGCACCAACGGATCGTCGGGTGCAACAACGGCAAAATCGATGTTGTTTTTGCCGGCAAATTCTGCAATGCCGTCAATATCCTTGGCACCGATGTTTACGCATACAGCATCCTTTGCAATGCCTCCGTTACCGGGAAGAGCATATATTGTTTCGATGTTTTTGTTTTCTTTAAGCTTTTTTATGATGGCGTGTTCACGACCGCCACCGCCAACTACCATTATTTTCATTTATGATATTTCTCCGTCTGTGTTATCAGTGGTGGAACAGGCGCATACCTGTAAACGCCATGGTTATTCCGTATTTGTCGCAGGCTTCAATAACAAGATCGTCACGGATAGAACCGCCGGGTTCGGCAATGTACGATACACCACTCTTCTTCGCACGTTCAATGTTGTCGCCGAAGGGGAAGAAAGCATCGGAACCGAGGGCAACACCTGTAATTCCTGCAAGGTACTGCGCAGCTTCTTCATCGGTGAGTCTTTCGGGCTGATGGGTGAAATATTTCTGCCAGATACCGTCGGCACAAACATCTTCTTCGTTTTTGTTTATATAGCCGTCAATAACGTTGTCGCGGTCGGCACGTCCCAATGTGGGAAGGAATGGAAGATTAAGAACCTTGTCGTGCTGACGCAGCTGCCATGTATCGGCTTTTGAACCTGCAAGACGTGTGCAGTGGATTCTTGATTGCTGTCCCGCACCAACACCTATTGCCTGACCGTCATAAGCAAAGCAAACGGAATTTGACTGTGTATATTTGAGAGTTATAAGTGCGATTATAAGATCACGCACAGCTTCATCGGGAAGATTCTTGTTTGCGGTTACTATATTTGAAAGGAGTTCCTTGTTGATTTCAAAGTTGTTTCTGCCCTGCTCAAATGTGATGCCGAAAACCTGCTTGGTTTCAACCGCTTCGGGAATGTAATCAGGGTCTATTTTTACGATGTTGTAAGCACCCTTCTTTTTTGTCTTGAGGATCTCAAGAGCTTCGTCTGTGTAAGAAGGAGCGATAACACCATCAGAAACCTCACGCTTTAAAAGTGTGGCTGTGATGGCATCACACTCATCGGAAAGGGCAACCCAGTCGCCAAAGGAGCACATTCTGTCGGTACCTCTTGCTCTGGCATATGCGCAGGCAAGGGGGGATGATTCAAGGTTTTCTATATCATCCACAAAGCAAGCTTTTTTAAGCTTGTCGGAAAGAGGAATACCAATGGCTGCGGATGTGGGGCTTACATGCTTGAAGGAAGCTGCCGCAGGAAGCCCTATGGCTTTTTTGATTTCGCAAACAAGCTGCCATGAGTTGAATGCATCAAGAAAGTTTATATATCCGGGTCTGCCGTTGAGTATTTCGATAGGCAGATCGTTTCCGTTGGACATGAAAATTCTGGAAGGTTTCTGATTGGGGTTACAACCGTACTTGAGTTCAAATTCTTTCATTTTACTTCACCTTTCATTTATCACAATATAGCACTTTGCGGATATCCCGCGCAAAGGCACAGAATATCCGTATAGTGTCAGTTGTTTTTATTATAGATAATTTCTTCACGTTTACCCGTGGAAGGCTCATATGTGAAAACAAAGAGAGAAACCTTGTTATCACAGTTGAGGTTTTCCCACACAAGCTTTGCAAGCTCTTGGGCAGTGTTGGGCAAGGAAACTTCTTCGGGCTCACCGTAGAACGAGGGAATGGGATTTCCGTCGCACTTGTAGGTGTGAATAAAGTGTCCGATGCCGTCAAGAGGCTTGTAATTGTAGAAATAACGGTTGCAGGCATCGGGGTTGCCGTTGGCACTTTTGAGTATCGAGAGCTTGTATGTAAAATCTTTATCCGTGTAGTTTACAATACCCGAAATCCTGGGAGTAAAGTTGGGAGTGTCGGGCTCAAATTCACGGGTCATCAAAGCTTCTTCAAAGGTTTTATCGTCGGTAATAAAATCGTAAATGGTGTTTGTCTGGTCACCGTTTGTAATGATATCCGCGTTATCAACTTCAAGATAAGGGTTGTAGATGATAAGACTGGGATCGGAAAGCTTGGATTCATCAAAAGCCTTGGTGCGCATACCGCCCTCATAGCGTTCAAATACGCGGTTGCGGCTGTTTTCGCTGCGTCCCATGATGAAGTACGCGATCATCGCGTTTTTGCCGTCCGCGCTCTTACCGATAACGATACCGCGTCCGGGATATGTATTGTTCGCAAGAAGAGATTTCAAATCGTATAAAGCCATAGCGTTCACCTTTTCTCTTTATTTATTACTTAAAATATCAGCGCAGACCTTTTCTGCCGCCGCGGGGAGAAGCTTCCATTCCGCTTCCTCCATAACACGGCGCTGAAGAATCTCGGGGGTATCCCCCTCTTTGATCT
>JAZSGA010000257.1:0-5762 GCA_045532495.1 Eubacteriales bacterium | reverse complement strand
TGCCCGGATGAAGGTAATATTGCCCTTGTAAACGGTGTTTACGCAAGCGGTGAATATACCCTTACCGAAAGCGGCACATACACCGTAGAATATGTGGGCAACGGTGCTGCAATGATTGGCGAAACCGCTTATTCCACAGTTGAAAGTGCTTTTGAAGTCGCAAAGGCAGGGGATACCGTAAAGCTTATAAAAACTTTGCAGAATGATGTTACCGTGCCCGACGGAATTACATTTGATGTAGGAAATGTCAGCCTTGGAAACGCAAACATCATAATGTCTTCGAACTCCTTTGTGGCTGCAAAACGCAGTGTTGCCGGAGCTCTTTCGGGCAAAAACGGCGAATTGCCTGCTGTAAACGTAAGTGGCGGAGTTTATACATATGTAACCGCAGCGGCAGTTTCTGACGGTGCCGTGACAGTATATGACGGTGACTTTACATTTAATAAGGGCGCAGGCACCTATGATATTGCTCTTGCCAGAACAGTAAACGGCACAGCATATACCCTTGATATTGATTCAAATAAAGCACTTAATGTAAGCTTTGGCGGAAAGTCACTTACAGTTAACGGAGGAAGCTACAGCGAAATAACCGTAACCAAGAGCGGCTCGGATATAATTCTCAACGGCGGTGCTGCATCTGCATTGAAATTTGTTCACACAAGCGGAACTGTTTCTGTAAAGCGCGGCGAAACAAGTATTCCGATCTACAACTGCACTCTCGGTGGAAAAGTAATCGTTGAAACCGAAGGCGACACGTTCTTTACCGGCTGGGGAAATGACGGTGTAGCTAAATTTACCCTTGCCGAAATGTACGGAATCCAGCTTCGTACCTCCGGCGTACAGGGATTGAGATTTATTGCAAGACTCAGCGGCGATTTCAAAGAAAGCATTGATTCTTACGGTATTATCATAGTCCCCGAACACCTTATGGGCGATGAGCTTACCTTTGATACCGAAAAAATGGTAGAGGTATCCAGCACCCAGGATAACTTCAAAATATTCTCCGAAAATGATACCGAGCGCATGTATACTGTATGTGTTATCGGAATAAAACCCGAAAACTATAACAGAAAGTATGTTGTAAGAACATATATCCGTTATACCGTTGACGGAGAGCAAAAGGTTGTTCTCAGCAAGCCTATGGAGGGCGATATTATTACAACAATAAACGGTATACGCGATCAGTATCCCGGACAATACGATGACCTTTACAACACAATAATGAAAGATTATTCCGAAACATTTACCTCCACGGGGGAGTTTAAAGCGGTTCTCGGAGATTATGCAAAAAACGGAATTGATACGCTCAGCCTTAATTTTTCCGTTGAAACTGCAATATCTGCCGACGGTGAGGATATTTCCGCAACGGGTTGGAAAAGCACCGATTATATCGCAACAAAGAGCCGCAGCATAGTTCAGTATGCTCTTTCGGCAGCAAACGGTATTTCATCTGTGGCATTTTACGATGCGGACAAAAATTTTCTGGAGGGGGTAACAGCCTCCTCCGCAACCTCGCCTTATACCACGGTTGTATACGATAAAGCTATCCCCGAAAATGCCGCATATGTACGTTTTTCATGCTATACAGGCAACGGAACAGATGGCTTTGCATATTCAAAAGCAAGCCTTTGCGATGATGTGGGCACAAAGCTTAACAGCTATGTTTCCGCAAAGGATAACAAAAGCTTTGCAGGCAAAAAGATCGTTTGCCTTGGTGATGGCCTTACATACGGAGATTACGGCACAACCGTGGCAGGTGGAATCAATTCCCATGAAGAAAACTATCCGTATTTTCTTGAAAAATATACCGGAGCTTCCGTGGAATGGTATGCAAGCATAGGTTATACCGCTGCAAACCTTGCCGCAGATTACTCCGACGGTGTAATGTATTCCGAAAAAGTCGGCAAATCGGTTGATCTTACCGATGCGGATTACATCTTTATTATGGCAGGTACAAACGGCGGTCTGCCCCTTATCGGCGACAGAAGCAATTACGATTCCTACCTTACCCTTGTTCAGTCCATAAGATCGGATGTGCCGGGGGCGCAGATAATACTTGTAACTCCTCCCCATGCCACCGAGGATAAAACAAAGGTAAACTACGGATATATGCCCGATGTAAGCTCGGCTTATTCAGGTGTATATAAGATTGCCGAAATATGCGGTCTTCCCGTGTTTGACTCTTTCCGTGACAGCGGAATATGCGCAGATACCGAGGATATAATGCAGCCCAACGGAGGCTTGTATTTTGGCGGTGTGGGCTATGCTTCCTTTGCCGCATTTATAACAAATCAGCTTAAGCTGCTTGATGGCGGAAAAACCGATGCTTTGAGCTACAATGAGCTTACAGCCCGGAACAATGAAGAATTTCTTGCCACAATAAGCTATCCCGAATATGAGCTTTGCGTAGGCGATTACAGCACCATGGGCAGATGGTTTAAAAAGGAAATAAATGGCGAAGTGCACGATGTTACTCTTAATTCGGGCTCAGAACTCTATTTCCTTGCATCCGGAGCTTCCAAAGTCACTGTTGATTTTACCGTTATAACCTCCATTGCAACCCCCTATTACGCAGTATCCATCGATGGTGGTGATTTTGCAAGATACCCCATCACACAAAATGTAATTACACTTCCCGATAAAAAGCAGCATGCCGTGCGCATTGTTATGGACGGCATGAACGAAAACGAGGGAAAATGGGATAACGAGATAGGCTACGCCATAAAGGGAATAACCCCCGATACCGGCAGCATACGTGCTATTCGCCCCGTTAATGAAGTAATATTCTATTTTGGTGACAGCATCACCGAGGGCGTAAATGCTCTTGGTACCGCAGGCGACGGCGCAAGCAACTCTGCCGTAAACACATATGCACATCAAAGCGCAAAGGCTTTGCGTGCAATACCTTATGTTGTGGGCTACGGAGCTTCCGGCATTGTAAATGAAGGCTCTTTCAACACCATGATCAACGCCATAGATAACCTGAGCGCCACAAGAAAAACCGATGATACTGTAACCCCCGACAGAATAGTGATAAACCACGGTTACAACGACTATTCTGCCACAACATCCGATGCTTTCAAGACAGCTCTTACCGCAACACTTGACAGACTTATGGAAAAATATGCCGGTGTTCCCGTATACTATGCCATCCCCTTTGCACAGAGAATGGCGGCAGAAATACGTACAGTCTGCGCAGGTTATGAAGATATACTGGTAATTGAAACCGCAGATTACGACATCGCATATTCGGCAGACGGAATACACCTTGCTCCCGCAGGTGCAAAGACCGCAGGCGAAAGAATAGCGAGAGTAATTGAAAAGGATAAGCTTGCAACAGATGAATATAAAGATTATATTTATTACCGCAAGCCCCTTCAGAACACTTATACAAGACTCATCAAAGATAAGGAGCTCAACATCGCTTATTACGGCGGTTCCATCACTCAGGGCTACGGTGCTTCCGCCACAGCCAACAACTGGAGAATGAAAACGCAGAAGTGGTTTGCGGACCAGTTCCCCGAAGCTAAAATAAATGAAATTTATGCAGCTTTCGGTGAAAGCGGTACTTTCCTCGGCTCATATATTCTCGATGATTTCGTTCTCGCAAAAAAGCCTGACCTTGTGTTTATCGAATATGCCATAAACGATACATATGCAGGCTTTGATAAAACCCGTGCGGCAAAGCAGTTTGAAACCATAGTACGCGAGATAAAAGAAGCTTATCCCAAGTGCGATATAGTAACCCTTATAAGTATCGACCAGGGCAGGGCACAGTATGATTGGTTCTATCCCACAGCCCAGGGCCATGCGGATATATCCGAAGCTTATAACATTCCGCTTATATTCATGGGCAAAGCTTTGTCGGATCATATTTCTGCCGAGGGCAGCTCATGGAGCAGCTATTTCCGTGATATAGTTCATCCCCTTGACCCCGGTTATCTGTATTATTACAACGTAATAGCAGAGTATCTCGGCAACAGCCTTTTTGCAACGGATCTTACAGCAGAATATCTGCCCGATGATGTGCTCCCCGAAATCGTAAGCGGCGAGCTTCTTTCGGGCAAACGCTCCATAGTTTATGCTCCCGATATTCCGCTTACAAACAACAGCGGCTGGACATATAAAGCCAACATAAACACAGCCGATCCGCTTCTTGGAAGCCGCGGATGTGTTGCTGCGGATATAACCGACACCACAACATTCACATATACATTCACCGGAAACGATTTCTCTATCTATACAAATCTTCACAGCACTTCCACAAAGTTCAATTACACGGTCACCGATGCAAACGGAAATGTTGAAAAATCGGGAACAGGTAATTTTGCAAGCCATAACCCCACAAATATCGTTGAAGGACTTGCAAGCGGAACCCATACCATCACGGTTTCACCTGTAAAATCCACCGTGGATGCTTCCATAACCCAGATGTATATAGATATGGTTCTTATCCGTGATGTGAACGGCTGATGTGTTAAAAAATCCTATTCCGTAAGGATTTTAAAAACGGCACGAAATTTACTTTTCGTGCCGTTTTATATATTTATTCACATTTGTATGCTATTATTTTAAGCATGAATATTTATGCGTAATTAATATAAATCAAGCAGATTTACATAGCCTTGAAAGGAAACCTCATGACAACAAAAAAGAATTACAATAAAACACGTACAGCCTGCTATCTGGGATTTGTAACGCAGGCCATATCCGCCAATTTTGCTCCGCTGTTATTTTTAACCTTTAAAAGCACCTACGGTATAACGCTTGAAAAAATCGCCATGATACCTATGGTGTTTTATCTTACCCAGTTGCTTGTTGACCTTGCGGCAACAAAATTTGCCGATAAGATAGGATACCGAGCATGCATAGTGGCATCCCAGTTGTTGTCATCCATAGGTCTTGTGTCAATGGCGTTTTTGCCTGATCTGATGTCTGCTCCTTTTGCCGGAATTCTCGTTTCAGTGGTGCTTTATGCCATAGGCAGCGGACTTATTGAGGTTTTGGTAAGCCCGATTATCGAAGCCTGCCCTTTTGAAAACAAGGAAGGAATGATGAGCCTTTTGCACTCCTTTTACTGTTGGGGTGCAATGGGTGTGATTCTTGGCTCCACACTGTTTTTTGCCATATTCGGTATTGAAAACTGGAAGATTCTTACGGTTATATGGGCGCTTGTGCCGTTGTATAACACATTTAATTTCATAAGCTGCCCTATTGAACGTTTGGTTGAAGACGGCAAGAGCATGAGTATAGGCAAGCTGCTTTCAACACCGTTGTTTTGGCTGATGATAATACTTATGGTATGCTCAGGCGCATCCGAGGCAAGCATGGCTCAATGGGCATCCGCATTTACCGAGTCGGCAATAGGTGTTTCAAAAACCGTGGGGGATCTTGCAGGACCTTGCCTGTTTGCAATGTTTATGGGTATAACCCGAATGGTGTACGGCAAATTCAGCGAAAAGCTTGATCTTACAAAGGTTATGCTTGCCTGCGGTACAATGTGTGCTGTATGTTATTTGCTGGCATCACTTTCCAAAGCTCCGATACTCGGATTGGCAGGCTGTGCGCTTTGCGGTTTGACTGTGGGCATAATGTGGCCGGGTTCTATCAGCATTTCTTCGCAAAAATGCCCCACGGGCGGTACTGCCATGTTTGCTTTTTTGGCATTGGCGGGAGATCTTGGTGCCACGGTAAGCCCTGCAATGGTGGGAAGCCTTTCAGAAACGGCAGGCGGTGATCTTAAATCGGGATTGCTTGTTGCA
>JAZSGA010000154.1:0-20521 GCA_045532495.1 Eubacteriales bacterium | reverse complement strand
AGTATGTTGTTGTATGTAATGCGTGTTTGCCACGCATTTTAACGGGTTAATGTCGTTTTACAGTATACTTTGACCGTTTATTTCAAGCTTGAATTTTAATCCCAGGTAGTTTGCCGCTTTTCGGCACATGGTCATACGGGTAAGGAATATTTCGAAGTATTCAATAACCGGGCTTATGGTGGTATCTATTTCAAGCTTTAAAACTATCGAAGATTTGTCATCGGAAAACTCAAGCTTTGAGTCTGTTACCGAATAATTTACCCTGTCGTGGATGTCAAAACTGGAAATATCCATGTTGCGTACACGGTTCCTGCGCACATCGCTTTTATCGGCAAGGATAAGTGCGGCGGATTCGGGATTTACGGCAACGCCGTTGCCTTCATCGTGGTTTCCTATGGCGGAAACTACGGATGATATTTCTGCGGCATCCATGCCAAGGTTATCAAGTATACGGAAAGCCATAACCGCACCGCTTTGCGAATGGCCGTCGCGGTTTACAATGTTGCCGATATCGTGAAGGTATCCTGCAATTTTAGCAAGCTCTATCTTTCTGTCGTCATATCCAAGCTCTGTAAGTATAAAAGCCGCTGTTTCTGCAACCTTTACAACATGGGGAAAGCTGTGGTCGGTATAACCCATGGAAATAAGAGTTTTATCGGCTTCGGTGATGTAGGTTTTGATATCTTTGTTGTTTTTTATCTGTTCGTAAGTTATCATTCCATTTTCCCCCATTCTACATATTATTTTATAACATTTATGTTGATTTATCAATAGTATAATTGCACAAAAAAACAAAAAAAGCTTGTGATAATTTACGGATTATAATGTATTTTGCTTCAATTGCATCAAATAATAAAAATTCCCTTGACAAATCATTCTGTTTGGGGTAAAATTAATTGTTAAAGTATAGACATAGTTTGAGCTTTGTCTGTCCTTTCGGTAATATTACAAAAAACGGAGGAATTACCTATGTTCGAAAAAATAAGAGCAATTCTCGTTAAACATCTCAAAATCGATCCTGCAAAAATAACCGAATCCACCAACATCCAGGAAGATCTCGGTGCAGATTCCCTTGATATCGTAGAGATCATTATGGATTTTGAAAACGAATTCGGACTTTCCATCCCCGATGAAGATATAATGAAGCTCAAGACCATCGGCGATGCAATAAAGTACATCGAAGCACACAAATAAACAAAGCATTTTATTTACAGGAAGAAGAATACTATTATCATGGAAAAAAGATTTGTCTATGCCGATAACGCAGCAACAACTGCGGTTTACCCCGAAGTTGCTCAGGAAATGCTCCCTTATCTTACCGAGCATTACGGCAACCCGTCGAGCCTTCATTCGATGGGTATGGAGGCAAAAAAAGCACTTGACTCCGCACGAACAAGAATAGCATCAATAATCGGGGCAAATCCCGAAGAGCTGTTTTTTACCAGCTGCGGCACCGAAGCCGATAACTGGGCAATACGTGGCGCATCGGCGGTTTACGCAAGGGTAAACAAAATAGCCGTGCCCCACATTATAACTACAAAAGTCGAACACCACGCAGTGCTCCACACGTTCAAGGCACTTGAAAACATGGGCTACGAAACCACATATGTGGATGTGGACGAAAACGGCATGGTGTCGCCTGAAGCAATAGCTTCAGCTATCAAAGATAACACCTGCCTTGTGGCGGTTATGTACGCCAACAACGAGGTGGGAACTATTCAGCCCATAGCTGAAATAGTAAAAGCTGTTAAAGCAATAAGAAATATCCCTGTTCTTACCGACGCGGTTCAGGCTGTAGGTCATATTTCCGTAAATGTCAAAGAATGTGGCGTTGACCTTATGGCGATGTCCGGCCACAAATTCCATGCACCCAAGGGTGTCGGATGCCTTTATGTTAAAAAGGGCGTAAGGGTTAAAAACCTTATCGAAGGCGGCGGACAGGAAAAGGGCAAGCGTGCAGGTACCGAAGCACTGCCTTCTATTATGGCTATGGCAAAGGCTCTTGAAATATCTGTTGAAAAAATGGCGGATAATGAAAAGATAATTGTCCTGCGCAATAAGCTTATAAGCGGAATAACCGAGCTTCCCGATACATTGCTCACCGGTCATCCCACAAACCGTTTGCCCGGTAATGCAAGCTTTGTTTTTAAGGGTATAGAGGGCGAATCGTTGCTGTTTTTGTTGAGTGCGGCGGGTATTTGCTCATCCACGGGTTCTGCATGTTCTTCGGCATCGCTGGAGCCCTCCCATGTGCTTACATCCATGGGTATCCCCGTGGAAATATGCCACGGTTCGTTAAGGCTTTCCATCAGCCATGACACCACCGAAGAGGATATCGACTACATCATTGAAAACGTAAAGCGCGTGGTGCAGCGTTTGCGCGCCATGTCGCCTATATACAACTGATCAAAACGAAAGGAGCTACTATGGAATACAGCGAAAAGGTAATGGACCATTTCATGAATCCCCGTAATGTGGGCGTTATAGAAGACGCCAATGCGGTGGGCGAAGTGGGTAACGCCAAGTGCGGCGACATTATGAAAATATACATGAAAATAGAAAACGATGTTATTGCCGATATAAAGTTCCAGACATTCGGATGCTGCGCAGCTATTGCCACATCATCCATGGCAACTGAGCTTATAAAGGGCAAAAATATCGAAGATGCTCTCAACCTTACCAACAAAGCGGTTGTGGATGCGCTTGACGGCCTGCCGCCGGTGAAGGTGCATTGCTCCGTTCTTGCAGAAGAGGCTGTTAAGGCGGCTCTTGCCAACTATTTCAGAAGCATCGGCAAGATCGAAGAAGCAGAAAAGCTTGATGCTGCCTGTGATGGCTGTTGTGAGCATTGCAGCTGCGATAAGCACTGATTGAGTTTTTTATCCCGGTCGGAAACGGCCGGGATTTTTTTAATATCGCATTGTGTAAAAAGGTTGCAAATTTTGTCTTAATATGTTATACTATAATATATTGTTTGTTTTGTACTGTTTTGCTGCCATGCAGCATATTATAATCCCTGAAAGGAGCACACAATGTCAGCTTCAAAACAGTTTTTGCTTTCGTTTGTAATATGCCTTGCTGTTTTTTCCTTGCTTGGCTATTATATCAACGGATACTTTATAAAACTTTTTAACGATACCGGAAACAACCCGTCCTCCGATGAAAGTCAGTACACAGGCACCGAGGTTTCGGGTGATGTGGGATCGGGCAATCTGCCAAGATACGTTTCGGCGCTTGTTGTGGGCAAGGATCTCACCGAGGATGTGCCGGATTCTCTTATGATAATCAAAGCGGACAGAATTTCCAAAAAGATCATGATTGCCGCCATCCCCGCAGATGCAAAATACGAAGTAACCGGTGTTACTTCCTCGGGTAAGTCGCTGTCGGGTTCGGTATCTTTTAAAAATACATACCGTGATCACGGAATAGATTACCTTATAAATAAGCTTTATGCACTTACCGATATAAAAATCGATTATTACGCCGTGTTGGATACAAATGCCGCACAGACAATTTTTAATCTGGTGTGCGGAGTTGATGGACTTAAATATGTGGTTCCCGAAAAAATGGTTTATGAGGACGAGATCGCAAGCATAAACCTTTATGAAGGCGAGCAGTATCTCAACGGATCCAAGGCGGTGCAGCTTTTGCGTTACAAAACCTACAAAACCGGCACCAGCGATGTAAAGCGCCGTGCAACTCAGATGGATTTTGTGGAAGAACTGGCAAAAAACAAGCTTACTTCCGACAACTCCTACAAGCAGACTTTGCTTAATGAAAGTGAACGCAAAAAACTTCTTTCCTACGTTGTAACAAACGCCTCCTCAGACGATGTTTACAACAACCTTGATTTGCTGTTTTCGCTTTCCGAGTACGAATTCATTTCCGTACCTTTCCGTTATAACGCACTTATAAAAACCGAAAACGTGTCCACACTTCACTCGGATTTCAATCTGCCTTTCAAGGAATAAAAATAATTTACACCTCTGTATATATTTTCACTCTGCGGAAAAAATATATGCGGAGGTGTTTTATATTGAAAAACAAAAATAACAGCGAGCGTTCATCAAAAATAAAAAGACAGCTTGTGAGCACGGGGCTTTACATAGCCCTGGCGGCTACCGTAGTATTGATAACTTCCAACAGCGTAAAAAAGATACTCGGCGGCACCGGCTATGAGATTCCCGATACAAATCCCAAGGAGCTTGTTTTGCCCGAGCTTGATACTTTGCCCGAACAGACAAATCACGAATATCCCATGCCCGATACAACAGTATCAGAAGCACCCGAGGGAATATCCGCAGAAGTTACGGAACCCGTGGGCGAAGCCGAAATCGGCAATGAAACACCCGTAACCGTACAGCCACAGGAATATTCCGAGGTTTCAGGCGAGCCCGATGACGATAGTGAACAGCCACAGCTTCCCGACGTTAACGGAAAGGATATTCCGTCGGTGAGGGTAAAGCCCGTTGCGGGTTATATCAGCCGTGAATTTTCAGCGGATGAGTTGCTTTATACACCCACCATGAATGATTTTCGTACCCATGACGGCATAGATATTGCGGCGGATATAGGCAGCCCGGTGTGCGCTTTTGCCGATGGAATTGTGGCGGATGTGTATAACGATCCCTTTATGGGCACAACGGTGGTTATAAAACATTCGGGCGGGCTTGTTTCAAGCTATTCCAATCTTTCAAGTGAGCTTCCGCAGGGAATAACTGTGGGTGCCGCAGTAAAGGTGGGCGATACCATCGGAGGTGTGGGCGAAACTGCCATAGTTGAAAGCGCAGAAGTGCCCCACGTGCATTTTGAGATATATAAGGACGAGCTTTGCGTTAATCCCGAAGATTATCTGATTTAATTCAATTCACCCCAAATGGGGTGAATTTTTTTGTTGTATAAAGAAAAGGCTGAACGCATGCGCTCAGCCTTTTGGTTTAAAGGATCAATATACGGTTATCTTTGTGGCAGCACCGTTGCCGTAAGCTGTGGCTGTCATTGTGTACTGAGGAACGAAATCTGTAACGTTGTAAACGGTTTCGCCGTTAACGGTGGATTCTTCCATAGATACCACAAATTCAGAATAATACGGGCTGTGGGTGTGGCCTGTGAACATACCTTCAATAACATCGCTGTAATCTCGAATGAGTCCGAAGATTGATGTGGTGGCAGCGTTTGCGGTTTCCTTGATACCTTCGGTCATAAAGTTGCGTTTGCCGGAGTTATCGCTGTGACCGTTGGCGTTGGGAAGCTGATCCACTTCTTTTTCGTTGGGGTTGCCTGTGGCAAGGGGAATGTGGAAGAACAGAAGAACTGTGTAACCCTTTTCGCGGGCAAGTGCCAGATCTGCCTTGAAGGGCTCAACCTGAACATCCCAGAACTTGGAGGCTGTACCGTTATCCATCTGGATAAGCATTACACGGTCGCCCACAACTCGGGATGAGTAGTAAACGCTTTCACCGTTCCAGTTATCCTGAAGAACCTGCAGGCGGGATTCAAGCGTTGTCGGGTCGGGAGCCTTTGCATCCGCAGGCTGCTGACAAACTCGTGTTCCTTCGTGGTTTCCAAGCGCCGCTACTGCAAACGGATAAACATCAAATACATACTTGTTGGTAAGTTCAAGAGAACCCAGCGACAGGAAGTCTACTGTGTCACCGGTTATAACCATTGCGTCGCCTGTGTAGCAGTATTCAAGGGTGTTCATGGCCTGGGGCAACGATTTACCTCCTGCCAGCCATGTGCGTCCCTTGTAGGTGGACATGATAGAGGGATTTGCTTCTTTGAAATCCGCAGGGCTTGTGTAGTTGAAGTGGATATCGGAGGCCTGCATGATAACAACAGGATCTCTCTTTCCTTCAACGTAATCGGAAGGATAAACGTTAACTTCGCGCACTTCAAGTCCGTTGTCGGTTATGGAATAAACGTGTTTGAAGGAGATGGGATCATCCTTGCTGCCGCCTATGGTAACCTGATTGCCTGCAAATTTTGCGGCAATTTTTGTTTTAACTGTATCGATGATGTCCTGATAATAAGCGGTCTGTTCTGCAGTGAGGTTAACTGATGTATCACGCAGAATAGCTTCGGCAACATTTACGTGTCTTGTGGCATAGTAATCGGTGTAAATAATGCCGTCAATACCGTTAAGGTCCTTGTAGCGGATATAGCCGCGTACGGTGTACATTCTGTCGTAGTAATCTTCGATCATGTTAGCCATAACCACTGTGTAGCTTACAGAATCACCGTGATCCTTGTAAAGCTTAACAGCTTCAACTTCGGCAGAAGTGTACTTTTTGCTGTTGTAGGTGTATTCTTTGTCAAGTTCCAGCTCAAGTTCAAGATGGTTTGTGTAATCGTGGAGAACATAAGAGGGAAGAACAACCGAACCAAAGCTCTGGATGTTGGGGATAAGGGTTTCCATGGCATCGGATTTTCTTATAACGAATCTCAGACCGGGTTCGCCGCTTGTTCTTATCTGTGCGCCTTCAATGTAGAAGTTTTCGTCAAGGCTGAGTTCCACATACTTTGCAATAAGAACATCGCCTTCTTTAAAGTTTGTTGTTGCGGGAACATCGCCGTTTTCGTAAGTCCATCCGATAAACAGCTTGCCGTCGATATCGTCATGTTCAACGGTTGTTACATCAAGCTCCATATCCTGGTAAAAGTCTATTCTTGTGCCGCTGTTGGTGTAGTATACCTGATCAACAAATTCAACGGTATAATCGCCTGCCTTTGTAAGGTTGAGCACTCCGTCGGTGGAAACAAACTGTCTGCCGTCGCTGTGTGTTGCAAGGGCTGTTTTGCCGCCAAATACGATGAATTCACCTGCGTTTTCTCCGCCGGTAATGTATTCGGTTTGTGTAAAGTTTGTTGTATCAATGTTCCATACATAAGGAAGAATAAGTGCGTTTGTGGTACCTATTGTGCCGCCGAAATCAAATACGTGCACGGCAGTTTTTTCGCTCAGTATAGAATTGTTGGTGGCAGCAAGGGTAACGATCTTTCCACCTTCGTTGAGGTTGATGTTTATGGCACCGTTGTATTCGCAGGGCAGGTTGAATATGTTTGTTCCGCTTGCCCAGCCGTCGGGTGTTATATTGAAGGTGGTAACGGTTGAGTTGATGTTGTAATCACCGCCGGGGAATGTACGCTGTGCGTTGTTGTAGTATGAACCTACCCAAAGTGTGCCCACGGGTGAGTTGATGGTTACATTCTCACGCGCACCGTTGGAGGAGTTGTATGCACCGGAATGAATATCAAAGGATGCGGAGAAAGAACCTTCGCGGGTAAATACCACATTTTTGCCGACAACAAACTGTTTTCCGCTTGTATCTATCTGCTTGTGGTTTACAGCATTAACGATGGTTATGTTTTCAATGGTAAGAGGACCGTTATTGGTTATTGTATCAAGCTTGCGTATGCTGGAGTTGCCGGATCCGTCACCTGTAATGGTGATCATGCTTGTGTGACTTGCGAGTGTGCTGTTTTTAAGGCCGGAATTGCCGGAAATTTCAAACTGACCGATAATAACAATAAGCTTGTTTATTTCGGTTTTCTGATCTGCAGCGGTGATGGCAGCGTTGATGGATGCAAAAGCAGTAGCTGCGGTTGTACCGTTGTTTTCGTCATTGCCGTTGGTTTGGTCAACGTAGAAAATAACTGTGTTGTCAAGCACCTCAAACTGGGAAGAAAGTCTTACTTCGGTATCGGTAGTTTCGGACTGGTAAACATCGGAGAAGAGATCTCCTTCTTTGCCCCAGCCTACAAATTTGATACCGGGCTTATCGGAAAGTGTGGGAAGTGCCACAATTGCTCCGGGTACAAATTCGCAGTATTTTTCACCGTCGAGGTAAAGAACTCCCATATCGGAAACAGCATCTTTGTAAGTAACTGTGTATGTTCCGGCAGGAACGGTAAGAACACCGTCGCTGGAAGCGTATTTGTAGCCGTCAGCGTTTTCGGCCCATGCGGTTTTACCGCCAATAACGGTAAATGTACCTGCTGTATCGGTAACGTCAAGTCCGCAGCCTGTTGTGTCTGCAGAGGACATTTTCCATGTTTTATCGGCTGTTACAAATGTGGGGATTTCGGGGAAGGAAGTGCCGTTATTTGTAACTATCTGCAATCCGCCGTTTATGGTGAGTGCTTCGGTTGCGCGCTCGGTCTTTTTATATGTACCGTTGTTTACAACGATGGAAAGACCTTTGGAGAATGTACCGCTTGCCTGACCAAATGCAATTTGACCGTTGGTGGAATCGCCGTTGAGGTAGATCTTTGTGTGTTTGCTGAAAGTGTTTGATTTGTTGCCGGGAATACCCAGACCGTATCTGTCATCGCTTTCCGCGGGTATTGCCGAGTTGAATGTCACGGTTCCGCCGCCGCCTGCGCAGGTTGTACCTGCGCCCGACAGAGAAACGCGGAGGTGAGCGTCGTATATACCATCATACGCGTTGCCGTCGGCAGAGTTATCGCCGCGGAGATGATGGAAGGTAACATTGTTAAATGTTACATCGTAACCGTTAACAAACAACTCACGGTCGCAATAACGTGTGGTTACATAACCCAGGTTTTTGAATATTGTAGGGCCGCCAAGGGTTACATTGGTGTTGTAGCCGAGTATCTGGCTCTGGAACAGATAAGCTCCTTCGCCGTAACCGGTGATCTCAAGAGTGGCGGTATGTGTACCTGCGCTGCCGCCAAGTTCTGACCATGCAGTAAGTCTGCCGTAGGTTTTTGTGCCCTTAAGCACTTTGGCTTTTACAAAATTGCCGTCGGCATCATACCACCAGAAGTCGGAATATGTTACTCCGTCCACCGTGGTGTAATCTTCAGCGGTAAGGCTGTCGTCATTCATGATATAAATAACAACTTTATCGTCCGCATCATAGCCTGCGGCGTTGATAAGGGTTATCGCATCCTTTACGGTTGCAACGGGTTTTTCGGGAGAAAGACCGTCACCTGTGCCGCCCCATTTTACATAGTAAGTGGGGGTTCCGGCAGCCGCCACGGGAACAAATTTTGCGGTAATCTTGCCTGCAACGGAGGTGTCCCAGCCGTCGAATTTATAATCTGTGGTGGTTGCGGGGGTGTCAAGTCCTGCAACTATGTCATCAACAGATGCTGCAACTTTAACTGTGTAGGTTCCGGCATCGGGAATTGTAATTGTGCCGTTGTTGCTGTAGGATACGGTTTTTCCGTCCTTGGATACAACATAAGCAATACCTTCGCCTGAAACGGTGTAAGTACCTGCAGTTGAGGTAACATCGAAGTACATTCCTTCTGCCACGGTGATCTTGTAAATATCTGCAGCAGTTGTTTTTGCAGCATCTTTATAGAACGCCGGAAGCTCGGGTACTGTTGAGCCATTGTTGAGTATTATCTGCAATGCACCGTTTATAACAGCACCGGTGCTCTTGCTGTTGGTGAATTTGCTTACTGTTACGTTGTTTGCAACGATGTTGAGGTTTTTCTTGTAGGTGGTGTAAAGGGTATCTGCACCTGTGGCATCGCCGACGATGCTCTTTAATGTCTGTGCGGTACCGTTACCGATTTTTACGGTAGAATCGTTATTAAATGTGGCGGATTTTACGGAAAGCGACTGATTTGCGGCAATGGTGCCGGAAAGACGTAGATTCTGTATATCGTTGAGGTTTTCTTCGATGATTACAGTTCCGCCGCCCGCATAAGGAGTAGTGTTGTTGTAGCCGCCAAGCTGGAAATGGCTGTTCCAGGAAGTATTGTTGAGAGTGATGGAAGCGGGAGTGGTATCTGTTGCAGCAGTAAGCTTTATTCTGAAGAAATCAACATCGTCAAATCTGGCATCATGGCCCATGGTGTAGATGTTGAAGCTTGAGCTGTCTGCACGGGTATCTGTAATGTTGATACCCTCAAAAACCGAAGGACCTTTGAGCTGCATGTGCGTGGAATGGCTTGTGCCGGACATGGCGTAGCCTTCCTTGAGCAGAAGGGTGCTGCGGTTTTCGCTGTCGTAGGATTTGTAGGTGATGGTGGCGGTGTGCGCCTTTGCCTGATTGTAACCGATGAATTTTACCTTGCCTGCATCGATGTCATCCTGAGTGTAGGTGAGGATCTCATCTTTTGCACGCATGATGTATACGGTTACGTTGTCACCTGCCGCATGACCGTCGGTGTTGATGTTATCAATGACGGTGGCAAGTGATGCTGCGGGGGCGTCTGCTGAACGGCCGTCGCCTGTTTCAGCCGCACCTGCCTGCACATAGTAGACGGTGGTTGTGGAGCTTCCTGCAAATACGGGTACTGCGCATATGGAAATTACCATGCACAAAGCCAGTATTATGCTTAAAGCCTTTGAAAAACTGTTTTTCATGTTTTTCCCCTTTCTTTTGTATAAAAATACATATTAATTATATCATATAATGATAATTTTGTAAATAGTACTTACAAAAAATGAGAGAAATATATTTATCGTAATTTTCAGGAACTATTGCAATTTTCTGCCGTCAAATATATAATAATATTACGGAGGTGTTTTTTATGAAAAAGTACGTTATGACGGCGCTTTTGTGTGCGTTTTTGCTGTGCTCATGCGAGGAAGCTCCGCCGTCATTTTACATAAAAGGAGAACTCCCCGACATTGGCGAGTATTCCGCAAAAAATACAGCAGGACGGTTTTACAGCGAATACACGCCCGAATTTGTCCCCTCGGATGAATACGGCACTGTTATTCCCTATGTGGGCTCGGCAAAGGATTTCTATACCGAATGGGGATATTCGGAAATGTATGCCGATATGGGCTTTTGCACTCCCGACGGAAAAATAATTTCCGATGCCAACGGCAGGTATTCAAACATAAGGCTGGAACGCACCGATGACGGCTTTGAATATTACAGCGTATATATTTATCCTCAGAACGAGCAGGATTACGCAGGCAACAGCATTATCATCCCCGTCAGCGGAAAATGGATGCTTAATATGGGAAGCGGCATGTGGAATGCCGGCGAAGGTATAATATCCAACGTTGACTGGACTTATGACGAGGACGGTTCTCATGCAAAAACAATCTGTTATAATTATGATGGCGAATTGCTGTTTGAGCTTGACGGATATTCTTCATACGGTGCTTTTTCCCACGGATTGTTGCCGGTTTCAATTTATGACAACCAGCTGAATATACAAAAAGCAGGTTATATAAACACAAAAGGCGAAATAGTTATTGACGGCTATTGCCATTGCAACGAATTCAACAGCGAGGGCACGGCATATGTTACGCCCGATAATGAGCAGTACTACCTTATAAATACAAAGGGCGAGCGCATAAGTGATATTTACACAAACATGTACAGTACCGGCGACGGATATTACCGAGCAGATAATAATAACAGTTGCGAGCTTCTTGATGCAAAGGGAAACCTTATAGCCACGGCAAACGGTGTCAAATATGCGGATTTTACCGTGCTTGAAAACGGCGAGATTGTATATACCGATTACCACACCGTAAACAGATGCTCGGACGGAAGCTTGATAACCTGTAAGGAAAGCGGATATCCCGCCAAAGCCGTTATAGGTAAATCGCTTTTTGTATGCTCCCGCGGGGAAGGTGTAAAAAAATATCCAAAAACGCTAAATGCCTCGGTCGAGTATTCCTACATAGTGGATTATGACGGAAACACCGTTTTAAAGTTTGAAGATAATAATTCATACAGTCATTTCCTTACCAATGACGGCCTGTTTATTTATTCCGGCAATGATATGCTGGTAAAGAGCGAAGATGAAGTTGAAGACAGATTCTACACCAGGGGAATAAATATAAATACAGGCAAAGAAGTTTTCAGCTACGATAAAAGCGGTTATGCTTACAGCGTGGATACCGACGGAAAGTACATTAAAATAGGCCTTACTGATAATAAAGGCAATACAAGTTTGTCGCTTTACAGCACCGAAAAGGGCGAATTTGTGCTGGAAAACTGTTCCGTTATCGAATACTATGAAGTGAACGGAAACAAGTATTTTACAGCGGCAGCAGATAAGCTTTGCACACTTTACGACGAAAACTTACGCATAATCTATCAAACCATAAACGAATAACAATTCAAAAGAAAGGAATTACAGTTATGAAAAAAATCACCGCTTCCATGCTTGCACTTACCGCAATCACCGCATGCCTTACATCGTGTGCACAAAAGCCGTCATTCACCTTTACCGAAGAAAACTATCCCAAAATGGGCGGCAGCCTTGCAAACCTGCCTTTGGGCGAGGCTGTTACGGCCACGGTTTTGTCAGTTGACCGCGAAAAGGCATCCTCTATGATAAAATTTGAAGGTTCCACCACCGATAATTACACAGCTCTTGTGGACGGCGAATTTGATATTCTGCTTGCCTACGAAATGTCGGAGGAAGCAAAGGCATACTGTGCCGAAAAGGATGTGGAGCTTGAAATGACAGCCATAGGCGCAGATGCACTTGTATTTATATGCAGCCTCGAAAACGAGGTGGAAAGCCTTACGGCGGAGGAAATTGAAAAAATATACTCCGGCGAGATTACCAACTGGAGCGAAGTAGGCGGCTCAGATCATCCCATAATTGCTTATCAGCGCAATAAGGACAGCGGAAGCCAGACACTTTTTGACAAGCTGTTAAACCTGGGTGATAAATTAACGGATGCCCCCGAAGAAACACGCATAGGCTCCATGATAGGCCTGCTTGAGGCCGTGGCAAATTATGAAAACTCCGCAGATGCTCTTGGATATACCGTATATTACTACCTTACCAACATGGAAAGCGAAAAGCTGGGCACCAGCAAAATACTTGCTGTGGACGGCATTGCTCCCACCAACGAAACCATTGCAAACGGCACTTATCCTTACACCAACGATTTTTATGTTGTAATACGCAAGGATGCCGCCGAGGATTCTCCTGAAAGAATTCTTTATAACTGGATAATTTCTGAGCAGGGCAAAGAGCTTGCAGAAAAAGAAAACTACGTGGTAAAATAATAATTTGAAACTTCAGGAGAAAAAATGAGCAAACAAAAAAGCACTTACGATCTCGTGTGCGATATTGAAGAAGCAAATCTTAACCGCCGTTTTTTGCCTTATTCGGTGGGTACACCGTCCCGAAAACTCACATGTAATGATCAGCATACCCGCGCAAACTTTTTGTTTTTCACCGATAACCATGTGGATCTGTTTTTCCCCGAGGAAAGCATGGATAACGTAAAACGCACAGTGGAGTATGCTAACAATTGCCCTGTGAAGCTCGATGCTCTTATAAATGCCGGCGATGCCATTACACCTTGGAATATGGTGCCCAAAGCAGATGCCATGCGCCGTGCGGAAGGATTTTTTGACGAAATCAAAAAAAGCAAAAACCCCGTAATTTATTCCATAGGCAATCACGATCTCAACGATTCGGCAAATGTTTATGAAAATGTTATTTACAACAGTGACTGGTCGGATCTGTTTTTTGACTATGCCGAACAGAATTACGGCATAGTGCGCCAGATCAAATCGGACGGGCAAAAATCCACCTGGCATTACTATGATGTGGAAGCCAAAAAGATCCGTATAATATCTCTCTATGCCATGGATACCGACAGAACCGTAAAAGACGATCGCGGCATGGTAAAATACTTCAGCAAGTACGGTGCCTTTATGACAAGCGAGCAGCTTAACTGGCTGGCATCCACCGCTCTTAATTTTGATGATAAGGAAGAACAGGATTGGGGAGTTATAATCACGTTCCATATGTTGCCGGAGAATTTCGGTTATCACTGCAACTCGGGCGAAATGCTACATAAAATATGTGTAGCTTTCAACACCCAGGGTACATATTCGTTCAATTGCAAGGATGAAAACAACAGTCATTTCGATCTTGATATAACCGCCGATTTTACACGGTATGCCCAAAACGAAAAAAAGCCGCATATGATATGCTGGCTTCTCGGTCATGATCACGAAGATAAAAACGAGGTGCGTGATGGTATAAATATAATATGGTCACTTAACGGCTCGGCATCCTGCGAGTATGGCGATGCAAGAGTTGCAAGGTATCCCGGAACCTCCACCCAAAACAGCTTTGATATTGTAAATGTTGATACTCTCAACCGTAAAATAAGGCTGTTCCGTTACGGTGCGGGACTTAACTGCTACGGAGTGGGCGGCGACAGATTTTTGCCCGACGGACTGGATTATTAATTGATTTTTGTGTAGAAAACAGGGTTGCGATCACGCAACCCTGTTTGATTTTGATTATTCGGTTACATATACGGTTTCAATTCCGTAGTATTCAAAAAGTTTGATGGCTGCCTCGTCTATCACCTCTCCGCAAACGGCAATGGGTATTGCGGGCGGACAGCTTACCGTCACAGCGCAAAGTGTTTTCCCGCAGCTTTTCCTTACGGGTATCTGCTTGCCTGCGCAAAACATTGCCTGCCTTGGCGTAAGTGCGGTTTTTGGTTTTGCAAGCGGAGGAGCGGCACTTGTCAATGCTGCTTTTTTGGGTATTGATAAAAGTGCTTTTTCCACCGTTGTAAGCACATTTTTGTTTTGGGGTGTAAGCATAAGCACGGTGTAATCGGGATCGCAGAATTCGCATACGATGCCGCAATGTTCAAGCATTTTTGCAAATTCATAACCGCTGTAGCCGTACGGCTTGGCTTTTACGGATATTTTAAGCGGTTCAGCTCCGCAAAGCTCATATCCCGCATTGCAAAGCCTGTTTTTAAGCGCACAAAGCTTTTCGCAGAAATCCGAAAGCTCCCGCGCATACCCGTCGGATATGTATTTGTTGGCATTGTCCAGCGATTGCAGTATAAGGTAGGAGGGGCTGGTGGATGCAAACAGCATCATGGCGTTTTCTGCGTTTTCGCACAGCAACTGCGGTGCATTTTTGGAAATATGCAAATATCCGCCGCCGGTAAGAACGGGCAGGGTTTTGTGAGCCGAATCACAGCATATATCTGCGCCCAATGTGATGGGATGCATATCCTGCGGCAGAAATTTAAGGTATGCGCCGTGGGCATTGTCCACAGCAAGCAGAACACCGTGTTTTTTACAAACAGCGGAAATACCTTTTATATCCGCCATATTGCCCAGATAATCGGGGCAGGTTACATATACAGCTGTGGGCTTTTCGGCCATTTTACACAGTTCTTCTTCAAGCTGATTTGGCGTGATGTTGCAGGAAATTATACCATTTGAATCCTGCGGATAAAGCCAGGTTGTTTCAAAATCCAGCAAAGCGGCGGCTGTAACAAAGGTCTTGTGGGCATTGCGGAAAGCCGCAATCAACGGTTTTTTTTCGCAGTGTATAGCATAAAGCGTTATAAGGTACAGCATTGCACGGACGGAAAGAGAGGATCCGCCTGCGGAATATAGGGTCTTTGCGCTGCCAAAAAGGTGTGATGCGTTGTTCTGACTTTTTGTGATTATACCGTCTCCGCATCCTCCGTAAAGCACATCGGCACCGTCTATTTCGGTTATATCAAGGTCTTCCGCACCAGTTGTCACAAGGCCTTTGTGACCGGGCATATGCAGACGTATTTTTTTGCTTTCGGCATAGTTTTTTACAAAATCAACTATCGGTGTATCCATCGCGGTTTATTCCTGCTCCAGCGTTTTTGCCGCTTCAAGCATAATGGCACATTCCATGCGTTTACGGAACAGCTTACAGCCGTATTCATAAACGCCCGTAACAGAGCCCGTGGCGTGGAAAGCGTTGGCGGCACATCCGCCGGAACAGTAAAGCTTAGCCCAGCAATCACGACATTCGGGACGTGTATAAACGTTGCAGGCGGCAAATTCGTCCTGTGCTTTTGTATTGGTAACTCCGTTCCATACATCGCCCAGTTTAAAGCTTTCTTCGCCAACAAACTGATGGCAGGGATAAAGATCTCCCCAGGGCGTTACAGCCATATATTCTGTTCCCGATCCGCAGCCTGAAATACGCTTGTAAATGCAGGGGCCGCCCTTGAGGTCTATCATGTAGTGGTAGAATGTAAAGGGAGTTCCTTTGCGGTGCTGTTCAAGCATAAGCTCGGCAAGCTTTTCGTATTGCTCAAGCACAATGGGCAGATCTTGTTCGGTAAGTGCCGAAGGATCATCGGGAGCACAAACAACGGGTTCCATGCTAAGCTCACGGAAGCCCAGATCAAGCATCTGCTGAATATCCTTTAAAAAGTCGGGGTTTGCGTGGGTAAAGGTGCCGCGCATATAATAGTTTTTGTGGCCTCGTGCTTCCACAAGCTTCTGGAATTTGGGTACAATGCGCTCCCAGCTACCGTTGCCTGCATAATCCACACGGAAACGGTCGTGAACTTCTTTTCTGCCGTCAAGACTTAAAACCACGTTGCTCATTTCACGGTTGGCAAAGTCTATAACGTCATCGTCAATAAGCACACCGTTGGTGGTAAGGGTAAAGCGGAAGTTTTTGCCGTGCTGCTTTTCCACACTGCGTGCATAAGCAACAAGCTGCTTTACCACATCAAAGTTCATCAAAGGTTCGCCGCCAAAAAAGTCCACTTCAAGATTTCTGCGGCTGCCGGAATTGGCAATAAGAAAATCAAAAGCCTGCTTGCCCACCTCAAAGCTCATGAGTGCTCTGTCGCCGTGATATTTTCCCTGGCTGGCAAAGCAGTAGGAACAGTTGAGGTTGCAGGTGTGCGCCACGTGCAGACAAAGGGCTTTTACAACGCCTGCGCTTTTCTTTTTAAGATCGCCTGCCATGGGCTCAAAGGTATCGGGCGTAAACAGCTTGCCCATGTTTTTCAGTTCTTCGAGCTGATCAAAACATTCGGATATTTCTTCGGGGGTTACGTCGTCACGTCCCGAATATTTTTCAAGTATTACCTCGGTTATGTGCTCACGGGTATGGGTTTCGTACATTTCAATGATATCGTATGCAACTTCATCAACCACGTGCACAGAGCCCGAACAAATGTCGAGCACAATATTTAATCCGCCGAGTTTATAGCAATGTATCATAGGTTTTCACTCCGTTTATATATCGCACGAAAAATGCCGCCGAAACCATCGGCGGCACTTCAGCAAAGTATTGATTACTTGTTTTCCTGCTTGTTTTCGCACTGCTGATTAGCAATACCGCAGCTTGTTTTGCAAGCGGACTGGCAGGATGTCTGGCATTCGCCGCAGCCACCGTTCTTAGCGCTGTTGCAAAGGTTCTTTGTTTCGAGTGTCTTAATATGTTTCATTGTTTTGTCCTCCTAAACATTTATATATGGGATTATACCATATATTGTCGATTAAGTCAATGGTATAGTAAAATTTTTTTATCACATTTTTTGGCAACGGTTTTTGATGCTTGACAACAGCTTTGCGGTATTGTATAATTTTTCAGTAAACATTTTTTGCGAGGCGTCTAATGAAAAATAAAAAAATAAGCGGACCTGCGGTCTTTATGTACAGTACAATTTTGCTTACGGTTGCAATATCTGCCGTGTGTTTTGTGCTTTATTACGGCGGTATCGCAAGGCATGGGGCCGTGTTGTGGCCGGGTATTGTTGCGTTTATGATACTGTATCATTTCGGCTTGCGTATATTTATGGGTGAAATAACAAAGCTTTTCAAGGTGGATTATAATCATCCATGGTATAAACAGCGTAAATTTGAGCCGCATCTTTATAAGCTTTTGCGTGTGCGCCGATGGAAGGATAAAGTGCTTACCTTTGATCCTCAATCCTTTGATTTTAAAAACCGCACACTGAATCAGCTTGCCACCACCATGGCAAAATCCGAGCTTGACCACTGGATAAACGAGATAATATCTTTGTCAAGCGTGCTTTTTTGTCTTTTGTGGGGTTATGGCTGGCTGTTCCTGCTTACCGCCGTGCTTGCCATGGCGTTTGATGCCCAGTTTATAATAGTTCAGCGGTACAACCGCCCCATAGTTTTAAAGCTTAAGAAAATGCGTGAAAATAAAAGCAAAAAACAAATGATTGGAGAAGCGTTATGAGAACAAATTTCTGGAAAAATCTTCTGCTGGTATGTGCAGGAGTTGTGGTAGGATCTCTTGTGGCATCGGTAACACGAGGCATCAGTTATCTTTCGTGGCTTTCGTACGGTCTTACTTTTGGTACACAGCAGCCCTTTACATTGGATATGGGTGTTTTGCGCCTTACGTTTGGTCTTAACGTGGATATAACTCTTGCAACCATTATTTTTGTAACGCTTGTTTATGTAATAGGCAGAAAAATTCTCAGATGAGGTAAACAGATGAAACTTGTGCTTGCATCAAAATCACCCAGACGCATAGAGCTGTTAAGCAGCCTTGGTTTTAACCCTGTGATAATGCCTGCGGATACGGATGAAACCCTTGATTCTGCGGTAACACCCCCACAGGAGGCGGTAAAACTTTTGGCATGCCGCAAAGCGCGGTGGGTGGCAGAGCGTACGGAAGACGCCATGATAATTGCCGCAGATACTTTGGTTTATAACGGAGGGAAGCTTTTGGGCAAACCCTGTGGAGAGGACGGTGCGGCAGCCATGCTTTCGGAACTGTCCGGCAAAAAACACAGCGTTTTTACCGGCTTCTGTGTTATATACGGCGGTAAAACCGTTTGCCGTGCCGTGGAAACAAAAGTAAAATTCCGCAAGCTTGATGACAGCGACATATCTGAATATATAGCCACAAAAGAACCCTTTGATAAAGCAGGAGCATACGGAATCCAGGGCATAGGTTCGCTGCTTGTTGATTCCATCGAGGGCGATTACTTCAATGTGGTGGGATTGCCCATATCCGAGCTTTTTGCGACGATAAAAGAAGAGTTTGGCTTTTCAAGGGCAGAGCTTATAAATGCTGTGAAAGGAAATTGAGAGAACAATGAAAAAAACAAACGGTGAAAAAATTGCGCGAAAAATCAGGTTTTTAATGACTCTTACAAGCATTTGTACCGTGCTATTGCTGCTTTTGGCGGTGTTTTTATGCAACAACAAAGTTGTTATTGTTTTAATTGCAGCAGCGGTGGCGATGGCAAGCTTTGTTTCACGTTGGGTTATCTTGAAAAAACTTTTGCTTCCGTCATTGGTATCGGATTTTGATCCGTATACATATAGCGAGATTATTGAAAAAGGAAAGCTTATGTCAAAGGAGCTTTCCGAAACCATTCAGGCGGCATTTTACACGGGAGATTATGCAAAATGCGCTGAGCTTTGCGTTTTTTGCCTTAAAAACAAAAAGCTGAAGAGGTTTAAATGCTATTATCTTTCTTATCTTGCCAGAATATATTTTCAGAACGGAGATAAGGAAAAACTGCAAAAGGTTGCCGATTGCTATCTTGCTGAGGTGGAGCGCGGAAAGGTATCCGACTCAAACAGAAAGAAATATTCTTTCCTTGAAATGTGTTCAGTGTATGTTAAAGATCCTGCTGCAGCCCTTGAACTTTATGAAAGTTATCTTTTGGAAAAGCGCTTTACCGCCACAAAATGGCAGGAGGTGCACACCCGTTTTACATATGCTGTTTTGTGTTACGAAAACGGCAAAAATGATTCAGCCGCAGAAAATTTCGGCTTTGTTGCAAATACGGCAAATCTGCTTCCCTTTGCGGATATTTCAAAAAAATATCTTGAATGTATTGAAAATAATACCAATTATATTGCATTGACTGAGGAAGTGTTGCCGGGCGGAAATCTGAACGCTGAGTTTTATAAAAAAAGAACCAAAAAGAGAGCTGTAACTTGCGCAGGCGCTGTACTGTTATATGTTTTGCTGGTAGCAGCATTTGTAACAAAAGCCTTATGGGCGCAAAAAGACTATCGTGTTGAATATACTGCATTTGTGGAAAAGGTCGGGCTTGCAATACTCGAGCATTATGACGAATTTGTTTTTGAAGATTGTGTCAATGTGAATGTTGACGGAAATTATATGGGAGCCATGTGCATTTTCAGCACCGATGACGGTCTTTGTGCCGGAATGATATTTACCTACAAGGGCGAAGATGAGTATCACATAGACTCCGTGGTTACGAATATTGAATTCGGAAAAAGCTTTTCTATGGATTGTTATTACAGTACCCTTGAAGCTGTAATAGTTGAAAATAAAAACGACATTCCAGATTATGTTAGGAAAACGGTAGATGTAAAAATCGGCGGCAAAAAGCATATTCTGGGATTAATATGGTAAACCAAAAGGACGGATGATAAAATCATCCGTCCTTTTTGCTGTACTTAATATATTTCAAAATTAAATATATGCGCAGTTGAGCTGCCGTAATCCTCTGTTTTTGTCTCGCTGTGATATGTACTTTGCGGCACAAAGCGAACAGCTTTTGCAGCAGTGTTTATATTGTGTTTTACAAACCGCTGATGGTTGTCGGCAACTTCAATAAGCGTTATCCATTCATCGTTTTCGTTTAAGAGCTCTATCTTGTAACGCTTTATCAGACAACGTGGGAATCCGAATTTTGTGTTGTTGTGGCTTGCAGGGAAGAACAGCACTGAGGATGTGTGCAGTCCGTCGGGGTTTCCGTCGGTGTATTCCCTGTCAAGATCACTGTCCATAACAAGACGTACACCGTTAACATGGGTAAGCT
>JAZSGA010000186.1:0-42995 GCA_045532495.1 Eubacteriales bacterium | reverse complement strand
GAAATTGTTAAAGGGTTTGGGGTGCTTCCCAACAAGTACGCACAAGTGGGTACCGCGTGCCCTGCTTGGCAACTCCAACTATGAGTTTGCAAGCAAAGCTGATTTTTACAAAGATTGATTGTACCAACTTTTTGCCTCCATCGCATTGCAACCGGGAACATAGAAAAAGCCACGGGTTTAACCGTGGCTTTTTTATTATTTATTTTCGTACTTCTGCTGATCGCTGTTACGTATTTCAACACGGCGGATTTTGCCGTTAAATGTTTTGGGCAACGCCTTAACGTATTCGATAACGCGGGGGTATTTATAGGGAGCGGTATTCTTTTTAACGTAGGTCTGCAGCTCCTTGGTAAGCTCATCGCTGCCCTCATAGCCTTCGGCAAGAGCAACTGTTGCCTTAACGGCAAAGCCGCGCACGGGATCGGGAACGCCTGTAACCGCAACCTCAAACACCGCAGGGTGCTCAAGCATAACGCTTTCGATTTCAAACGGGCTTATGCGGTAGCCGCTGGACTTGATAACGTCATCGTTTCTGCCGATGTAGCGGTAAAGACCGAATTCATCACGGTATGCCACGTCACCTGTGTGGTAGTAGCCCTGATAAATTGCTCTGTCGGTATCCTCTGCGCTTTCGTTGTAGGAGCGCATAAGGCCGCAGGGGTGTCTGTCGGAGCTTAATGTGCGTATGCAGATCTCGCCGTTGGTACCGTGGGGCACGTTTTCGCCGTCATCACCCAGGATATGTACATCAAAACCGGGCACGGGCAGGCCCATGGCACCGGGAACGGGCTTTGTCCAGGGGTAGATGGTGGCAACGCAAAGGGTGGTTTCGGTCTGACCGAAGCCCTCATAAAGCTCAAGGCCTGTGGCTTCCTTCCATTTGTTGAAAATTTCGGGATTAAGCGCCTCACCTGCAGTACAGCAATGGGTGAGCGATGAAAGATCATAGCTCTTTACATCCTGCTGCAAAAGCAGACGGTACATTGTGGGGGGTACGCAGAAGGTGGTAACCTTGTATTTTTCCAGCTTGGAAAGAATATCCTGCGCATCAAACTTATCAAAATCGTAAACCAGCACGGCGGATTCACCAAACCACTGACCGTACATTTTGCCCCACAGCGATTTAAGCCAGCCGGTATCGGAAATTGTAAAATGCAAACCGCCGTCCACAACACGGTGCCAAAAAACACCTGTCATGATGTGGCCCAAGGGGTAGCGGAAATCATGGAAAACCATTTTGGGGTAACCGTTTGTGCCGGATGTAAAGCCAAGGATGGATGTGTCGTTGGCATAGATGGCATCCTTGCCGGTGGGTCTTGTCCATTCATCGCTGGCGGTGGCAACACCGTCCTCAAAATCCAGCCAGCCCTCTGCCTTTTTGTGGCCGAGAACCATCTTTTTTACTACTGTTTCGTATTCGTCCGCACGCTCGTCAAACTGCTCGGTGCAGTTGCCGTCGCCGGTGAGGATGGCATATTTTATGCCTGCCTTGTTACAGCGGTAAACGTATTCCTTGGGGGTAAGCATAAAGGTTGCCTGCACCATAACGGCACCGATTTTATGCAATGCCATAACGGTGTGCCAAAAATAGTGGCTGCGCTTCATAACAAGCAAAACCTTATCGCCTTTTTTAACACCCAGGTAGCGCAGATAATTTGCCACCTTGTTGGAGTATATCATCATATCGTGGAACGTAAAGCGTTTTTCTTCGCCCTCGCGGGAAACCCAAAGCATGGCAAGCTTATCGGGTTTTGTACGGGCAAGCTCGTCCATAACGTCATAGGCGAAGTTAAAATCCTCGTTCCAGGTGAGTTTGTAGTTTTTCTGGGCATCCTTGAGCGAAAGGAAATCGTCACGGCTGGCGCCCACAAATTTTTCGTATATTGCCATTGGAATTGTACCTTCTTTCAGTAAGTGGAAATTTTAGTTTTTAACCACCACTGCAATAAATTTTGCAGGGTTATCGTCGGTGGTTTTAATGGCGTGGGGCACGGTGGAATCAAAATAAACACTGTCGCCCTCTTCAAGCTCGTAGCAAATTTCACCAATGTAGAAGGTAATTTTTCCTTCAAGGATGTAGTTAAACTCCTGTCCTTCGTGGCCGTGGAGCACGGGAGCTTTTTCTTCGGGGGTGATGGTTACAAGGAAAGGCTCGGACTTTTTGTTTTTAAAGGTGTACGCCAGGTGCTTGTAATCGTAGTCTTCCTCGCGTTTAACAGAATAGCCTCTGCCTTTTTTAACCATACAACAGGTGGAGAGAGTGGGAGAAGATCCGCTTATAATATCAAGCACATCCACGCCGAGAATTTCGGCAGCATTGTAAACAAAGCTGAACGAAAAATCGATCTCTCCTTTTTCATATGAGCGATAGGTGTCAATATCAACACCCAGCTTTTCGGCCAATTGTACATCGGTCATTTCACAGTCCTCACGGATGCAGGCAAGACGCATGCCTATATCTTTAAGCTGATCATTCATCGTAAAGTTCCTCCATAAGTATTTTTTTAATATAAATTATTCGGCGTAGTTATAACCCAGCTCAAGAGCCTTTTTGTTGGCGCCGAGAAGATCCTGTTTTCTTGCAGAAACCACCTTTGCCAGAGCTCTGTCGATGTTTTCGATGGGCATAATGCCGGTTTTTTTGATAATGTAGCCCAGCATGATCATATTTGCAAGGCCTGTAAGTCCGCTTTCGGACGCTAACGCTGTGGCAGGAATATAATATGCTTCAACGTCGGTTCTTTCAACCTTTTTGGAAATAAGCGAGCTGTCAACAAAAATTTTGCCGCCCTTTGCTGTGTCGCCCTCGTATTTGTCAAGGGAGGGCAGGTTCATGGCGATAAGTACATCGGGCTCGGTAACGATGGGAGAGCCGATCTTTGTATCGCTTATAATTACGCTGCAGTTGGCTGTACCGCCGCGCATTTCGGGGCCGTATGAGGGAAGCCAGCTTACTTCTTTATCGGCAAGCAAGCCCTCGTATGCCAAGAATTTTCCCGAGAAAAGAATACCCTGGCCGCCAAAGCCTGCAAAAAGTATTTGAGTTGTCATCTTATTTTACCTCGCTTTCTGCGTACTTGTCCTTGTATACGCCTAAGGGGTAATAAGGAATCATGTTTTCTTCAAGCCAGTTAAGGGCTTTATCGGGAGTCATACCCCAGTTGGTGGGGCAGGTGGAAAGTACTTCTACCAAAGAGAAGCCCTTGCCTTCGATCTGATTCTGGAAAGCCTTTTTAATGGCAGCCTTTGCGGCACGCACGTTTTTAACGTTATTAACGGCAACACGTTCAAGGTATGTGGCACCGTCCACCTTGGAAAGCATTTCGCAAACCTTAACGGGGTAACCAACGGTGTTTACATCACGGCCGTAAGGAGATGTTTGTGTAACCTGACCGGGAAGCGTGGTGGGTGCCATCTGACCGCCTGTCATACCGTAAATTGCGTTGTTAACGAAAATAACGGTAATGTTTTCGCCGCGGGCAGCGGAATGAACTGTTTCGGCGGTACCGATGGCGGCAAGGTCGCCGTCACCCTGATATGTAAATACGATGTTGTTTTGGGGATCGGATCTTTTAACGCCGGTGGCAACTGCGGGTGCACGGCCGTGAGCCGCCTGAACCATATCGCAGTTAAAGTAGTTGTAAGTAAATACCGAGCAGCCGACAGAAGCAACACCAAAGGTTCTGCCTCTTATGCCCAGCTCGTCAATGGCTTCGGCAACAAGTCTGTGAATAATACCGTGGGTACAGCCGGGGCAATAATGAAGCGGTGCATCGGTAAGAGCCTCGGGTTTTTTAAATACAGTTGTCATCAGTTGTTACCTCCTGTGGAATTTGCCTCGTAAATCTTTGCAAGAACATCTTCGGTGGAGGGAATCATACCGCCCACTCTGGAGCAAAGGGTAACGGGCTTTTTGCAGCGGATAGCCAGTTCAATATCTTCTACCATCTGGCCCATGGAAAGCTCAACGGAAATAAAGGATTTAACTTTATCTGCCGCATCGCAAAGCGCCTTTTTGGGGAAAGGCCACAGGGTAATGGGACGGATCATGCCCACTTTTATGCCCTGCTCGCGTGCCTTATCGATGGCATTCTGCGAAACACGCGCCGCAACACCAAAGGCAACGATGCATATTTCGGCATCTTCCATGCGATATTCTTCGTACATTACTTCGTTCTTTTCCACCTCGGCGTAACGCTGGTAACGCTCAATGTTTAAGCGTTCAAGCTCTTCTGCCTTAAGGCAAAGGGAGTTTATAATGTTGGGCTTGCGCTGGCACTTTGTACCGGTAAGAGCCCAGGATTTATCATATTCGTTGATGGGAAGCGTATCAAGGCTTACGGGTTCCATCATTTGTCCCATGGTACCGTCGGAAAGGATCATGGCAGGCATTCTGTATTTTTCGGCAAGGTCAAAGCCCTTGAACACCAGATTTACCATTTCCTGAACAGAAGCAGGTGCAAGTACAAGCAAATGGAAATCGCCGTGGCCTGCGCCGCGGGTTGCCTGGAAGTAATCTGCCTGAGAAGGCTGGATGCCGCCAAGACCGGGGCCGCCTCGCTGTACGTTTACGATAAGAGCAGGCAGATCGCAGCCTGCAAGGTAGGAAATACCTTCGCTCTTAAGCGAAATTCCGGGGGATGAGCTGGATGTCATAACGCGTTTGCCGGTGGCGGCAACGCCTATAACCATATTGATAGCGGCAATTTCACTTTCTGCCTGAAGGAAAACGCCGTCAATTTTGGGCATTCTCTTGGCCATGTAAGCCGCAACTTCGGTTTGGGGAGTAATGGGATAACCGAAATAATGGCGGCAGCCTGCCATAATGGCAGCTTCCGCAAGGGCTTCGTTGCCCTTCATCAAGACTTTATCTGACATTTTATGTTCCTCCTTGGATTACTTTTCAACTGTTATAACACAGTCGGGGCACATGGTGGCGCAGAAAGCGCAGCCTATACATGCGGATTGATCTTCAACATGGGCAGGGTTGTAACCCTTGATGTTGATTTCGGTTTTAAGCTTTACAATTTTTTTGGGACAAGCACCCACGCAAAGACCGCAGCCTTTGCAAAGATCCTCGTTAAATGTAACTTTTGCCATAATTATTGTTCCTTTCGGTAATAATAACTTTTTAAACGGTTCCCCAGGACTGACGTATATACAGCTTTATGGGGAATATATCCGGAATTTTTCCGTCAAGCTGCGGCGCAAGAGTGTGATGAACGGAAGTAAATTTTATGGGCAACCCTGTGGCGGCGGAAACTTGTTCCGCATAATCCAACGATGCGATAACATCATCTGCCGTGGTTTCATCACCAAGGTTTGAGTTGTTTACTATGCCGGTAAATTTTATTTTTGCCGCCTGCTCGATCTCACGCATTACCTCCACGGTGCTTGCCGCATCCCGTGTAAGCGGACGGAATTTGTTTATAACAAAAAGCATTTCGTAGCTGTTTTCGGCAAGGATATCGGGCACGTATCTGCCCAGCGCCAAAGCGCCCCTGTCATCGCCGCCCACATCCACCACGGCAAAGGCGGTTTTATCGGCGGTTACGGCATATGCTTCCGGCGGAAGTGCCGGCACATCCACATTGGAGTTTGCGTATTCCGACGATATAAAGCGTATGCCTGCATCACGCAGCAGCTTTTCGCTGTCCTTGGAGCGGAAGTAGGGGTTTACAATGTCAAGGTCGGAAAGTGAAACCTTTTTGCCCTCGCCCGCAATGCCCAGGGCATAATTTACAGCCACATTGGTTTTGCCGCTGCCGTAATGGCCGGCAAAAATTGTTATGCGCTTCATTATTCAACAACAACAGACCAGCCGAACTTGTCTTCGGAGGTGCCCCACTGAATTCCTGTTACGGTATCGTATATCTTCTGGCTGGTGGTTCCGATGCCGCCATCGCCGATGGTCATAACCTCGTCCTTGTAACGGAGCTTGCCAACGGGGGATATAACTGCGGCTGTACCTGTGCCGAAACATTCTTCAAGCTTGCCGTTGTTTTGGGCTTCGATAAGCTCGTCAACAGAGATTCTGCGTTCTTCAACTTCCATACCCCAGGATTTGCAAAGGTGAATAACCGAGTTGCGTGTTATACCGGGAAGTATGCTGCCGTTGAGCATGGGGGTTACGATTTTTCCGTCGATCTTGAAGAAGATGTTCATTGCGCCAACTTCTTCAATGTACTTTCTTTCAACACCGTCAAGCCAAAGCACCTGGGAATAGCCGTCATCATGCGCCTTAACCTGAGCCTTAAGGCTGGCTGCATAGTTGCCGCCGGTTTTTGCGTAGCCGATACCGCCCTTAACCGCACGCACGTATTCGTCTTCGATCCAAATACCAACGGGTGCAAGGCCGGAAGCGTAGTATGCTCCGCTGGGAGAAAGTATTATAATAAAAAGGTAGGTTTTTGAAGGAGCAACACCCAAAAATTCATCGGTTGCAATAACAAAGGGACGGATATAAAGGGATGTGCCCTCTGCTGTGGGGATCCAGTCCTCGTCAACTTTAACAAGGGCTTTTATTGCCTGAACAAAATCTTCTTCGGGGATCTCCGGGATGCAAAGACGGCGGTTGGATTCGTTTGCACGCTTTGCGTTCATGTCGGGGCGGAACAGGCGGCTTTTGCCGTCCTTTCCGCGGTAAGCCTTAAGGCCTTCAAACATTTCCTGACCGTAATGGAAAACCATTGCGGAAGGTTCAAGGCTTATGGGTGCGTAGGGAACGATGCGTGCATCGTGCCAGCCGGTGCCTTCGGTGTAGTTCATAATAAACATGTGGTCGGTAAACACTTTGCCGAAGCCAAGCTTTGTTTCGTCCGCAGGCTTTGCCTTGGGCGCGGGATTCTTCTGGATTTTAATGTCAAGCATTTTCAATTCCTCCGATTAAATTATAAAAGGCTTGCAGCTAAATGCCGCAAGCCTAAAAATTACTGTAGAATTAAAGGTAGAACCAATTAGTAATTTACGGTTTTATGCACGACAAATAGCGCTATCCGAATTGCTGTTAATAATGACTGCAATTGCAATAATAATAGCGATAATAAAGCCGATGCAAATTATACCGAAATTAACTGCCGAGGCCATTGTTGGTACTTCTCCTTTATTAATATGTCGAATATTATACCACCGCCGTTTTGATTTGTCAACCCCAAATTAATATTTTTTAAAAAATTCACATTTTTCAAGGTTTTGGCATATCCGGAGTCCATAAAAAGCAGTAGTTACTTTGCCGTATACCGCAAAATGACGGCAAAGGGCAAACCGTGCGGCTTGCCCTTTTGTTTTGCCTTATTATATTATTTCTGCGGCTGCAGGAAATATTTTTTCAGCGTTTGCGGAAGTTTATCGTGGATAACAACAAATTCGCTGCCGAAAATTTCCTTATCGTTTTCATCGCGGAGAGATATGATATAAACCTCAAGCTTTTCAAAATCCTCCACTTGCGCGTTGCCCATAAAGCCTTTTCCGCAAAGATCATAAAGCTTTTCAAGGTCGGCTCTGTCGGTAACAACGGTATAATCCTTACCGTATTCATCGGCATATTTTACATATTCCTCGGTAACCGCAGCCATGGGGAAGGATGTGGTTTCCTCAACGATAACACTGTCATAATAATACTGTTCGTTTTCCGTTATATTCGAAACCACCGCCGATTTTACTTTTTCAAAATCTTTGGGATTTGTTATATCGTAGCCCAGCCTTTTTAGTGCCGCCAGGGTGTGGGTATAGTTTTCGTTGATCTTTATACTTGTTTCCGTACCGTATGCGCGTTTTTGCTGCATGCCTTTGGGACGTATGCCCGTTGCAATTATGGTACCGGGCACATAATACTCGATATCAACGGTTATTTTGCCCCTTGAATAAAGTTTATCCACGGGCAAAGAGCGGATATCGGCACACAATGCATCGTAAAGTATAACGGCATCCGCTGCCTCAAAGCCTTTTGCCGCATTCTGGATTCTGCTGTCATATACTGCGGCGGAAAGTATTTCCTTGGCGGTGCTGTCGATAAGAGGATACTGCCACGATTTTACCTTTTCAAGGTTGAGGAAGGGAAGCATGTATTTGTCAAAGTTTTCCACGGAAAGTCCGTCGTAACGGCGCTTCATCACCGTGCCGTTTTTGAGCTTGTATGTGATCTCAATATTATCACGGTTATACATTCCGAAAATGCTGTTGGTGTGCAGGTGGATTCTGTCATGCTCGGATGCGTATGCTGCGTGCAGCTGAGTAAGAGCCTCCAGCTCATTAAGCTCGGTGAGGCGGTTTTCGGGCAGAGAATCGTATCTGAATTCAAAATCGCGGTAATAACGGGAGCCTGAACCTATGCCGCCGTTGATTTCGGCATACGCTATTTTATCGGCATCGGGCACACGGGTTTCGTAACCTGTTATATCATACTGCATGCACAGCATAATAGCTGTAACTGCGGCGGTGTATATTATAACATGGCGCCCCGAACCTTTAAGCGATACGGTTTTGCGTGCTATCATAACTGCGGCTACAACACCCACAAGTCCCAGGGGCAGCATATACATAACGGATGTGCCGTCAAGTATGCTGCAGAAGAAAAAGTAGCTTATCATACCCGTAACCAGGCCCACGGCGTAAATAAACATGGGGCGCAGTTTTTTGAAAGCCACAACCTCCTCGCAGTTTTCCAACGGACGTACACGGTAAACGGCATAGCCTGCCGCAAGGAAGCCCAGCGACGCCACAAGATATATGGCAAACCGCCATGGGAACAGCTTATCGGGCATAACATAAAGAAAATACATTATCTGCTCAAGCAGCTCGGGCTCCGCATAGCCGTAAAGATTCATATTGCAAATATATACGGAAAAAGCAAGTATTGCCGCAGGGAAAATGGCAATGGCCAGCGAAAACAGTACGGAAACCACCATGTTTCCGCATACTGTCATGGCAAATACCGCCACGGCAAATGCCATGGATGCATAAATAATGCAGGAAACCAAAAACATAAAGGCATATTCTGCGGGCACCGTGCGTGAAACAAGGATTATAAGCGATGTTGCAACGGCTGGTGCAAACATAAGAATACAGCCGGAGCAAATGTGGGAAAGATAAAGCTTAAGCCTTGAAAAAGGCAGGCCGTGCATGCATGAAACGGAGTTTATTTTATCCAAATACATAAACAGCTTTGTGCCCACAAAAAGACCGTAAACGCACATTGCAAAATATGTGAAGGTAAAATCGTTTGTAAAGCGTGTTACTTTTACAATATCCATGCGGTAATAAGAATCCGTTGCCGCCATGAAGTTTAAAAGCATTATAACAAACGCCACAACGGGCCATGGCCAGTGGTTGCGCAGATCGGATTTTATAAGAGCACGTGAAACGGGCTTTTCAGATAAGGATGTTTTCAAACTCATAACCCATACCTCCCAGTTCGTAAATAAACACTTCCTCAAGCGTAAGCGGAATTATATCAAATACCACGGGCGAATATTCCGTAATAACCCTGCGCACCTCGTCGATATCGCCTTTTACAATAAGGCTTGCAACGCTGCCCATACGGCCTGTGTGAAGTATATCAAGCTTTGCTTCAAGCTGCGCAAGCTTTTCGTCGCTGCCGCCTTTTTCAAAGGCAAGCTGAATTTTATGGATATTGCCTTTTACATCGTCCAGCGATTTTTCTATAACCATTTTTCCGCCAAACATTATGCCCACGTGGTCGCATACATCCTCAAGCTCGCGCAGGTTGTGGCTGGAAATAAGCACTGTCATGCCACGCTCTGCCACCTCATTAAGCACAAGGCGCCATGTGTTGCGGCGCATTACCGGGTCAAGTCCGTCAATGGGCTCATCCAGTATCATAACATCGGGCTGGGCAGATATTCCGAGCCAAAAAGCCACCTGCTTTTGCATACCCTTTGAAAGGCGTATGACCTTGCGCTTAAGATCCATTTTATATATTTCGTGCAGCTTGTTAAAAAGCTCCCAGCTCCATTTGGGGTAAATATCCGCATACATTTTTGCTGTTTGCTCTATGGTATAGGTGGGGTAAAAAAACAAGTCGTCGCAAACATATATCATGCGGCTTTTTACCTGCTCGTTTTCGTAAATAACCTTGCCGTCAAGCATCATTTCGCCGCTGTCGGCACGGTAAACGCCCATAAGGGCTTTTATAAAGGTGGTTTTGCCTGCACCGTTTGGCCCCACAAGACCGTAAACCGAGCCTTTTTTTACGTTAAGGCTTAAGTTATCCAGCGCACGGAAACCATCAAAGGTTTTGGTCACGTTTACGGCACTTATCATGGTGTCATTCTGCGTTGTCATTTCCATTACTGTTACCTCCTTTGTAAATCTGCTCAAGAATTCCGCAAAGCTCGGCGTAGGTTTTGCCCATATACATAAGCTCGCGGGATGCATCGGTAAAGCGTGCCATAAGCTCACCGGTATCCGACTTTTCGGCCTCGCTTCGTGGCGAAACAAAATAGCCTTTTGCCTTTTGCGAGTGTATGTAACCCTCGCTTTCCAGCTCCTTGTAAGCTTTTTGGATGGTGTTGGGGTTTATTGCCATGCTTACGGCAAGCTCACGCACCGATGGAATTTTATCGCCGTCGGAAAGGCTTCCGCCGATGATAAGAAATTTGAGCTTTTCTTTGATCTGCTCATAAATTGGACGGTGATCGCCAAGATCAAGCTGAAACATTTATCATTCCCCTTTCGTATGTATTAACTGTACTATTACAGATAATACAGTTAAATGCGCATTTTGTCAAGGGGTTTTGCAAAAAAAGTTAAAAAAATTAAAAAATCCCTTGACAAACGGGTTTTTGCGTGCTATAATCGTTCCATTAATTCCAATTACAAACGCAATGATGCGGAATAGTATGTGCTTTTCCCCCATTCAGAGAGCTGCCGGTTGCTGCAAGGCAGTGGGCGGAATTTTACAGAACTCACCGCGGAGCGGCTGCCGTGAATTTTCTCCAGTAGGGGCAGACGGGTACTCCCGTAACAGAGTTAAGATGTGTTTGCATCAAAGTGCACCTTTTTGGTGAAGAAGAGTGGTACCGCGGAAGTTTTGCTTTTTACGCTTTCGTCTCTTTGGTTTTCAATGAGACGGGGGCGTTTTTTTTATACAATATGTACCCTTGTTCTCCACATCAGCGTTGCAAAATTTTTACCGCAAACAACAAACGGAGGTTTTAGAAAATGAAAAGAATCAACATCACCGACATCACACTTAAAACACTGGCGGCTCAGCGTGAAGTTTCTTTGCTGTTCCGTGAAAAAACTGCCATCGCTTCCTGCGCGGCATCCCTTGGTGCCGATGCCGTGGAGCTTGCGCCCATTAAAAACCTGCGTGAGGATACCATAATATACAAAACAATAGCTCAGAATCTTGCAAATTGCACCGTGGCAGTTCCCGTGGGCTTTGATGTGGCAGGCGTTGGCGATGCCTGGGACTGCATAAAGGATGCGGCAAATCCCCGTCTTCAGATCGAAGTGCCTGTTTCCACCGTTCAGATGGAATATACCTACCACATGAAAGCCGATAAAATGGCGGCAAAAATAGGCGAGCTTTGCGCCGCCGCAAAAGCACTTTGCAACGACGTGGAATTCTGTGCGCAGGATGCCACCCGCGCCGATACCGATTTTATCGTTGCGGCGGTAAAGCAGGCGGCAGATAACGGTGCAGGCATGATAACCCTTTGCGATACCGCAGGCACAGCCCTTCCCGAGGAGCTGGCACAGCTTGTAAAATGTGTAAAGCAAGCGGTGGATGTGTCCGTTTACGTTCAGGTTTCCGATAAGCTGGGCATGGCAGTTGCATGTGCTCTGGCGGCAATTTCCGCAGGTGCAGAAGGTATAAAATGCGCCATGGCAGGAAACGAAGCTCTTTCTGTGGGCAAATTTTCCGATGCGGTTACCGCCCGCGGCGATGTTTTGGGCATCTGCACAGGACTTCAAAACACAAAAATACATGCAAGCGTTGAGGATATGCTGGCAGGCATAAACCATCAGGCATACGAAACCGCCGCTCAGGTAAGCGAGCGCAAAAAGATACTGCTTGATTCCGAAAGCACCATTTCCCAGGTTGCCCAGGCGGCAAATGTGCTGGGCTATGACCTTTCCGATGAGGATTGCGGCAACGTATACAAGGCTCTTATGCAGGTATGCGAAAAGAAGGGCTCCGTGGGTGCAAAGGAATTTGAATCCCTTATTGCCAGCTTTGCAATGCAGGCTCCTTCCACATATCATCTTGAAAACTATACCACCAACTGCGGAAACCTCACAAGCTCCATGTCACAGGTAACTCTGCGCTGCGGCGATGAAATGCTTTGCGGTGTAAGCACAGGCGACGGCCCCGTGGATTCTTTGTTCCGTGCCATCGAACAGTGCATCGGCCACCATTACGAGCTGGACGATTTCCAGATTCAGGCCGTTACCGAGGGCAAGGAAGCGCTTGGCTCCGTTCTTGTAAGACTCCGCAACAACGGCAAGCTTTATGCAGGCAACGGAAGCTCCACCGACATTATGGCGGCAAGCGTGCGTGCATATATAAACGCTCTCAACAAGATAGTGTTTGAGGAGGAATAAAATGAAGCTGGTTTTTTCGACAAAAAATGTCACCCGTGCCACATTTATAGATACCTGCCGCTATGCTTACGATTACGGTTACGCAGGTTTTGAAATATACGATGCAATAAAGGAGCGCAAACAGCATTACGACAGTGTTTTGCGCAGCGACCGCACAGCGGATTCAAAGCGCAAGCTTATAAACCGTCAGCTTGCCGTTTCCGCACTCCATTATCCACATTCGCTGCACACGGATGAGGCTTTGGTTGATGAAGTGGCAAAATATGTAACCCTTGCGGGCTCTGCGGGAATAGAGCAGATAATTGTCCGCGCCGAGGAAAAAATGCCCTTTGATAAGCTTGCCGAAAAGCTTCAGGCGGCAATAAAGCTTGCCGAAAAGGCGGATGTGCGTATTCTGCTTGAAACCGTGGGCTGGCTTTCCGAAACCGAAAACGTTACCGAGGTTATAAACTACTTTTCGTCGGCGGTTCTTGGTGCCGCATGGAATGTGCGCGGTACCCACTTCGGCGCAGGCGAAAGTGCGGAAACCACCATCAAAAATTTGGGCGCATATATCAAATATGTACGCCTTGGCGATATGAAGGACGGCAAAACCGTGCTTATAGGCGAAGGCGATTTGCCCGTGGATTCCTTTGTAAATGCGCTTTCATCCCTCAATTTTGACGGTTATGTATGTGCCGCATGGAACGATGAAATAAACGATGCGGATATAGTTCTTACCCACTTTTCAAATTACATTGCCTCGCTGGGACGCAAAAAAACCGACCGTGACAAGGCATATTACAACCGTTCAAAAACAGGTACTTTCCCCTGGAAAAAGTACGATATCATCGATGCAACATTTTCCGATGTGTTGGATACCATGGTGGAAAAATACCCCGACCAGTACGTATTCAAATACACAACGCTGGATTACACACGCACATATGCCGAGTTCCGCAGGGATGTGGATGAATGTGCCGCCGCACTTATATCGCTGGGCGTAAAGGCAGGCGACCATGTGGCTGTGTGGGCAACAAATGTGCCTGCGTGGTTTATTACCTTTTGGGCAACCACAAAAATCGGCGCCGTGCTTGTAACGGTAAACACCGCCTATAAAATACACGAAATAGAATATCTGCTCCGTCAGTCCGATACCCATACCCTTGTTATGATAGAGGACTGCAAGGATATAAACTACCGTGAAATTATCGAAGAACTTTGCCCCGAATTGCAAAAGACAAAGCCGGGCGACGCTCTTTATTCCAAAAATCTGCCCTTTTTGCGCAACGTGGTAACCGTGGGATTTTCAATGACAGGCTGTCTTACATGGGAGCAGATGCTTTCACGGGCATCCCTTGTCCCCCACGAGGAAGTGCGCCGCAGAGCATCCCTTGTTAAACCCGACGATGTTTGCAACATGCAGTATACATCGGGCACAACGGGTTTCCCCAAGGGCGTTATGCTTACCCACCGCAACATTGTAAACAACGGCAAAATCATAGGCGACAGAATGGATCTTTCCACCGCCGACCGCATGATGATACAGGTGCCCATGTTCCATTGCTTTGGCATGGTGCTTTCCATGACATCCACCATGACCCACGGCGGCACACTTTCGCCCATGCCGTATTTTTCACCCAAATCGTCGCTGGCATGTATAAACAACGAGCGCATAACCTGTTTTAACGGTGTGCCCACCATGTTTATTGCCATGTTTGGACATGCGGATTTTGCAAAAACCGATTTTTCGTATATGCGTACCGGCATTATGGCAGGTGCCAACTGCCCTGCCGACCTTATGCGCCGTGCGGCGGACGAAATGAACATGAAAGAAATAATTTCCGTTTACGGTCAGACCGAAGCATCCCCCGGATGCACCATGGGCGAGGTAAACGAGGATCTTGACCACCGTGTTGAAACCGTAGGCAGCCCGTTCCCCGGTGTGGAATGTAAAGTTATTGATCCCGAAACAGGTCTTGAAGTTCCCGATGGCGAAAACGGCGAATTTGTGGCACGCGGCTTCAACATAATGAAGGGTTATTACAAAATGCCCGAGGCCACAGCACAGACCATTGATGCCGACGGTTGGTTGCACAGCGGAGATATATGCTGCCGTACCCCCGACGGATATTTTAAGGTTACGGGACGCCTTAAGGATATGATTATCCGCGGCGGCGAAAATCTTTACCCCCGTGAGATCGAGGAGTTTTACCTCACCAACCCCAAAGTGCGTGATGTGCAGGTGGTTGGCGTGCCCGACGAAAAGTACGGCGAGGAATGTTGTGCATGGATAATCCTGCATAAGGGCGAAACCGCCGACGAAAACGAAATGCGTGAATACGGCAACGCTTCCATCGCCCGCCATAAAGTGCCCCGATACTTTGTGTTTGTGAAAGAGTTTCCGATGAATGCGGCAGGAAAAATACTTAAGTACAAAATGCGCGAAATGTCCATTGAAGATCTCGGACTTAAAAAGTAAGCCCCGCGGCTTATGCAAATATAAAAATTTGAGGCTATATCAAAATGCACATTGTGCACCAAAAAACGGGACGATGTGGGCATCGTCCCCTACGAATATTTGTGAATTTTTTATATAATTCAGGCTGTATCATGCTGGTTTGATACAGCCCCTTTTTTAGCCTATCAAAGGCTGCAATCAGGCAACCACGGCATAAAAAACATTGCGCTGCAATAAATATAATACTGTAACCGTTAAAAGGAGAAGCTTTTTTATGCCATGCAAAAAAACATCAGCCGCACCGATGCCGCACGGATAAACCTCAGATGGTCGGCGGCAGGCATTTTGTTCAGCCTGATATTCGGCTCATTTTCACGCAAGATATTTGTTTTTGTGCTGGGCAAGGAATTTGTGGGACTTTCCAGCCTTATGGGCAATATGATGGCGGTGCTTTCGCTGTTGGATTTTGGCGCGGCAGGCGCGGTAATATACCGTTTGTATGCGCCTTTGGCAAAGGATGATGCCGCTGCCGCCTCCGCACTTCTTTACTGTTACCGCAAAATCTGCAGGCTTTCCGCCGTTGTTACTTTTGCGGCAGGCACACTGCTTTTGCCGCAGCTAACACAGGCGGTAAAGGGGTTTGACGATAAAAAAACGCTTTATATAATTTTTGGCATTTATATTGTGTCAAATTCCCTGGGTTTTTTGTTTTCGGCAGAGCGTGCGCTTATATATGCCGACCGTAAAAACTATGTGGGTCAGGTTTTTTCATACGCTTTCGGTATACCTGCTGCCTTTGCGGAAAGTGCCGTGCTTGTTTTTACGGGCAGTTATACCGCATATGTGGCATTGCATGCCGCAATAACTTTGGCCGAGGATGCGGCATTGTGCATTTATGTGCGCAAAAAATACCCGTGGATAAATTTTTCCACCTCCGCCGCACGCAAAGGCACCTTTAAAGTGCTTATAAAAGAAATGCTTTACAGCCAGCCGTCAAACATTGCCGCCACTTTGCTCCGCACCGCCGACAATTTTCTGGTGGTACGGCTTTTCGGAGTTGCGGCAAACGGAGTTTATTCCAACTACAACATGCTGCTGTCCTACGCATTTATGGTTTCGGTAACTCCCGTGGGTGCCGTGGCGGCGTGTGTGGGAAACCTGGGTGCCGCATCATCGCCGCAGCATGCCGAAAAGGTTTTCCGCAGGCTGTGCACGGCGGTGTTTTTTGCCGTAAACATATGCACTGCGGCACTTTTTACGCTGTCGGATGATGTTATAACGCTGTGGCTGGGCAGCAGCCTGGCATTGCCGCAGGGGGCTTCCTTTGCCGTGGCGGCAGCCTTTTTTATGTCGGGCATGCGCAGGTGTACAGCTATTTTCCGTGATGCCTACGGATTATATAAAAAGGAACGCATAAAGCCCTTTGCGGAGCTTGCCGCTTTTCTTGCTCTTTCGTGGTGGCTGGGCGGCAAGGCAGGTATTGCGGGGGTATATGCAGGGCAGGCGGCCTCGGCATTTTTTGTTTGCCTTTGGTACGAGCCGTGGGTGCTTTACAAATACGGCTTCCATATGCCCGTGCGCAGGCACTATGCGCTTATGATAAAATACTGCTCTGTTACGGCTTTGTCCTGCCTTTGTTGCTTTGCCCTTTGCCGCTTTGTTCCGTTGTTTTCATGCCGTGCGGCAATATGCCTTGCGGTGCCGTGCCTGTTTTTTGCCGCAGTTTTCGGCAATAGCCATGAGGCGGCAGGAATTTTTGATATATTGAAAAAACAGCTGTGTGCGGAAAAATAAGGGTAGCTTTTTTTGCTTTCCCTTGTCACAAAAAAATACGGCATACCCTTTTTGGATACACCGTATTGTTGAAGATATGTTTTATTTGTTTTTAAGAAATTTTTCCATTCTGTCCAGCGCCTGCTCGATATGTGAAACGGAGTAGGCATAGGAAATACGTGCAAAGCCTTCGCCGCAATCGCCAAATGCCGTGCCTGGTACAATGGCAACCTTGCCTTGCGTAAGCAATCGCTGGCAAAAGCTTTCGGCGGTTTCGCTGCCATCGGTAACCCGTGGGAACATATAAAAAGCTCCTTCGGGCTCAAAACATTCAAAGCCAAGGGTGTGCAGACCTTCCAGCAGCATAACACGGCGGCGGTTATACTGAGCCTTCATGTACTCAATATCCTCATCGCCGGCACGCACGGCTTCAAGCCCTGCAAACTGGCTTGCCGTGGGGGCACACATTATGCCGTACTGGTGTATTTTGTACATCTGAGCTGCAATTTCGGCGGGTGCCGCAATATAACCCAAACGCCAGCCTGTCATGGCATAGGCCTTGGAAAAACCGCTGGCTATAATTGTGCGCTCGTGCATGCCGGGCAGGTTTGCTATTGAAACATGGCGTCTGCCGTAGGTAAGCTCGGCGTAAATTTCGTCAGAAAGCACGGCTATGTTTGTGGGACGCAAAATATCCGCCAGTGCTTCAAGCTCTTCCTTTGTAAGTATGGCACCCGTGGGGTTGTTGGGATAAGGAAGTATAAGAAGCTTGGTTTTTTCGGATATTGCTGCACGCAGCTCATCCGGGGTAAGTTTAAAATCGTTTTCGGCTTTGGTGTTAATTTCCACCACGGTGCCGCCGCACAGCTCTATTATGGGAGCATAGCATACAAAGGCGGGCTGGGGAAGAATAACCTCATCACCGGGGTTTATGACAGAACGCAAAGCCACATCAATGGCTTCGCTGCCGCCCACGGTTACGATAATTTCGTCATGGGGCTCATATTTAAGCTCAAATCTGCGGTAAAGGTATTCCGCAATGCCCTCACGCAGTTCAACAAGGCCGCTGTTGGCTGTGTAATAGGTTCTGCCATCCTCAATGCTGCGTATTGCCTGCTCGCTTATGTGCCACGGCGTGGGAAAATCCGGCTGACCTACAGTAAGGCCGACAATATCATCCGCACCGTTGAGCAGATCGAAGAATTTGCGTATACCCGAAGGTTTTACGTTGAGTATTTTTTGCGAGAGTATTTTTGAATAATCTATCATATGCAGCCCTCGTCCCTTTTGTCCTTTGAGGGTGCTTTGTAAATAACGCCCTTGTCCTTGTATCTGCGCAGAATAAAGTGTGTGGCAGTGGAGGTTACCGACTCAATAAGCGCCAGTTTTTCGGCAACAAACAAAGCCACCTCACGCATGGTTTTGCCCTCGATGATAACGGCAATGTCAAATCCGCCCGACATAAGGTACGCGCTCTTTACCTCGGGGTAGCGGCATATTTTTGCAGCTATCTCGTCAAAACCCCTGTCACGCTGGGGAATAACTTTAATTTCGATAAGTGCGGTTACTATTTCACGGTCGGTCTTATCCCAGTCGATAATGGTTTTGTAGCCGAGAATAATGCCTTTTGCTTCAAGGTCTGCAATTTCGGCGGTAATATCGCCGGTTTCTTTTTGAAGCATAAGAGCAAGCTCCTTGGGGGTAAGTCTGCCGTCGTTTTCAAGAAGATCAAGTATATTCATAAAAAATTTCCTTTCGTCTTTGTATTAAAGGTCAAGCGCACGGCGCTGTTTGCGCAGTTCGTTGCGTTTTTCGGCTTTTTCAAGCTCGGCACGCTGATCGTCGTTTTCGCACACAAGCTGAGGAACAGCTGTGGGGTTTCCGTTTTTGTCAATCGCCACAAGCACGGCGTATGCACGGCATATAAGGTTTTTTGTGCCGTCATCCTGCTCGGTAAAGCCTTCGACTTTTACTTCAACAGATGTTTTGCCGGCTCGGGTAACAATGCCCGTTACCGAAAAAAGCTCGCCCAGGCTTGCGGGATATATAAATTCCACGGAATCAAGACTTGCGGTGGTTACCATGCTGCGGCAAAACCGCTTTGCCGCGGCGGCGGCTATTTCATCTATCCAGTTAAGCATGTATCCGCCCAGCAATCTGTTGGCACCGTTTATGGCATAATGCGGCAAAAACTGTGTCATTTCGCTGCGCGATGCGGATGGGGTGTTTTTATCCGTTTTTACCGCCTCCTTTTTTATAATATTTTATTATATACTATTTTTTTGGGTTTGTAAAGCACAAAGTAAAATTTTTTGTGCATATATGTGCGGCGGCAAAGAGTCTGAGGGAACGTTTTTTGAGCCTGCAAGGCAAAAAAATTGCATAAACTTCTTGACAAAAGGAAAAAGTATAATTATAATGTTGTTATCGCAATAAAAAAGATACGACCGCAATCCCCTTTCGTTCAGAGAGAGCACCGTTTGCTGCAAGGTGCTTACGCAAAGCTTTGTGGTTACCGCTTTTTTGCTCCGTTGAGGAAATGCTTCGGCGTATGCCGCGTTAAGGCAAATGAGGGTGCTTTTTTGCACTAAACCGGGTGGAACCGCGTGTTTATCCACGCCCCGCAGATTTTTTCTGCAGGGCGTTTTTTGTTTTTATGTTTAAAATTTAATTTATATATTTTCACGAAAGGAAGAAACTACCATGCTTAATATCAAGCTTAAAGACGGTACAATTCTGGAATTTGAAGGCGGCAGCGTATTGGAGCTTGCCGAAAAAATAAGCGGAGGTCTTGCCCGTGCTGCCCTTGCCGCAAAGGTGGACGGTGTTGTTACCGATCTTTCCGCTCCCCTTACCGCAGATTGCGAAGTTGAAATTCTCACATTTGATTCCGAAGAAGGCAAAAAGGTTTACAACCATACCGCATCCCACGTGCTTGCCCAGGCTGTAAAACGCCTTTTCCCCGAATCCAAGCTTACCATCGGCCCCGCCATTGATAACGGATTCTATTACGATATCGATTCCGAAATCCCCTTCACCGCAGACATTCTTACAAAGCTCGAAGCGGAAATCAAAAAAATAATAAAAGAAAACCTTGCAATAGAACGCTTTGTTCTTCCCAAGGCAGAAGCTATTGCGCTTATGACCGAAAAGAATGAGCCCTACAAGGTTGAGCTTATACAAGAGCTTCCCGAGGGCGAAGAAATATCCTTCTACCGTCAGGGCGAATTTACCGACCTTTGCGCAGGTCCTCATATTCCCTCCACAGGCAAGCTCAAGGCTGTAAAGCTTACCCAGTGTACAGGTGCTTACTGGAAGGGCGATGCCAAAAACAAAATGCTTCAGCGTGTTTACGGTATTGCATTCCCCAAGCAGGCACAGCTTGACGAATACCTTTTGCAGGTGGAAGAAGCCAAAAAGCGTGACCACAACAAGCTTGGACGTGAGCTTGAACTGTTTACCACCGTTGATTATATCGGTCAGGGCCTGCCCATTATGCTGCCCAAGGGCGCAAAGATAATTCAGCTGCTTCAGCGTTTTGTTGAAGATATCGAAGCCGAATGGGGCTGGAAGATGACTAAAACTCCCCTTATGGCAAAATCCGATCTTTACAAGATCTCCGGTCACTGGGATCACTACAAAGAAGGCATGTTTGTTATGGGCGATGAAGAAGACGGCAAGGAATGTTTTGCGCTGCGCCCCATGACCTGCCCCTTCCAGTATCAGGCATACCTCAACAGAGCACGCTCCTACCGTGATCTGCCCATGCGCCTTTCCGAAACATCCACCCTGTTCCGCAACGAGGATTCCGGCGAAATGCACGGCCTTATCCGTGTACGTCAGTTTACAATATCCGAAGGCCACCTTATGTGTACCCCCGCACAGCTTGAGGATGAATTCAAGCGTTGCCTTGAACTTACAATTTTCATGCTCAAAACCCTTGGCCTTTACGAGGATGTTTCTTACCGCTTCTCCCAGTGGGATCCCGATAACCGCGAAAAGTACATCGGCACCGAAGAACAGTGGAACGAAGCACAGAGCATCATGAAGAATATCCTTGACGATATCGGCATACAGTATAAAATAGGCATCGGCGAAGCCCCATTCTACGGCCCCAAGCTTGATATCCAGATCAAAAACGTTCACGGTAAGGAAGATACCCTTATCACCATCCAGATCGACCAGATGCTTGCCGAAAAATTCGGCATGGAATACACCGACAGTGACGGAACAAAGAAGAATCCTTACATCATTCACAGAACCTCTATCGGCTGTTACGAAAGAACCCTTGCACTGCTTATCGAAAAGTATGCCGGTGCGTTCCCCACATGGCTTGCGCCCACACAGGTAAAGATCCTGCCCATAAGCGAAAGCCAGCATGAATATGCCGAGGCTGTTTACGAAAAACTCCGCAAAAACGGCCTGCGCTGCGAGCTTGATACCCGTAACGAAAAAATCGGCTACAAGATCCGTGAAGCTCAGCTTGAAAAGGTTCCTTATATGCTGGTTATCGGCGAAAAGGAAGCAAGCGCAAATGCTGTTGCGGTACGTTCACGCAAGGACGGCGATAAGGGCGCTGTTTCCGTGGATGAGTTTATCAACGATATCTGCAGAGAAGTAAGAGAAAGAACTCTTAACGTCTGATATTTATTGCACAATAAGGGGACGCTGCCCACAGCGTCCCTTACACATATGGTAAAATATTCCCGAAAAATTGCGTGTTTTTCCGAAAAACTGCGTGTTTTTCCGGAGGGAGCCTATAAAGCCTTCCCCTTGAGGGGAAGGTGGGTTGCGAAGCAACTCGGATGAGGTGTAGCTGCGGTAGCAGCGTTTCCTTAATAAACCTTTTTGCAAACGGCAAAGAATAACGGTCACTGCGTGACCTACACCTCATCAGTCACCTGCGGTGACAGCTTCTCCTCAAAAACGAAGTATTTTCCGGAGGGAGCCTTATTTGCCCCCAAGGTGTTATTGCACCCCCACAACCCACTCATTACTTTTTTCTTATATAACAAAAAACAAAAAAGCTAAGGCTCATGGCGCTCTGCCATAAGCCTTGTTGTGCTGTCAGCAAAAAATCACAAAAACAAAAGAAAGGCGGTTTTGTCATGTCAGTTTTAAAAAGTCCCGCTGCGCATATGCTGTCAAAGGCAATGGGTGCCGATGCTCAGTATAAAAAGCTTTCCGCAGCAGTTGCAAATTATAAAATAAAAAGCTTCCGTCAGCCGCCTGCCTTTGCGGTGGGGCTTGGCGATACCCCCACGGGCACCGTTATAGCATCGCTTATAGATGAGCTTTCCGCTTTTCCTGTCCACAACGGCACAAGCCTTGTTATTGCCCCCGATGAAAAAACGGCGGCATACCTTGTAAAGGTGCTGGGCTGTATGATGGACGGAGTTTACCTTTTTCCCATGAGGGATTTTATATTCCACAACATCGAGGCTTTTTCCCATGAGGCGGAATACGAGCGTCTTGAGGTTTTGCGTAAAATAACCGACGGCAGCGCCCGTGCCGTGGTGGCGGTGCCCGAGGCGGTGCTTTCGCTTTTGCCCCCATCAGGCGGCGCACAAAGCCTTGAAATTGCCGTGGGAAGCGAGCTTTCCGTTGAAACCTTTCTTGAAACCCTGTGCACCTTTGGCTACGGTGCGTGCGATACCGTGGAGGGAAAAGGACAGTTTTCGCACCGGGGTGATATTGTGGATGTTTTTCCGCCCGATGCGGAATATCCCTTGCGAATAGAGTTTTTTGGCGACGAAATAGACGCCTGCGGATATTTTGACGTGCTTACCCAGCGCAGAATAGAAAATGTTACGGAATTTGTAATAACTCCGTCAAGAGAGCTTTTGCTTACACCGGAACAGCGTGATGTATGCACAACTCTTGTAAACGAGCTTATTGCCGCCATGGAAAAACGCCTTGCCAAGGCAAAAAAGAGCGGCGAAAAGCTGGATGTTATAACAGCAAATGCCACCCTTGAAAAGCTTTGCCGCGAAAAGGAAATGATAACCGACGGCAGTTTGCCCAACATAGACAAATATCTGCCTGCGGTATCGGGCAAAGAATGTCTTATATCCCATATTTCCGGCGGAATTTTTGCCGTGGATTATCCAAAGATCTCCGAACGCATAAAAAGCGCAGTCTGGCAGCTTAACGAAAACATCCTTTCGCTTATAAGTGCGGGCGAGCTTCACCACACCTGCACGGATTTTATGTTTGGCGAAGACTTTTTGCAGTCGGTGCTGGCAAAAAAGCCGTCGTTGGTAACAAGCCCGTTTACATCAAGTCTGCCCTTTGAAATTTCAGGGCTTTACAGCTTTGTAACCAAGCAAACCTCTGCCACCGACAAAAACATAGAAATATTATTTGACGATATAGAAAACTACAACGCCCTTGGATACACCACCGTGGTTTGCGCCAGGGATACAAAAGCGGCAACCGAGCTTTGCGATACCCTTACGGCAAAGGGCTTGCGTGCCCAGGTATGCGATGCCCACGGTGTTTTTTCTGACGAGGCACACGGGGGCATATGCTATTGTGTGGGCGGCGTGGGAGATATTCGCGAGCTGCACGGTTTTGAGCTTCCCAAAACAGCCTTTGCCCTTATTTCTGAGGGCGAAACAGGCTTTGCAAAAAATCGCACCCGTACCCGCAGGGCACATTCGGGCAAAAGCTCGGGACAAAAAATACTTTCCTATCAGGATCTGCGGGTGGGCGATTACGTTGTGCACACCGTGCACGGCATTGCCCGTTACGAAGGGCTTAAAACGCTTACGGTGGACGGTCTTACCCGTGATTACGTCATGCTTCAGTATGCCGGTAGCGATGCACTTTATATCCCCATTGACCAGATGGACCGCATATCAAAATATGCCGGCGCGGCAGAGGCGGTAAAGCTTTCGAGCATGTCATCAAAGGACTGGCAAAAAACCAAAGCCAAAGCAAAAAAAGCCGCAAAAGATATGGCAAAACAGCTTATTCAGCTTTATGCCGAGCGCACAAAGCTGGCAGGCTACGCTTTTTCTGCCGATACCGAATGGCAAAGGGATTTTGAAGCGGATTTTGAGTTTGAGGAAACAGAAGGTCAGCTTGCCGCCATAAACGAGATCAAAGCGGATATGGAAAAACCCCATCCCATGGACCGCCTTTTGTGCGGCGATGTGGGCTTTGGCAAAACCGAGGTGGCTTTGCGTGCCGTTTTTAAGTGTGTTATTGAGGGCAAGCAGGCGGCTATCCTTGTGCCCACCACCATACTTGCCATGCAGCATTATCAAACAGTTCTTTCACGAATGAAAGGCTTTCCGCTTAAAATAGAAATGCTTTCACGCTTCAGCAAGCCCAAGGAAGCGGCGGCAACGGTAAAAAGGCTTGCCACCGGCGAAACGGATATTGTTATAGGTACCCACAAGCTGCTGGGCAAAAACATAAAGTTCAAGGATCTTGGACTTTTGGTGGTGGATGAGGAACAGCGCTTTGGCGTTGCCCATAAGGAGCGCCTTAAGGAAATGTCAAAGCAAATAGACGTTTTAACGCTTACCGCCACGCCCATCCCCCGTACGCTTAACATGGCAATGGCGGGCATCCGTGATATGTCGGTGCTGGAGGAAGCCCCCACCGACCGATACCCTGTGCAGACCTATGTGCTGGAGCACGATAATTTTATTATCCTTGAGGCGATAAAAAAAGAGCTTCGCCGTGCAGGACAGGTTTTTTATCTTCACAACCGTGTGGAGGGTATAGAGGAAACCGCCGCAAAACTGCGTGCGGCATTGCCCGATGCGGAAATAGCCTGCGCCCACGGTCAGATGAGCAAAGAGGAGCTTTCGGATATATGGGCGGCTTTGGTGGACGGCGAAATTGATGTGCTTGTGTGCACCACGATTATAGAAACGGGCATAGATGTGCCCAACGCCAACACTCTTATTATTGAGGATGCCGACCGTCTGGGCCTGGCACAGCTGCATCAGATACGAGGCAGAATAGGCCGCAGCAACCGCAGAGCTTATGCATATATAACCTGGAAAAAATCTGCCGCTCTTACCGAGGTGGCAACAAAAAGGCTTGATGCCCTGCGTGAGTTTACCGAGTTCGGTTCGGGTTTCCGCATTGCCATGCGTGACCTTGAGATCCGTGGTGCAGGCAACCTTTTGGGTGCGGAACAATCTGGCCATATGGAGGCTGTGGGCTACGAGCTTTATATACGTATTCTTGAGGAAGCCGTGCTGGAGGAAAAGGGCATTGTTCCCGGCAGGGGCGAGGAGGCTCAGAGCACGCTGGATCTGCGTGTCAACGCATATATTCCCGAAAAATATATCCGTCTGCCCGGCGGTCGTATAGAAATGTACAAAAAAATTGCGGCGGCACGCACGCAGGATGAGATCGACGAGATTCGTGATGAGCTGCTTGACCGCTACGGAAACATTCCTGCGGAAACCGAGGCTCTTTGTAAAATATCGCTTTTGCGTGCAAGGTGCGAGGGCTGCGGCATTAAAAAAATAGAACAGCGCGAAAACAAGCTTATAATTTATCCCCTTACCGTGGAAAAATCCACGGCGGTAAGCCTTTCGCTGTACTTTAAAGGCAGGGTGCTGCTTTCCATGGGCAACCACCCGTGCTATAACATAAAACTGCAGCAAAACGAGGATGTGCTGGCATTGGCGCAGGAATTTGTTGAACAGGCAGAAAAGCTGTGTAACAGCGCAGAATAAAAAAGCAAAGGAGAAGCACAAAAGGCTTCTCCTTTTAAAACCGGCAAAAAATGTGTAGGGACAGATGCCCACATCTGTCCGTTTTTTCGGGACGATGAAGGCATCGTCCCCTACATTGTCCATATCGATTGTACGATGCAGATACCGTTCTTTTTAATGCACAAAGTGCAATTCATGAGCCGCAAGGCTCAATTCATGAAAATTTTAATTTTCAATTCATGCCGAAGGCAATTCATTGCTTTCATCTTCAATGAAATCATTATAAAATCAGTGTACCGCGTATTGTAGGGACAGATGCCCACATCTGTCCGTTTTTTCGGGACGATGATGGATCTCCCCTACGAATATTTGTGAGTTTTTCATATAATTAAGGCTGTATCAAACTGTTTTGATACAGCCCTTTGTTTTGCAAAAACCCTGTTTGCATGCCCTTGTGAGAATATTTTTGTTTTATATATCACGGAGCAAGTGTTGTATAATCCACAATGGTGGTGCCGGGGTAATAAAGCGAAAGGATGTAGTTATAATCATGCCCCTGCTGTGCAAGAGTCATGGCACCGTACTGGCTCATACCCACGCCGTGACCGTAGCCTTCGCCGGTTATGGTAAACAGCTTTTCGCCCACGGTGGACTGCACGGTTTTAAGCCCATCGGCGGTTAAAACCTCAAGCCCCGATGACGGAACCTTTAAGGTTTTGGGGCCTTCGGCGGTAATTACATACATGTTTTCGGAATCCAGCATATACTCGCCTTCATTGGCATATATGGGTTTGTGTGCCGAAACCGTAAAGCACGCGCTTTTACAGTACTGCGTGATAAAATTGCGTACCTGGGTGGATTTTTCCACGGTTATGCTGTTGCCCAGGGCATCGGATACGGTAAGCTTGTAAACATAGGGCGAATCGGGCTTGCTTTCGCAAACGATGCTGTCCACATTGCCCTTTAATATTCCCTCATAGGCAGGCTTTGAGTTTATGTAATCGGTAAGTGCGGATGCGCTTACGGTATAGCTCCATCTGCCGTTGCGGTAATTTACCGTATCGTTAAAGCCTGTATCCACCGATGCAAGGTAGGGATATGCCTCAGGCTTGCTTCCCCATGCGCTGCTGGCGCTTTCGGTGCGCTGTCCGCTGGAGGAATGGTAGGTGGTAAGCGCAGGTCTGCCGTTGTATGCCACAACAAGTCCCCGTGTTGCATCCACCGCATCGTTGGTTGCCTGCACGGCATTGCCTATGCCGTTATATGCCTGACAATGCTGGGTTGCACAAATATCAAACCCATCGGCTGTGTGCTTTGTGGAGCTGTAAAGGGTAAAGCTGCGTGCCACCACCGCCTGACTTTTAAGAGCCTCGGCGGGCCATGAGCTGTAAACCTCGGAAACCACAACGCCCTTTACATAATCTTCAAGATCGGCAATGTTTACAACGCGCAAACCGCCGCCCATGCAGGTTATTTCCAGCACACCGCTGTAAATGTTTCCGCCTGCACCAATGTTTCCGCCGCCTGCGGCACGGATATATACGGGAGTTCCCTCATAAAGCGATGTAAGTGTCATCCATTCGGGTGTCATTATACTGCCTGCACCGTTTGCAAAGGATGCCACAAGGGCAGTGTTGTATAAATTGGCGGAGGGCGCAAAGTAGCCCGATGCGGAATCAAAGCTGCCAAGCTCAAAGCCTGTATCGGATGTCAGCGCAAGGGATGTTACCGCACTTGCTCCGTAATAAAGTCCCACACGCAAAAACCTTGATGTGCCCGTGGCATTTACAAGGGTGGGAAGCACGGTGGCAAGCGTACCCAGAACAAACAGAACGGCAAGTATAACGGCAAGAATTTTAGTTACGGTCTTGGATTTTTTTGAAGTGGAAAAAAACTTCATTTTGTATCAAAAACCCTTTATTTTACTGCATATGAACCGCGGACAAGAACATATGCCTTTTCCGAGGTAATGCGTACCCCTCTGCCGTCGTTGCGGGGTATTATAAGTGCATGATTTATGCCTGCAGGTTCGCCGTCTAAAATTTCTCGCATTTCCGAAATATCCGAAAGACCGTTACCGGGAATATCGGAAACAACAACTCCTTCCGCACCGGGGCGCAGAATAAGCTCCACGGTACCGTTCTGGGATGTAAGTATCTGCCCTGCGGAAAGCTCCACCACGGTGTAGCCGCTGTAGGAGGTGCCGCCGACAGAAACCTCATTTTTGATTTCTTCTTTCAAGGCAGGCGAAAAAACGCTTTTGAGATAGCTTAAGGTGATTACGGGATCACCTTCCGAAAGATATTCTGCGGCAAGAGTACCTGCCGGAAAACAAACTGCAACGGTGCAAAGCACGCATGCCGCAGTAAGCAGCGGTTTTTTTGCCAATGTACGCAAAAATTTCATCCGGAATGCTCCTTTCTTTTTTAAAAAACATGTGATTTTATGACAATTTTTGTAAGATACTGCGGTTTTGGCGGCAATGCTTTTTCGCCGCACAAATATCCATTTTAGTACCATTGTAGCATATATTATAACACATATTTATAAAAATTGCAAGTGCGGCGGTTTTTGTGCCGTTTTTGCCGCCTTTTTTCAGGCAAAAAAACTGCGGCCGATGTTGCACCGACCGCAGGAAAAAGCAATTATTCCGTTATCTTTTTTACCAGATCTTCCATAAGCGCATCACGATTTATGCAGTAAACATAGCGCATATCATAACCGTCGGGGTTTTCGTCATAAAGGTTATCGTAAGTGGGCAGCGGAGTTTTGATTATTTTAGACTCCATAAATCTGTTATCGTCATTAAGCAGCCATGCCACGGCGGTAACGTCCCATATAACCCTTGTCCAGGGCTTGCCCGAAGCATAACTCTCGGCGGCGGCAATGGAGTTTTTTGCAAGATAATCCGAAAGGGGATTTTTGCCTGCAAACCAATATTCAAGCTCGGGCTTTGAAATTGTAAACGCATTTACAACACCCATGCAGGGAAGCTGTACCAGCGGCACACCGCAGGTAAATACAATGCGTGCGGCAGCAACATCCTGCCGCATGTTGAATTCACGGGTGTTGTGATAATGCTGTGCATGGCCGCCAAGCCAAACAACAACGGTGTTGCGCGCCACATCGGGATTTAAAAGTATGGCGGATGCCACATTTGTTATGGCGCCTATTGCCACAACGTACAAAGGCTTTTCGGGGGTGTAATTATTTGCACGCTCCGCAAGATCCTTTGCCGCATCTGAAATAACGGGAGTGTGCTCATCGTCCATATATTTGTCGGAACCTGCAAAAACGTCCTTTTTTATACCGGCAAGTTTTAAAAGCTTTAAAATTTCATCATAGCTTTTCTGCATACCGTCGGCAGGGCTTTGCGAGCGGGAATTGAGAAAGGGTGCGGCATATATCGCCACGGTGTTAAGCTTTTCGGTGGATTTAAGCAGGTAGGAAATGGCAAACTGATCGTCTATTTCGTTGTATGCATCGGTGTCTATCACCACATCCACCATGCCCTGAGGTACGGATAAATTTTTGATAAACTGTTGGTTTGTCATGGCTGTTCTCCTTGTATTCTTTAAAGCAGTTTTTTTGCAAAAGATAAGAGCTCTTGTTTTTCGTTTTTGACTTTACGGCATACGGCACACAGCAAAAGCTTTTCAAGTGCCGTGCCAATCTGTGCTCCTTCAAAGCCTATGGCGGCAAGGTCGCTGCCGCTTATATCAAGCTGACGCAGGCTTTTGGGCACACAAACATCCTCCAACACGTCGGCAAAATCGCAATATCTGCCGAAAATTTCAAGATACTCTCCAAAAAATTCACCGTGGCGTGCAATAAGCTCAAGTCCCGCATCACGGCTGACATTTTCGCCGCAAGCATCGTATATTTCTTTGTATTGCATTATTTCGTCATGCTGTGCCGATGTAAGCTTTAAGGCATAAAGCGTTTTTTCAAACATGCCGCGGTCGTTGTTTTTTAATATGTAAAACAGCCGCTTTGTAAAGACAGGCGGCACTTTATTCACACCTTTTCCCACATAGTTACCCAAAATTTTCGAAAAAACCGTGGGAAAATCACACAAAACCGCCTCAGGACAACCGCATATCAGCATTTTTTTAAGTTCTTCACACCTGCGTTCTGCCGAAACATAGTCCAAAAGCTGTGCCGTTTTGTTTATGGCATCCGCCGTTTGCGGATGTATTTTAAAATCAAGCTGAACACAAAATCTTAAGGCGCGCAGTATGCGCAGGGCATCCTCGGTAAAACGCACCGTCGGATCGCCTATGCACCGCAGAGTGCCGCTTTTTATATCCTCAAGTCCGCCAAAATTGTCGGTAAGCACCACATTTCCGTTGATGTCCAGTGTAAGCGCCAGCGCATTTACCGTAAAATCACGGCGGCAAAGGTCTTGGTTTATGTTTTGCACATATTCCACCCGGGAAGGATGGCGGTGATCGGTATATCCGCTTTCGGTGCGGTAGGGGGTTATTTCCGCAGAGCAGGTGCAATAAGTCACCTTTACCGTGCCGCAGTTGCCGCCCGTAAGCTGTGCCTGTGCACCGCAGGCGGTTTGGATGCGTATTACCGTATCGCTGTCGGCATTGGTGGTTATGTCAAAATCGCCGGGGGTGCGGTCTGTAAAGAAATCACGCACACAGCCGCCCACAAAATGCGCCTCGTACCCTGCGTTTATAAGGTTTGAAAGAATGGTACGCACCGATGACGGAAAAAAGCTTTCAAACTTCAGCTTTTGCTCATCAAAACCGCAAAGTGCGGCAAGCTCGTTATATGTGGTACCCAACATCTCCAGGGCGCAAAGCATGGCGTTGGCGGTAAGTCCCGTCGGAAGATCCAGTTTTTTAAGCACCTGTGCGCGCTTTTCGGCACTGTCGGCACATCCCGAAAGTCCAAGGGTATAAAGCTGTGCCTTTGTAACGGCAGGTGCTGTGGGGCAGGTGGCAGTATCCGTAAGTCCTGCCTTTTCAAACACACGGCGCAAAGTTTCGATGCTCATGCCCTCAACGCCCAGAAGACCGTCCTTGGAATCCTGCTTTTTGCGCTTTTCCCTGCCGCGTATTTCGGGGATATAAAGGTTTTTGACCTTACCCTGCGGCAGCATGCCCTTTAGCTTTGAGCGGATAAAATTGCCTGCCCTGTCGCTGTCGGTTATTATAACAAGCCCACGGGCATCGCACAGCTTGCGTATAAGCGCCTTTTTTTCGGCATTGTTGAACACCGAAAAACCGTCGGTGGTTATTATAACGGCATCAAGCAAAGCGGAAAGCTTTATTTTATCGTACTTTCCCTCGCACAGCACAGCGCAGTTGAGCTTTATTTTTTCCATCCTGAAGGTTTGCTCCTTAAAGTATTTTTCTGTTGCTTATTACAAAATAACCCGTGCCGCTGCAAAACTTTTCGCCATTTAAAAGCTTTTGGCGGTAAAGGCGCATAAGGCGGTTTGATTGCGGCAGGTTATAAGGATCGTTTATATCCGCATTGCCGAAAATACGCCACAAAAACTCCTTTTCGGCATCGTAGTAATAGTTGTAAATGTTAAAATCTCTGCGGAAGGAATTTATGTTGCATTCCCCCAAAGCCTCGTGGTCAAGGGATAAAAGCCAGCTTTCGCACACAAAAACCAGATTTGATTTTGAAAACACTCCGCTGTAAAAATCGTAGGCATCAAGGTACGATGCCTTGCGTGCCCCGTATGAAAAATCCGTACCTTCGGGGATATGCACGTTTATTTTCAATCCGTCATCGCTTTTTTGCGGCAAACGCACATCACGGTTAAGGCAGGGTTCAAATTCCAGCGAACCAAACCGCAACACCGCACCGCAAAGATAGCGTGTGCACCAGCGGTAATCGGGAAGACCATAGCTGCCGCTTATTCTTTTGTGCTTTTTTGCCCACAAAGCTACGCCCGAAAGGGTTTGCTCCGCCACACTTTCCGCAACACCCATTCCGCACAGCCGCTGTTTTGCACCGATGCAAAGGGCAATGTATACCGCAAGGTAAAAGGCATCACGGTTTAAAGCAGCCTTTGCGGCGGAATTGAGTATTTCAAAAAAATCAACACAGCGGAATTCGCCGTAAAAAGGGAACTCGCCGTAAAGCCTGTGAGGAATGTGCTTTATTGCCTGCTCAAGGGAGTCTAAAAGGGGCGTGTTTTTGATTTCTTTTTCATAAATGGCACATATTTCATAAAGCTCATCGGGGTTTTGAAAATTTTTTTGGATATAGGAATAAAATGACTGCAAGGTCATGGGTTCTCCTTGTTGATTTTATCATGAGAATCTGTTATAATATCTAATAATGATGCGTTGCGCATAATTACCTGCCTGCCGCGCCAGGAATATGCACGCTGTGAAAACTCCTCATCGCTCATACCCTTGATAAGCTCAAGGCTGAGTTTTGGTATACGGCAGGTGCGGAAAAATTCAATTTGAGTGTACGCCGCATTTTTGTTGTGGGGGCAAACGCTTTGGCAGGTATCACAGCCCCATAAAAGATTGTGCTTTGAAAGCAAAGCCTGCTCGTGCTCGGTAAGCTTTTTTTGCTGGCTGAGTGCGGAATAGCATATGCCGTCATCGCAGCCAAGGCATTTTCCCGGGCATGCGGCAACACAAGCTCCGCATTGCATGCAGGTTTGCTCAAGGATGGGCGGCATGCCGTAAAAATCCTCAAGGCAGGCATCCGTTACCACCTCGCCCAAAAAAACATAGCTGCCGTATTCGGGGTTTATAACAAGTCCGTTGCGTCCTATAAATCCAAGCTTTGCAAGGCAGGCAAGCTTTGCCTCCGCAAAGGGCGATGTATCGGCAAAAACCTCGGCATGCGCATCAATTCCGCTTTGCAAAAGGGCACTTTTAAGCTCTTTTCCCAAATTTGAAGCAAAAAGGTGGTAATCCCGCGGTACCGCGTATTCCGATATGTTGCGGCAGGCATTATCATCGCAGCGGTATGGTATTAAAAACGGCACAACATATTTTGCCCCCTGAGGCATTCTTCGGGGCGATATTATAATATCTTCCGCAAGCCATTCTATGGGCAAAGCTCGGTAGTATTTTATATGGTTGGTTTTAAAAAAATCGTGTAAAAGCTTTTTCATAAATATACCCTTAAAGGTCTTAATATATACAAAAGGAGAAATGTTTCCGTGTCCGAAAACAACATTACAGTATCCATTATAAAGCATTTTTGCCAAAAATACAATATCCCATTGCAAGAAAACGCATACAACGATTTCTGCGTGCTTACCGACGAGCTTTTGCAGTACAATTCCCACACAAATCTCACCGCAGTGCGTGAGGAGCGTGAGGTGGCAATAAAGCACCACGCCGATTCGCTGTTTTTGCTTTCACAAAAGCTTTTGCCCCAAAATGCAAGGGTTATTGATGTGGGTTGCGGAGCGGGTTTTCCCGGTTTGCCGCTAAAGCTTGCGGACCGCAGTATTGACATTTCTTTTCTCGACAGCACCGAAAAAAAGCTTAAATTCACATCCCATGCGGCAAAAACCCTGGGGTTTGAAGCAGGAATATACCCCCTGCGTGCCGAAGATGCCGCAAAGGATAAAACCCTGCGTGAAGGTTTTGATGCGGCGGTATCCCGCGCAATGGCAAATTTGCCCGTGCTGTGCGAGCTGTGCATGCCCTTTGTAAAGGTGGGCGGATTTTTTGCCGCCTATAAGGGAGTTGTTGCGGCGGATACACGAGATCCCCAAAGCGAGCTTTCACGCTCGCAGGCAGGCATAAAAGCTCTTGGCGGCAAGGTGGAGGATGTTTTGTATTACGATCTGTGCGATTTTTATGACGGCGAGGACGAGGATAAAAAGCATTGCCTTATAATCATCCGCAAAACAAAACCCACACCCACGCAGTATCCCAGAAGATATCCGCAGATACTAAAAAAACCGCTGTAATAAAAGTCCCAAAAAGGAGGTTTATCCATGAAAAATTGCGCAAAAAAAGTGTGGGCGCTGATGGTGGCATTTGCCATAACCGCCTGCGGCTGCAGTAAACCCGAGGATTTCAGGGACACCACCTATGTGGTGATGGAGGATTACGCCTGCGCCGAATATCTTGAAGGATTTGCCAACGAGCATTATTATCTTGATGTTTCGCTGTTTGTCGACGGCATGATAATATACAACACCATTGCCATGGCAGACGGAGTTATAGAAAGCCGCTCAAACTACGGTGGAAGCGTTTCCCACACCTTATCAAAGGATGGAAAAACATATTTTATCGACGATAAGCACAAAGTCTACTTCCTTTCGTATGCAGGCGTTGATGACGGCCTGCGCAGTGTTATAAACTACTCCACCGCAAAATTCAAGGGTTCGGGCAACGAGGACATTGCCATTGCCGAAAACTGCTTTTACGAGGATTTTTCCTGCACCACCTATGACGGCACCCGTTGCGGCGTAAAGTTCTTTACCGATGCCGATGGCGCTCTTGTTGCCATTGTGGATTACGATGACACATCGTCCGTGGAGCGTGATGTGGCGGAGTTTTCACGCAGTATTCCCGATGGCTGGCTTAAGATTCCCGGGGATTACACCCTTGTGGACGAGGACACTTATTTTGATATGTATTACGGTAAATAAGCATGGCAACAGGAATAGTATGTGAGTTCAACCCCTTTCATAACGGTCACCTGTATCTGCTTGGGCAGGCAAGGGCACTTTGCGGAAGCGACATTTTTTGCGCCATGAGCGGAGATTTTGTTCAGCGCGGAAGCCTTGCCGCCTACAAGGGAGCTGTCCGCGCGGAGTGGGCAATAAAGGGCGGAGCGGATGTGGTTGCGGAAATACCGTACCCCTTTTCCTGCGCCACGGCAGAAAAATATGCCGCCGCCGCAATTTCAATAATCAACGGATCGGGTATATGCCAAAACATTGCCTTTGGTGTGGAAACCCAAGGCCTTTGTGCCCGTGATTTTTTTGATACAGCTCATATTCTGCTTGAAAAAGCCTGCCGTGACGGCATAAACAAAGCCGTTAAAAACTGCAAGGAGCAAGGCTTTGCCGCCCTGCGTGAGCAATATGTGCGTGATACCTACGGCGATAAATATGCCGACCTTTTAAGCATGCCCAACACCCTTTTGGGAGTGGAATATGCCAAAGCCATTCTTGCACAGAATTCAAAGCTGGATATAACCGTTATCCCGCGCACCGCACCCCACAGCGGAAGCCCCTGCGGAAATTTCTGCAGCGCAAGCTATTTGCGCAAAAACCCCACTCCTGAAAATCTCATAAAATTCTGTCCGCCATATACTGCGGAATATATGCAAAAAACACCGCCTGCGCAGGTGGATTACGTGCTGTTTTATGCCGCTTTGCGCCAAAGGCTGATGTTTGATTCCCCCGAAAACCTTGCAAAAACCGCCGAAATTCCCCACGATTACGTACCAAAGCTTGTATCGGCGGCAAAGGAATGTGGAGATTTTGAAAGCTTTTTCGAAAAGCTTAAATCCCGCCACATGACCAACGCAAAGCTTCGCCGCATGCTAATGTATCTTATTACCCACACCTGCGCCGATGAGCTTGCTGCATTGCCGCAAAGCGCATTTTTGCTGGCGTATTCTCAAAACGGCGCCGCCATGCTTAAAAGCATCAAAAAAAGTGACAGCACTCTTTTTGTCATGTCACGCCTTGCCGATATTAAAAAACTGCCGCAGGATCAGCGGTTGATATTTGAAAAACAGTTGGCGGCGCAACAGCTTTTTAGCTCTTTTTGCCGCAACTGACGGCTTTTTGCCATTAAAAAAGTTATACTTTTTTGTGCAAAGCTATTGTTTTTTTGCACAAATTGTGTTACAATATTTTGTATATTATTTTCAATTGCCAAAAGGAAGTTTTGTTAAATGTATACCGTTTTAAAAAAACAATCCCTAAATCCCACAGTAACTCTGATGGAAATTTATGCCCCTGCTGTGGCAAAAAAGGCACAGCCCGGACAGTTTATAATTCTGCGCACCGATGAAAACGGTGAACGTATTCCCCTTACCATTGCCGATTACGATGCAGAAAAAGGCTCGGTAACAATTATTTTTCAGATAGTGGGCGCCACCACAAAAAAGCTTGACAGCGTAAACGTGGGCGATGCCCTTTGCGATTTTGTAGGTCCGCTGGGACGTGCCACCCACACCGAAGGACTTAAAAAGGTTGCCGTTGTTGGCGGCGGCGTGGGATGCGCCATTGCTTTGCCCGTGGCAAAAAAACTGCACAGCCTGGGCTGTACGGTACATTCTGTCATAGGGTTCCGCAGCAAGGAGCTTGTTATTCTTGAAGAAGAATTTGATGCGGCAAGCACTCTTGTCAAAAAAATGAGCGATGACGGAAGCTGGGGCGAAAAAGGTCTTGTTACCGATGCGTTGCGTGCCCTTATAGAATCCGGCGAGCAATACGACGAGGTAATAACCATAGGTCCCCTTATTATGATGAAATTCGTTTGTGCCCTTACAAAGGAATACGGCATAAAAACCGTGGCATCCATGAACCCGGTTATGATAGACGGCACGGGCATGTGCGGCGGCTGCCGACTTACCGTGGGCGGAAAAACCGTTTTTGCCTGTGTTGACGGTCCTGAATTTGACGGTCACGAAATAGATTTTGACGAAGCCATGCAGCGATCGGGCATGTACCGTGATTTTGAACGTCACAAATACGAAGAAACCTGCAATCTTTTCAAAGCAGCGGAGGAAAAGTAAATGCCCAATATGTCACTTAAAAAGAACCCCATGCCTGCACAGCCGGCAGAGGTACGCAATAAGAATTTTGATGAGGTGGCGCTGGGCTATACCGCCGAGCAGGCGATGGACGAAGCCGCAAGATGCCTTAACTGTAAAAACAAGCCATGCATTGCAGGCTGTCCCGTAAAAATACATATCCCTGCTTTTATTGAATGTGTGGCAAAGGGCGAATTTGAGCAGGCCTACGGCATTATATCGCAGGCTTCTTCCCTGCCTGCCGTGTGCGGCAGAGTATGCCCCCAGGAAACCCAGTGCGAGGGCAAATGTGTGCGCGGAATAAAGGGCGAACCCGTTGCCATTGGCCGACTTGAGCGTTTTGTTGCCGATTATCACAACGCCCACAGCAGCGAAACTCCAAAAAAGATACAAACCTGCGGCAAAAAGGTGGCAATTATAGGCTCCGGTCCTGCAGGTCTTGCCTGCGCAGGCGATCTTATAAAGCTGGGCTACGGTGTAACGGTTTTTGAAGCTCTGCACCTTGCCGGCGGTGTGCTGGTTTACGGCATACCCGAATTCCGTTTGCCAAAAAGCATTGTGCAAAAGGAAATAGACGGCCTTGCCGCTTTGGGTGTGGAATTCCGCACCAACACCGTGGTGGGCAAAACGATTTCTGTGGATGAGCTTATGGCTGATGAAGGCTACGATGCCGTGTTTATCGGCACGGGCGCAGGCCTGCCCAAATTTATGAATATCCCCGGAGAAAACCTTAACGGCGTTTACTCTGCCAACGAATTTTTAACCCGTATAAATCTTATGAAGGCATACCGCGAGGGAAGCGATACCCCCGTAATGCGCGCAAAGCGCACGGCTGTTGTGGGCGGCGGAAATGTTGCCATGGATGCGGCACGCTGTGCAAAGCGCCTTGGATCGGAGGTTTATATTGTTTACCGCCGCGGCATGGAGGAGCTTCCTGCAAGGCACGAGGAAATAGAACACGCCATCGAAGAAGGCATTGTGTTCAAAACGCTGTGCAATCCCACGGAAATATTGGGTTACAACAATCCCGATGATAAGCGTGATCCCCAAAATGGTACGGTTTGCGGCATGAAATGTGTGGAAATGGAGCTGGGCGAGCCGGATGAATCGGGCAGACGTCGCCCCGTGGTAAAGCCGGATTCGGAATTTACCCTGGAGGTGGACTGCGTTATAATGGCGCTTGGTACATCGCCCAACCCCCTTATAAAATCCACCACCGAAGGGCTTGAAACCCAAAAGTGGGGCGGTATTATTGCAGATGAGCAAACAGGCCTTACTTCCCGCTGTGGCATTTATGCAGGCGGCGATGCGGTAACGGGTGCGGCAACGGTTATACTTGCCATGGGTGCAGGTAAAAATGCCGCTGCGGCAATAGACGAGTATCTTAAAAACAAATAAATTTTGTTGCTTAAAAAGGACGGTGCATGCGGTCCTTTTTTGCTATATTAAACGCTTTGCAATCTAAATTCCTCAATCGTTTTGCACAATGTAGAGGACGATGCCACATCGTCCCGATTTTTATTTTTTATAAACGTTTATTTCAAATTCAAGTTGGGTTTCAAGCTCAGGCAAAGCGGCAAGCTTTGCGCTGTCTTCCCTTTTTGTTTTCCAGTAATAGGGTGTCATGGTAAAAAGGTCAGAAATGTCGGCACCGTCAATTTTTGCGGTGTAGCTTACGGTTTCCTTGCCCACATATGTAAAACCGTTGTAGCTTTTCTGCTTTTCTTCGTTATCATAGGGCACATCGTACAATGCGCTTTTGAGTCCCGAAAGGTGGCGTTTTCCCGGGCCTGCCACAAACATAAAGCCTCCCGGCTTTAAAACCCTTAAATTTTCAGCATCACCCACGGGGGCAAAAACCGATATTACCGCATTTGCAAAGCTGTCGGCAAAGGGCAGCGAAAATATGCCGCAAACGCTGTACATATTTTTTAAACCCTGTACCTGTTTTTCGCTTTTTGCCGCAAGCTTTACGGCGTTTTTGGCAAGGTCAATGCCGTATAGGTGCGCTTCCCCAAAACGCTCACGCAGGCATCTCAGATAATATCCCTCGCCGCAACCTGCATCCACAAGGCAAGCGGTATGGGGCGCATATTTTTCAACGGTATCGCAGATAAGTTTTGCAAAGGGGGCATAATACCCCTTGCCGAGAAAACTGCGTCGGCTGGCACACATTTCGGCACTGTCGCCGCTGTCATGCTTGCCCAGAGCAAAATTTACATAGCCCTCTTTTGCCATATCAAAATTGTGGGAATTGCGGCATGTAAAGCTTTTTTCGCAAAGCTCAAGAATCTCGCCGCATACGGGGCATTTATACTGTGGGTACATTTTTATCTCCTTTAAAACAGCTGTGCCAGCAGCAGATAATAATTGATGCTCTGCTCATCGGGCTCAAGCTGCAGGGTGTAAAAGAATTCTCTTTCGTAATCACGCATATCGGAAAGGGCAAAACCGCAAAGCTCCTGCCCCTCAAAATTGTAGCGCATGGACCATATGCACATGGCAATATCGCGCCATTTGCCGCCCGCTCCCGCTCCGCCGAGATCTATAAAGCCCACGCTTTTGCCGTCGTAAAGTATGTTGGGCAAACAAAAATCTCCGTGGGTAAAATACTGCGGTGCAGGCTTTACCGAGCAAAGATACTCGTAAAGTCCGCAGGTGCTGCAAAAACCGCCAACTCCGTGGGACGGCACTTTGCCCTGCTCGATGTTGCGTTTTGCCGCATCAAGATCATACTGCTCCGCATCGCAAAGCACATCCGGCAGTCCGTTGCAGCATACCTGCAAAACCTGCCTTGCCGCCTGCGCCAAAAGCCTTGCCTTTGTGCGGTTATCGCAATCCAGATAACAAACCATGGTACCGTCCATTTTTGACATGAGCAGATAATATTTGCCCTCATGCTTTTCAAAAGCAAGGGGTTGGGGCACATTCAGCCTGCCGTAAAGAAAGCTCATGGCGGCATGTTCGCGGCAAAGCCCTGCGGAATCCGATATTTTAAGCACCGAATTTTCAAAAACCAGCACATCGTCGCCGCTTCTGCCTATGGCTTCGGGCACACAGCTTCCGGTTATTTTATCCGAAACAGCACGGGGAAGCCTGCTTTTATCAAAACTTTTCATATCAGTCTGTAACTCCAAAATATGCGGCGGCAAGCTCCACCATCATGTTGTAGCTTTTTGCCCCGTCGGCATCGCCGCGCAGTTTTATGGATGTATCGTTTACCGCCCCCATAACATCGGATGCTACCGAATCGGCATAGGGGGTAAAGAATTCTTCAAAGGCGATCATTTCGTCAATGGTGCGTGGGTCTGTGTCAAGCAATACCTGCGAAAACAGTTCAGGGCTTGCCGAATACAGCGCATCGGAAAGATAGCTGAAAAGCTCGGTAAGTGCGCTGTAACGCATGTAATTGTCGCCGTTTTCGTAAAGCAGCATAAAGGCAACAAAGTTTGCCTCGTCCTCACGGGCAATGCCACGCTGATGAGCCATTTCATGCGCATGGGTAAAGGTTACAACATAATCGGGATAGTTGGTGTTTATGTTTACCTCACCCGTGTAGGGGATATAAATGCCCGAAATATGGGTATAGGTGAGGTATTTTGATAAAGCAAGCCTTTTTGCCACGGAGGAAAAGCCGTTAATGTACCTGTGGCTTTGTGAAAATTCCGCAAAGGCTCCGTTCAGCTTTTTGTTGAGCTCGGTGTAATCGTAGGGCATGCAGGATGCACCGTCGGGGGTATAGCGGATATCCCCTTCATCAAAGCACTTTTCAAGCTCACGGTTTACAATAACCATACAGTCGTAAAGCTGCTCTGCCGTAAGCGATGAACGCTCAAGCCCCAGATTTTTTTCCAGGGGATACCTGCGGTTGCAGGATGCAAAGCCAAGGTTGTATAATGCCAAAGCCGCCAGCACGGCGCAGGCAACACGGCGGTTAAAATTTATTTCAAAATCGGAAATATACTCGTTTTTGCGGAATATCTGTACAATGCCGTAGCAAATCCCTGCCACAACGTAGCATGTACCAAAAACCACAATAATCTCCGCCAGCGAAAAAGGCAGGATTCCCGTTATTTTTGCCAGTACCATGCGGAAAAACCCGCCCACTCCGCGGCTGTAGGCTTCGGCAAAGCCTGACCAGAACAGCGATATTACGGGTATGGGCAAAGTGATAAGGGCAAAAATTGCAGCAATTTTTACCGATGTGTACTTTAACAAAGATTTTAAAGTTCCGTTATAGCCGTTGTCCTGCACATTATCGGTGCCGGTATCAAAATCTGATTGTTCGGGGTTAATATTCATCGCATGTCACTCCACAAATTCATGGGTATTTTCAAAATAATAGTCAAAAACGCTTTTTGCCACGGTGGAAGCGGTGTAGCTGTGGATACCTGCTTCAATAACCACGGCAACTACAACTTCGGGATCGTCATAGGGCGCAAAGCCTGCAAAAACGGCATTGTCGCCGCCTGCACTTCCTCGCTGGGCGGTACCTGTTTTGCCGCCCACAGGATGCGGATAATTTACAAACACCGAAGCGGCGGTACCGTCCTCCACAACGGATCTCATGCCGCGTTTTAGCAAATCAAGGTGATGTTCGGTAATTTGTACGGTATCCACCACCTCGGGCGTGGTGCGCTTTAATATTTCGCCCGTGCCGTAATCCACCACAGAGTGAAGCACATGTGCCTTGTAGCGTGTGCCTCCGTTTACCACGGTGGAAAAGAAGGTGGCAAGCTGAATGGGCGTAAAGCTGTTATCGGACTGACCGATGGCTGACTGTATAAGATCGCCGGGGTTCCAGGGCAAACCCACACTTGCACGGTATTGATCGCTGGCAAGTATGCCTTGCTCCTCGCCCGTTTCTATGCCGGTTTTTTGTCCCAGACCGAGTTTTGAAGCGTAGCTGTTGAGGTTTTCAAGTCCCAAAAGCCTGCCCACTTCAAAAAAGTAATAGTTGCAGGAGTTGGAAATGGCGTCCACCACTTTCTGCCAGCCATGACCTTCGCCATGGGTGTCGTAATACCAGCAATGGGGCTGGAAATCCTCGTATTCTTCGTAAACACCGCTGTCATAGATCCTGGTGTTTTCGTCTATGACACCGTTTGTAAGAGCGGCGGCGGCGGTGGCTATTTTAAAGGTGGAGCCGGGAGGATAAATACCGTTTACCGCACGGTTGAGCAGTGGCATGCGTTTATCGGTAAGCATATCCGAAATGGTGTCGCGGTAGGTGTTCTGATCATAGGTCGGGTAGCTTGCTTCAACATAAAGTGCACCCGTATCGGGATCCATAACCACCACAGCACCCGATGCACGTTCAGGGTTGCCCGAGCGTATATTGGCTATGTTTATGGCATCCACCGTTGTTTTAAGCGCCTGCTCGGCAGCCCGCTGCATGCCTGCGCTTATGGTAAGGCGCACGGTTTTGCCGTATTCGGGCGGACTGTTTTTGGAATATTCCTCGGAAATTATCTGCTCACCGTCGGCGGTATATTCCACAATTTTGTAGCCGTTTTTGCCGCGCAGATACTGTTCAAATGCAAGCTCGGCACCGTCCTTGCCCACGGTTTCATCCATGGCATAACCCATGGCTTTGTATTTTTCTGCCTCCTCGGCATAAATGGGGCCGGTACGTCCAAGCAGATGTGCCGCCAGGCTTCCGCCGGGATAATAACGGCTTGTGGAAACCGAAATTTCCACACCGGGCAAAGTATGAAGGATCTCAGAAAGCTTTGAAAGGATTATTATATCCGCATCGGCAAGTACGGTATACGGCACGGAAAGGGAAAAATCCGATGCTTCCATGGCATAGCGCAAGCCTATAAGACGCCGCAGCTCCTCTTCGGAAACGCTTTGCGCAATGGTGTCCGCCTTGTAACGGCTGTATGACTTTTCGTAAAGCCCGGTGCCTGCAATTTCCTCTTCGGTAAACTGGGTGTTGCGCAAAAATGTGCGCAACTTGCGTTTGCCCGCATCATCGGCAGGCTCGGTAAAGATATAAGGCTTTGTTGCGGAAACCGGCATTATATCGGGTATTTGCACGCCGTTGGCATCAAAAAAGCGCAAAAGCTCGCAAAGCACCTCGTTTTCGGTGGATTTAGGCAAAAGAGAGCGATTTAAAACAATGTTGCTTTTGCCCCGGTTTGTAACCAGCTTTTCGCCGTTGCGGTCGGTAATTTCCCCACGGGAGGTTTGTATATATATGGTTTTTTCGTTTTTGGGCGCGGCAAGTTCCTTGTAATAATCGGTTTTTGTTATCTGCAATGTCAAAAGCCTTGTAACAAAGGCAATTATGGCAAATAAAAATATTATCAGTATAAGTATTATACGCACGGCAGATGTGCGTGATTCACCAAAGCTGCGGAGTTTTATGATGTATACCGCCTTTCGTTGTATTATTCCGATTATAATTATATTACCAAATGCGGCAGATTTCAATGACAAACTGTAAACTTAAAGAGTGCAGAGTTTATAATTGTGCAAAAAAACGGCACGGCTTTGACATGTGTTCATAAATCATATAACCCGAGGCTACCCAACGGAAAAATACACCGTTTTTGGAAAATACGCAGTTTTTCCGCAAGGAAGGCAAGTAGGCTCCTCACTTCATATCGGTTGCCGTTTATACCCCAACACATTTTTTGATATCGGTAAAAGGTTGGTACAATAAATCCGCACGCAGTTGCGGAAAAGGCACATGTAAATCTGCCGTAAAAAGGCGTTATGCCAGCGTGCGCCTTAAAGGAAAGCTTTACCGCATGAACTTCGTAAAAAGCAAGGTTCTTTTTTGGTTACTTTTT